>NZ_POUB01000126.1 GCF_003236335.1 Micromonospora deserti
GGCGGGCGGCGTCCACCCAGTCCAGTTGCCGGGCCCGCTGCCGACGGGCGAGCAGGACCAGCGGGGTCACCAGCAGCGCCGCCGGCACCAGGGCGAACAGAAACCACCGCACCGGGTGTCGCTGAGCGGCTGCCCGGTCCCCGCCCCCGGTCGTCCCCGGTACGGGGGGCAAGCCTCGGCGGCCGGCGGCGAGCACCGCCACCGCGTGCGCGGCGAGCAGGGTGAGGGCGATCAGGTGGGTCAGCCCGAGCGCGGCGACGGCGGCGGCGTACCCGGCCCAGCGACCCGGCCCGGGACGGCGCAGGGCGGCGACCAGCAGCAGCGTGGCCAGCACCGCGAAGAGGGTGGCCAGTGCGTACGGCCGGGCCTCCTGCCCGTAGCGCGAGGTACCGGGGAGCACCGCGAAGAGCAGCCCGGCGAGCAGCCCCGCCCGGGCGCCAACCAGCCGGTCGCCGAGCACCGCGGTCAGCCCGGCCGCGGCGGCCATCGCCACCGCGGCGGGCAGGCGCAGGGCGGTCACCGAATCGCCGAACACCGCCAGCCAGCCGTGCATGAACAGGTAGTACGGGGCGGTGGCGGCATCGATGGTGCCGGCCAGCCGGGCCAGGTCGCCGAGCGGCCGGCTGGCGGCGCTCCAGGTGGCCAGTTCGTCGCGCCACGGTTGTGCGTGGCCGATCCCGGCGAGCTCGACGGCCAGGGTGATCAGCGTGGGCGCCAGCCAGGTCACCCGGGCCGCCGAGGCCGGCCGGCCCGGTCCGTCGTCGGCCGGTGAAGTGTGGCCGCGACGTGGCCCCACGCCAGAAGAACCGGTCATATACCGCAGCCTCACACAGCCGGGCCGCCCATCCCGCCGGTCCGCCGATCCGTGGCCGGGCCGTTCCCCGGCGGCGCCGGTGGCCCGTGATGTGGGATCGCGCACGCGGTCATTGGCCGCCCCCGCGGGGGTGTGGCAGCATGGCCCCATGACCGCCGCTGTCGTCCGCCGCTTCGTGGCCCGTCGCCACGTCGACTACGGCCGCGTCCGCAGCGCGATCTGTCCGGCCCACTGACGACGCCCGACTCATCCGTCTCGGGCGCGCACCGCGCCGGCTGTTCCGACACCGTTGTCCCCAGCCCGTCCCGACGGGCCGGCCGCGCGCCCGCGTTCCCCATCGAGGCACCCGCAGACAACGGAGGACGCCGCCATGGCGGTCAGCAGCATCCCGGCCCGGTCCGACGACCCGGCGGCACGCGCCGCCCGGCCGCCCCGCCGTGCCCGGGGCGAGGGTCAGTGGGCGCTCGGCCACCGCGAGCCGCTCAACCCCAACGAGCGGATCAAGAAGGACGACGACCCGCTGAACGTCCGGGCCCGGATCGAGAACATCTACGCCCACCGGGGCTTCGCCTCGATCGACCCGCAGGACCTGCGTGGCCGGTTCCGCTGGTGGGGCCTCTACACCCAGCGCAAGGTTGGCATCGACGGCGGGCGCACCGCGGTGCTGGAGCCGCACGAGCTGGAGGACGAGTTCTTCATGCTCCGGGTGCGGATCGACGGCGGACAGCTCACCGTCGCCCAGCTCCGCGTGGTCGCCGACATCTCCCGGGAGTTCGCCCGGGACACCGCCGACATCACCGACCGGCAGAACATCCAGTACCACTGGATCCGGGTCGAGGACATGCCCGAGATCTGGCGCCGGCTGGAGGCGGTCGGCCTGCAGACCACCGAGGCGTGCGGCGACTGCCCCCGGATCGTGCTGGGCAGCCCGGTCGCCGGGGTGGCCGAGGCCGAGCTGGTCGACCCGACCCCGGCGATCGACGAAATCGTCCGCCGGTACGTCGGTGACAAGCAGTTCTCCAATCTGCCCCGCAAGTTCAAGTCCTCCATCTCCTGGCTGGTCGACACCCCGTACGAGGCGAACGACATCGCCCTCCTCGGCGTCGACCACCCGGAGCACGGCCCCGGCTTCGACCTCTGGGTCGGCGGTGGCCTGTCCACCAACCCCATGCTGGCCAAGCGCCTCGGCGTCTGGGTGCCGCTGGCTGAGGTGCCGGACGTCTGGGCGGGTGTGGTCGGCATCTTCCGCGACTACGGCTACCGCCGGCTGCGCAACCGGGCCCGGCTGAAGTTCCTGGTCGCCGACTGGGGCGTGGAGCGCTTCCGCGAGGTGCTGGAAAAGGAGTACCTCGGGCGCACCCTGCTCGACGGCCCCGCCCCGCAGCTGCCCGACCGGCCCGTCGACCACCTCGGCGTGCACCGGCAGCGGGACGGCCGCAACTACGTCGGGGCCGCCCCGGTGGTCGGACGGGTCTCCGGCGGGCAGCTCGCCCGGCTCGCCGACGTGGTGGAGGCGCACGGCAGCGACCGGGTGCGGCTCACCCCGTACCAGAAGCTGCTGGTGCTCGACGTCGCCCCGGAGCGGACGGAGTCGCTGGTCGAGGCGCTGCGCGGGATCGGGCTGGAGGCCCGGCCGTCGGCCTGGCGGCGCGGCACGATGGCCTGCACCGGCATCGAGTACTGCAAGCTGGCCATCGTCGAGACCAAGGCGCGCGGTCAGGAGCTGGTGGCCCGGCTGGAGCAGCGGCTGCGTGACTTCGACGCGGACATCTCCATCCACCTCAACGGCTGCCCGAACGCCTGCGCCCGTACCCAGGTCGCCGACATCGGGCTGAAGGGTCAGCTGGTCATCGGCCCGGACGGCCGTCAGGTCGAGGGCTTCCAGGTGCACCTCGGCGGCGGGCTCGGCATGGCCGAGGGCCGGACCGCGGGCTTCGGCCGCAAGCTGCGCGGCCTGAAGACCACCGCAGAGGAGCTCCCGGAGTACGTGGAGCGGCTGGCCCGCCGCTACCTGACCGGCCGGGCCGAGGGTGAGACGTTCGCCAACTGGGTGATCAGGGTCGACGAGGAGGAACTCCGATGAGCGAGGGTAGCGAGCGAACCAGCCAGCTCGTCGAGCCTCAGCGTGGCACCGAGCGAAGCGAGGTGTCGCGATGAGCGAGAGCCGTTCCGTGCCGCTGTACTGCCCGTACTGCGGGGAGGAGGACCTGCGGCCGAGCGAGACCGGTCACGGCGGCTGGGAGTGCCACGCCTGTGCCCGGGTGTTCACGGTGAGGTTCACCGGCCTGCTCAGCAAGGGGGTGGCCCGGTGAGCGCGAGGAGCGAGCTTGCCAGCCCCGCAGTCGCGAACGAGAGGGGGCACCGATGAGCCTGGTGTCCGCGGCGAACCTCGGCCTGGTGGGGCCCGGCGGGCCGGCGCCGGAGGACCCGGCCGCCCGCGACCCGCAGGAGCTGCGCGCGCTGGCCGAGAAGGCCGGCCGGGAGCTGGAGGGCGCACCCGCGCTGGAGATCGCCCGCTGGGCGGCGGAGACCTTCGGCGACCGGTTCTGCGTCACCAGCTCGATGGCGGACGCGGTGCTGGCGCACCTGGTCTCCCGGGTCGCCCCCGGGGTGGACGTGGTCTTCCTCGACACCGGCCTGCACTTCCCCGAGACGCTGAGGGTCCGTGACGAGGTGGCCCGGACCCTGCCGGTGAACGTCCGCTCGATCCGGCCCCGGCTGACCGTGGGCCAGCAGGACGGCGAGTACGGCCCGCGCCTGTTCAACAGGTCCCCCGACGACTGCTGCCAGCTGCGCAAAGTGGAGCCGTTGGAGCGGGCGCTCGCCGGCTACGACGCCTGGGCCGCCGGGCTGCGCCGGGACGAGTCGCCGAGCCGGGCGAACACGCCGGTGGTGACCTTCGACGCCCGCCGCGGCAAGGTCAAGGTCAACCCGATCGCGGCTTGGAGCCAGGCCGACGTGGACGCGTACGTCGCCCGCTGGAACGTGCCGGTCAACGAGCTGTTCCGGCAGGGCTACAGCTCGATCGGCTGCTGGCCGTGCACCCGCCGCACCAAGGCGGGGGAGGATCCGCGGGCCGGCCGCTGGGCGATGTTCGAGAAGACCGAGTGCGGTCTGCACGTCTGATCGGGCCGGCGGGGTCCGGGGCGGTGGCGGCGAGCCCGCGGGCGGCCGGCGCGGTGCCGGCCGACCCGGTGGTGCTGGTCGCCCACGGCAGCCGGGATCCGCGGGCGGCCGAGGCGACCCGGGCGCTGGCCCGGGCGGTCGCGGATGCCCGACCCGGCACCCCGGTCCATCCGAGCTGGCTCGACCACACCGAGCCCGGTCCGACGGCGGTGCTGCGGGACCTGGCGGCCGCCGGGCACGCCCGGGCGGTGCTGGTGCCGCTGCTGCTCACCGCGGCGTACCACCGGCGGGTGGACATCCCGGCGGCGGTCGCGGCGGCCCGGGAAACGGGCCCGCCGATCGCGGTACGGGTGGCCGACGTGCTCGGCCCGGCCGACGGCCGGGTGGACGGCGGGCTGCTGGCCGGGCTGCGCCGGCGGCTGGGCGAGGCGGAGCCGGGGCGGTTCGACGCGCTGGTGCTGGCCGCGGCGGGCACCCGGGACGCCCGGGCGCGCGGGTCGGTGGGGCGGGTGGCCGTGGCGCTCGGCGCCGGTCTCGGCGTGCCCACCGCCGTCTCGTACGCCTCGGCGGCTCCGCCGGCCGTCGGCGCGGCGGTGGCCCGGCTGCGGGCCCGGGGTGCCCGTCGGGTGGCGGTGTCGGCGTACTTCCTGGCCCCGGGCCTCTTCCACGACGCCGTGACGGCGGCGGCGCGGCAGGCCGGGGCGGTGGCCGTGTCCGCCCCGCTGACCGACGCCCCGGAGTTGGCCGACCTGGTCCTGCGCCGGGTCGACGCGCTGGTCCGGTCCGGCGGCTGAGCGGCGCCGGCGACCGGCGCACCGCGGCGGGTCGGATCGGGCGCCAGAGCCGGGGTGCCAGGCCGGACGCAGCCCACGAACGGCCCTGGACAGCGATACGCCCCGGCGGGCGTACCCGGCCGGGGCGTGCAGCTGTGGTGCGTGGATCAGGCGGAGTGAGCGCGCAGCACCCGGAGGCCGCCGCGGCGCTTCACGGCGCGCCGCTCCTCCTCGCTCATCCCGCCCCAGACGCCGGCGTCCTGACCCGACTCGAGCGCCCACTGCAGGCACTGGTCGGTCACGGAGCAGCGCCGGCAGACGGCCTTGGCCTGCTCGACCTGCAGGAGAGCCGGACCGGACGTCCCGATCGGGAAGAACAGCTCCGGGTCCTCGTCGCGGCAGACAGCATGGTGACGCCAGTCCATGGCGGCAACACTCCTCATTCTGGATGGGTGGCAGATATTGCTGTGGTGCTTTTCCTATATGCATCCGCAGCGCCGATGGTGACGGTTCGCGTCCGCCTATTCGGCAGTGCGTGAGCAGGCTGTTGGTCCCGAGGACCTGCTGGAACAGCTCAACCTGCCGAGCATATCCAGGCAATGTCCCGGTAACTCAAGTTCGCTTGTGAATACTTTCACGAACGCTCACGATGTCAAGGGTGACGCTCGGAAAAACTCCGAGCGGTGAGCAAGCCCACAACCCATTTGTCCGGTTTTCCGGGGGGTCCGGTTACCCGGCGTACCACAGTCGAGGATCAATATAGTACAGTCCGCGTGACATTGCTGACATTTCCGGCGCCAACCCTCCGCGTGGCGGCCGTCCCGGTGGGGGGTGTCGCGGCCGCGTCAACCTAGGGCGGTACCCGAGACCTAGCAGATTACTCTCAGTGCGGCGGGAATGGATGTGAATCTGACTTTCTCCCGCTCGCCGAGATAGTCCCCGTCCAGCTGGAACGCCTGGGGACGGCTGGACAGCAGGGTGAACTCGGCCACGTCATGCAGCCTGAGCACCTGTTTGCCGTGCGGGTCGGGCCGCCGGGAGAAGGACTGCGTCACGGTGCGTGTCGTACTGGCGACCCTGAGCTGGCGCAGCGCGAATACGTCCAGCCCAAGGTCGAACGACGCCTCCGGGTTGGGGTTGATCTCCCGGTCGCCGAGATACGTCCACGGCGCGGTGTTCTGGATGATGACGGTCGCCAGCTCGCCCTCGGCCGGCTCGCCCGGGCGTTCCAGGCTGATCGCCGGGTGCCGGCGGTCAGAGCCGAGGAAGTACTGGCTGACCGTGGAGCGGAAGTAGAGCGCGGGGGTGGAGACCCGGCCGCGCCGGCGCGCCCGCTCCACCCGGTTGATCACCGCCGCGTCGACGCCGAAACCGGCGCAGAACGTGAAGTAGCGGTCGTCGGCTCGGCCGAGCCCGATCGTCCGGTGCCGGCCCAGCCGCAGACCCTCCAGGATCATGCTGGTCCCATCCGGCCACTCGCGGGGCAGTCCCAGCGCCCGGGCGAAGACGTTGGTGGAGCCGCCCGGGACGGTTGCCAGGGCCGGTAGCCGCTCGGCCGGGGTGGCGCCGGTGGGGACGGTGGGTGGCTGGGCGGACATCAGCCCGTTGACCACCTCGTTGACCGTGCCGTCGCCACCGAGGGTGACGACCACATCGACGCCCTCCTCGGCCGCCTCACGGGCCAGCGCGGTGGCGTGGCCGCGCCGCCGGGTGTACCGCACGGAGAGGTCGACTTCACTGCGCAGCGCCCGGACCAGGACGTCCCGGCTGCGCTCGCTGGTGGTGGTGGCCTTCGGATTGACCACCAGGACGGCCCGCATGGGCGGCACTGTACCCCGCTGCGCCACGGGTATCGTGGCGCGCGTGACCATCGACTCCGACCCGATTCCCGTCACCCTCCGCTGGGCGGTGCGGCTGCTGTGGGGGGGAGGCCGGCGCCGTGGGGCTGGTCGCCGTGTGGCTGGTCTGGGCCGATCTCACCGCCACCACCACCGATCTGGCCTCGGCGGTGCTGGTGACCGCGTTCGCCGTCGGCGCCGCGGTGGCGCTCTGGGCGCTGGGGACCGCGCTGACCCGGCGGCGGGCCGGTGCCCGGGCGCCAGCGATCGTGCTCCAGCTCATGCTGCTGCCGATCGGCTGGTTCATGCTCCAGGGCGGGCTGGGCTGGCTCGGCGTGCCGTTGATGGCGCTCGGTCTCGGCGTGACCGCGCTGCTGGTGAGCACCCCGACCACCCGCGCCCTCGGCTTCGAGTGACCACCGCTCGGGTGGTCAGTAGCCGGAGGAACGCCGGGTGAGCAGGGAGATGGTGGCCCGGCTGTCGGCGGCGCTCGCGGACGCCGTGGTGGTCAGCGCGGTCAGCACCTTCCAGGCGAAGGACGACTCGGCCGGGAGGGCGGCGCCGCGTACGGTCGGCACGGTCACCTCGACGGTGAGCGCGTCGTCGGTCACCGAGAACCGGCAGTCGAGCTCGGCGTCCCGGGTGGCGATGGCGAGCAGCATGGCGCACGCCTCGTCGACCGCGATGCGCAGATCCTCGATCTCGTCGAGGGCGAACTGCAACCGCGCCGCGAGGCCGGCGGTGGCGGTACGGAGCACCCCCAGATAGCCCCCGTCCGCGGGCACGGTGAGGTGCACGACGTCGTCGCTCGTCGGGTGCCCGGTCAGTTGAGTCACGCCTCATCCCTCCGGTCCGGGACTCTACCCGCTCAGCGGGGCGGACGTGCGGGGGTGGCCGCCTGGGCGGCCAGTCCGGCCAGGGCGTCGCCGCTGAGCCGGTAGGGGACCCACTCGTCCATCTTCCGCGCGCCGATCGAGGCGTAGAAGCCGGCGGCCGGGTTCCAGTTGATCATCCACCACTCCAGCCGCTGGTAGCCGCGCTCCACGCACATCGCGGCCAGGGTGGCCAGCAGCAGCCGGCCGGCACCGGTGCCCCGGGCCGCCGGGCGGACGTAGAGGTCCTCCAGGTAGATGCCGTGAACGCCGGCCCAGGTGGAGAAGTTGAGGAACCAGAGCGCGAAACCGACCGGCCGGTCGTCGGCGTCGACGGCCACGTGGCCGTAGAGCGCCGGTGCGGGGCCGAACAGGGCGGCGGTGAGCTGCTCGCCGGTCAGGAGGCACTGGTCGGCCGCGCGTTCGTACGCGGCCAGCTCGTGCACCATGGCGACGACGGCCGGCACGTCCTCGGGACGTGCCGGCCGGATCGTCGGGGTGGCCCCGCGGGTCACGCCTTCTTGGTCTCCCAGAAGATCTTGGAAATCTCGTCGATCTTCTGCAGCAGCTGGTCGGCCACGACCGGGTCGACGCTGCCCTTGGCGCCGCTGGAACCGGCCAGCTTGGTGGCCTCGTTGAACAGCTGGTGCAGGTGCGGGTACTTCTCGAAGTGGGCCGGCTTGAAGTAGTCGGTCCAGAGCACCCAGAGGTGGTGCTTGACCAGCTCGGCGCGCTGCTCCTTGATGATGACCGCCCGGGTGCGGTACTCCGGGTCGGTGTTCGCCTGGTACTTCTCGCAGATCATTTTGACCGACTCGGCCTCGATCCGGGCCTGCGCCGGGTCGTAGACGCCGCACGGCAGGTCACAGTGGGCGCTGGCCGTCACGCGGGGCGTAAGGATGCGTGGAAGTCGCATCGGGATCCTCCATGGGAAGTTTGCGATGATCCAAGACGACATTACTCCTGGACCCGCTTCCCGAGGCGGGTGGAGGTGAAACCGATGACCGCCGAGCGACCGGCGGCCGCCCCCCGGCTGCGGTGGCCCCTGACGGCCGTCCTGGTGACCGGTCCGTCCATGGCCCCGACGCTGCGCCACGGCGACGCGGTGCTGGTCCGCCGTGGCGGCCGCCCGGTCCGCCCCGGTGACGTCGTGGTCGCCGTCTTCCGCAGCCGCCCCGAGCTGCTGGTGGTCAAGCGGGCGGTCCGGGCCGAGGGCGGCGGCTGGTGGCTCTCCGGCGACAACGACCTGGTTACCGACGACTCCCGGGCGTACGGGGTGGCGGACGTGCGCGGGCGGGTGGTGGCCCGCTACTGGCCGCGCCCCGCACGGGTCCGACCGAAACTGATATGACACTGCTCACATCGGCGGCGGTCCGACGACACTATGCTCGGAAAGTGCCCGGGTGACCCCCCGCACCGTGCCCGCCGCTCGTCGCCTCACCTCGCGTCCGACCGGCCGGTCCAGTTGCTCGACAGATCCTGGAGTCACCACCATGCCACCGTCCACCGTGGACCCTGCTGATCCCGTCTTCCGGCTGCACCGGGGCGGCAAGATGGCCGTCGTCTCGACGGTCCCGCTCACCAGCCGGGAGGACCTCTCCCTCGCGTACACCCCGGGTGTGGCCCGGGTCTGTGAGGCGATCGCCGCCGACGAGACCCTGGCCGACGACTACACCTGGGTGTCGCACACCGTCGCGGTCGTCACCGACGGCTCCGCCGTACTCGGGCTGGGCAACATCGGCCCGCGGGCGGCGCTGCCGGTGATGGAGGGCAAGGCCGTGCTGTTCAAGCAGTTCGCCGGGGTCGACGCGGTACCGATCTGCCTGGACACCCAGGACGTGGACGAGATCGTGGCGGTGGTGCGGGCGCTGGCACCCTCGTTCGGCGGGATCAACCTGGAGGACATCAGCGCCCCGCGCTGCTTCGAGGTGGAGCGCCGGCTGGACGAGGCGCTGCCGATCCCGGTCTTCCACGACGACCAGCACGGCACCGCGATCGTGGTGCTGGCCGCGCTGCGCAACGCCGCCTCGCTGCTCAACCGCAAGCTCGGTGACCTGCGGGTGGCGGTCAGCGGCGCCGGCGCGGCCGGGGTGGCGGTGACGAAGATGCTGGTGGCCGGGGGTGTCAACCCCGACCAGGTGGTGGTCTGCGACTCCAAGGGCATCATCGGCCGGCACCGCGCCGACCTCACCGGCAGCAAGGCGGAGCTGGCCGCGAGCACCAACGCCGACGGCCGGTCCGGTGACATCACCGAGGCGCTGCGCGGCGCGGACGTGCTGATCGGCGTCTCCGGCGGGCAGATCCCGGAGCACGCCGTGGCCGGCATGGCCGCCGGCGGGATCGTCTTCGCCCTGGCCAACCCGACCCCGGAGGTGCACCCCGAGGTGGCCGCCCGGCACGTCGCGGTGGTCGCCACCGGCCGCAGCGACTACCCCAACCAGATCAACAACGTGCTGGCCTTCCCGGGCGTGTTCCGGGGCGCGCTGGACGCCCGGGCCACCCGGATCACCGACGGCATGAAGGTGGCCGCCGCCGACGCCATCGCCGGGGTGGTGGCCGAGTCGCTCACCGCCGAGGCGATCGTCCCGTCGCCGCTGGACCCCCGGGTCGCCCCCGCGGTCGCCGCGGCGGTGGCCGAGGCCGCCCGCCGCGACGGGGTCGCCCGGGCCTGAGGGCTGTGAGAAGGGCCCGTGCCTCGGCACGGGCCCTTCTTGTCGCCTGCCCGGCTTGTTACCGTGCCGCTCATGCGTGCCGCCTTCGCCTCCCGCTTCGACGACACCGACCCGCTCGCCGCGCTCACCGTCGGCGAGCGGCCCGAGCCGACCCACCCGGACGGGAACTGGGTCACCGTGCAAATCCGCGCCAGCTCGCTGAACCACCACGACCTCTGGTCGCTGCGCGGGGTGGGGCTGCGCGCGGACCAGCTCCCGATGATCCTCGGCTGCGACGCCGCCGGGCTGGACCCGGACGGCAACGAGGTGGTCGTCTACCCGGTGATCCCCACCCCGGGCGATCCGCGTGGCGTGTCCATCCTCTCCGAGCACTTCCCCGGCACGCTCGCCGAGCGGGTCGCCGTACCCCGGTCGAACCTGGTACCGCTGCCGGCCGGCCTGGCGGCGACGGACGCGGCCTGCCTGCCGACCGCCTGGCTGACCGCGTGGCGGATGCTGACCACCAAGGGCCGGGTGGACGACGCCGAGGCGGTGCTGGTGCAGGGCGCCGGCGGGGGCGTCGCCACCGCGGCGGTCGCGCTCGCCGCCGCGATGGGCAAGCGGGTGTACGCGACCAGCCGGGACGCCGCCAAGCGGGAGCGGATCGCCGAGCTGGGCGCGACCGCCGTCGAGCCGGGCGCCCGGCTGCCGGAGCGGGTCGACGTGGTGATCGAGACGGTCGGCGCCGCCACCTTCGACCACTCGCTGAAGTCGGCCGCCCCGATGGCCCGGATCGTCGTCTCCGGTGCCACCGCCGGGCACGAGCCGAAGGTCAACCTGCGCCGGGTCTTCGCCATGCAGCTGGAGATCCTCGGCACCTCGATGGGCACCCCGGAGGAACTGACCGACCTGCTCGCCTTCTGCGCTGAGCGAGGCGTACGCCCGGTGGTGGACAGCGTGGTCCCGTTCAGCACGGTCGAGGAGGCGTTCGCCCGCCTGCACTCCGGGGACGTATTCGGCAAGGTCGTCATCGACCACACCACCTGACGCCCCCGCACGAGGTTGTTCGGACCTTGGTCGGTTCCCTGATGTTGGACGGGCCCGGGGCGGTCAGAGGCGGTTGTCGAGGGTGGCGAGGTCGCCGCGGGCGGCATCGGCCGGGATGCGCCGCTTGGCGGCCTCGTCGCCGTAGAGGGACCAGCGGAGGAACTCGACGGTGGTGTCGGAGACCACCCGCAGCGCGGCACCGTCGCTGAGCAGGGCCCGCCCGTGGTCGCCCTTCGACAGGCTCAGCATCGCCTTCGGCCAGGGCACCTTGTCGTACACGGCCTTGCCGGCGGCGTATTCGACCACCTCGTCGGCCTCGCCGTGCACGAAGAGCTGCGGGGCGGCGGCGCCGGCGAAGGCGGTGCCCACGCCGAGCGCGGTGCCGGCGAACACCACCCCGGCGTCCAGCCGCTCGTCCCGGCCCGCGGTGAACAGACCGATGGTGGTCACCCCACCGGCGGAGTGCCCGGCCGCGGCGACCCGGTCGGCGGCCAGCCGGCCGCGCAGCGGATCGCCGGCCTTCGCGTCCAGCGCGAGCACCTGGGTCAGCGCGTACGACACGTCGGCGGGCTGGTTCAGCACGTCCAGGACGTTGCCGTCGCCGCCCCGGGAGGTGTGCGGGAAGGTCGGCGCGGCCACCACGAAGCCGGCCGCCGCCCAGCGGGTCAGCAGCGTGGCGTAGTCGGCGGGCCGCCCGTTCAGGCCGTGGCTGAACATGACGACGGGGAACTTCCCCGGGGCGGCGGTCACCGACCGCTCCGGCTCACCGCCGGCCTCCCCGGCCGCTGGATACCAGACGGTCACCGGCAGCGGCCGGTCGCCGTCGCGGTTCAGCTTGAGCTGGCGTACGCCGACCGCGAAGCTCTGCTGCGGGGCGGTGCCGGAGGGTACCTGCGGAGCCGGCGTGGTGGCCGTCGGCGGCCCGACCGGCGCCGCCGGCCGGGCGGCCGGCCCGGCGTCTGTGGAGCAGCCGACCAGACCGGCGGTGAGCAGGGCGCTGGCGAGCAGGGCGGGGGTGACGCGACGCGACATGAATCCGATTGTGCCTTGCCGGTCCGGGCCGTCCGCCGTGGACCGGCGCGGCGTGCCCGCGCCGTGACCGGGCTTCCGTGGGCGACAGCCGCGTCCGGAGCCGCGAGGTCAGGGGGTGAGACGGTCCTCGAAGGTGGTGAGGCCGGCGAGGCGGGCGGCAGCGGGCAGCCGGCGGGACGCCGCCGGGTCGCCGTAGAGGGTCCACCGGAGGAACTCGGTGGTGGTGGCGAGGACCTGGGCGAAGCCGGGCCGGCCGGGGCTGAGGAACTCGCCGTGGCCCTGCCCGAGCAGGCTCAGGAAGGCCGCTGGGCCGTTCACGCGCCGGTACGCCGCCCGGCCGACCGCGAGCGGCACCACCGGGTCGGCCGTGCCGTGCACGAAGAGCAGCGGTGCGCCCGGCCCGGCGAAGCTCCCGGCCATCCCGCCGCCGGCGATCACGATGCCGGCGCGCAGCCGGGTCGAGTGCCCGGAGGTGAACATGCCGGCGGTGGTGAAGCCGCCCGCCGAGTGGCCGGCCGCGGCGACCCGGCCGAGGTCCAGGTGCCCGGCGAGCGGGTCTCCCCGTCGGCTGTCGAGCCGCACCAGGTGCCGGATCACCCGCCAGCCGTCCGCCGGCTGGTGCCGCACGTCGGCGCGGCTGAACCGGAGCGCCCCCCGCCGGGTGTGCGGGTAGGCCGGGGCGGCCACCACGAACCCGGCGGCGGCCCACCGGGTGGTCAGCCCGGCGTGCAGTCGGGGAAGGCTGTCCAGCCCGTGGCTGTAGACCACCACCGGGAACCGGCCGGCGGCCACCGCACCCCCGTCGGCCGGGTACCAGAGCGTCACCGGCAGCGGCCGCGCGGACCCCGGGTCGAGGGTGAGCGTACGCACGCCGACGGCGTACGCCCCCTCGGGCGCCCGGCGTGCCGGCGGCGGGCCGCCGGTCGCGGCGGTGGCCGGCGCGCAGCCCGCCAGCAGCGCCGTCAGCAGCGCGGCGACCAGCCGTTGTGCCCCCGTCGCGGCGACCAGCCGTTGTGCCCCCACGGTTCCACCGTAGGTGCCCGGCCGCCTGGCTCGTCCCCGCCGTCCGGACTGGGTCTCCCCGCCACCCGGGCGGACCGCCTCCACCGGCCGGCTCGACCTGCCGCCGCCGGACGGCCGCGGGACGGTACGGCTCGACGGGCTTCGTTAGGGTCATCGCATGGCGGAGAACCATACCGACCCGAGCGGCAACACCGAGGCGTTCCGCGCCTTCGCGAACACCCCGGAGCCGGAGGCGGCGACGGGGACGGCCACCCGGATGCCGCTGCTGGTCGGCGCGGCGGCGGTCGCGGTCGTGCTGGTGGCGCTGGCCGGCTGGCTGGCGTTGGCCTGACCGGCGCCGGCACCCGGGAACCCGCTGCCGACACCCGGCAGACTCCGCCGCCGGCACCAAGGGGAGCCGCGCCGCCGGCAGCCGGGACGCCGCGCCGGGCGGGTTCAGGTGGTGGTGGCCAGGTCCCGGGCGGTGCGGGCGATCTCGCGTTCCTCGTCGGTGCCGACGACGCAGACGCGGACCCCGGCGCCCTCCGGTGAGATGACGCGGTCGCCGCTGCCCGCGTTGCGCTCCGGGTCCACGGCGATGCCGAGCCGGTCCAGCCCGGCCAGCGCGGCGGCGCGTACCGGAGCCGCGTGCTCGCCGACGCCCGCGGTGAAGGTGACCGCGTCGATCCGGCCGAGCAGCGCGTAGTACGCCCCGACGTACCCGGTGATCCGCCGACAGTAGACGTCGAAGGCGAGGGCGGCGGCCCGGTCCCCGTCAGCCCGCCGCCGGAGCACCTCGCGCATGTCGTTGACGCCGGCCAGCCCGAGCAGCCCGCTGCGGTGGTTGAGCAGGTTGTCGATGTCGTCGACGGAGAGCCCGCCCTCGCGGCGCAGGTGGAAGATCACGGTGGGGTCCAGGTCGCCGCTGCGGGTGCCCATCACCAGGCCCTCCAGCGGGGACATCCCCATCGAGGTGGCCACGCTGCGGCCCCCGGCGACCGCGCAGGCGCTCGCCCCGTTGCCCAGGTGCAGGGTGATGGTGTTGATCTCCTCGTACCGGCGGCCGAGCAGCTCGGCGGTGCGGCGCGAGACGTACGCGTGCGAGGTGCCGTGGAAGCCGTACCGCCGGATGCCGTACCGCTCGGCGGTGTCCCGGTCGATCGCGTAGGTCGCGGCGGCCTCCGGCAGGGTGTGGTGGAATGCGGTGTCGAAGACGGCGACCTGCGGCACGTCCGGCAGCGCCGCCCGGGCGACCTCGATGCCGGCCAGGTTGGCCGGGTTGTGCAGCGGCGCGAGCGGGATCAGGTCCCGGATCGCGGCGAGCACCGCCTCGTCGACCAGGACCGGCGCGGTGAACCTCCGGCCGCCGTGCACCACCCGGTGCCCGACGGCGGCCAGACCGGCCAAATCGAGCCGGGCGAGGATGTCGCGGACGGCGCGGGAGTGGTCCGCCGGCCCGCCGCCCGGCTCGCCGATCCGCTCGACGGTGCCCTTGTCGACCACCCGTTCGTCGTCGTACAGCCGGTACTTCACCGACGACGACCCGCAGTTGAGCACCAGTACCCGACTCATCAGCCCTCCGCCGCTGCCTGGATGGCGGTGATCGCCACGGTGTTGACGATGTCCGGCACGGTGGCGCCCCGGGAGAGGTCGTTCACCGGCCGGCGCAGGCCCTGCATGACCGGCCCGACGGCGACCGCCCCCGCCGAGCGCTGCACGGCCTTGTACGTGTTGTTGCCGGTGTTCAGGTCCGGGAAGATGAAGACCGTGGCGTGGCCGGCGACCGCGCTGCCGGGCAGCTTCGTCGCCGCCACCGCGGGGTCGATCGCCGCGTCGTACTGGATCGGTCCCTCGAAGAGCAGCTCCGGGCGGCGCTCCCGGGCCAGCAGGGTGGCCGCCGCGACCTTCTCCACGTCCGCGCCAGCACCGGAGGCGCCGGTGGAGTAGGAGAGCATGGCGATCCGCGGCTCGATGCCGAACCGGGCGGCGGTGTCCGCCGACGAGATGGCGATGTCGGCCAGCTGCCCCGCGTCCGGGTCGGGGTTCACCGCGCAGTCGCCGTAGACCAGCACCCGGTCGGCGAGGAGCATGAAGAAGACGCTGGAGGCGATGGAGACCCCCGGCAGCGTCCGGATGATCTCGAAGGCCGGGCGGATGGTGGCGGCGGTGGTGTGGGTCGCCCCGGAGACCATCCCGTCGGCGTGCCCGGTCCGCACCATCAGCGTGCCGAAGTAGTTCGGCTGCGCCACGGTGTCGTGCGCCAGGTCGAGGGTGACGCCCCGGTGCGCGCGCAGCCTCGCGTACTCGGCGGCGAACTCGTCGCGCCATTCGCTGGTGGCCGGGTCGATCACCGTCGCGCCGCCGATGTCGACGCCCAGCTCCCGGGCGCGCCGGGCGATGTCGTCCGGCCGGCCGAGCAGGGTCAGGTCGGCGACGCCACGGCGCAACAGGATCTCCGCCGCGCGCAGGATCCGCTCCTCGGCGCCCTCGGGCAGCACCAGGTGCCGGCGCTGCGCCCGGGCCCGGTCGATCAGGTCGTACTCGAACATCAGCGGGGTGACCCGGTCGGAGCGGCTGACCCGCAGCCGGCGGGCCAGGTCGTCGGTGTCGACGCAGCGCTCGAAGGCGCCGAGGGCGGCCTCCACCTTGCGCGGGTTGCCGGCGCTGGGTCGGCCCTCGATCCGGCTGGAGGCGGCCACCGTGTCGTAGCTGTCGCTGGGCACGGAGAGCACCGCCAGGCCGCTGCTCAACCCCTCGACCAGCCGCATCGCCCGCGGGTCGGGCTGCTCACCGAGGGTGAGCACCAGCCCGGCCACCGAGACCTGCCCGGCCACGTGTGCGGCGCACGCCGCCACCAGCAGGTCGGCCCGGTCGCCGGGGGTGATCACCAGGGCCCCCTCGGTGAGGTGGTCCAGCAGGGTCGGCACGTGCGCCGCGCCGACCACGTAGTCGAGCACGTCCCGGCTCAGCGCGGCGTCGTCGCCGGCCAGCAGGGCGGCACCGAGTGCCGTCGCCACCTCGGCCACCGTCGGCGCCGACACGGTTGGCACCTCCGGGATGGCGTACGCGGGGACCGGCAGGTCGGGCAGCGTCAGCGGCCCCGGGACCCGGTTGGCGATCACCGCCAGCACCGTGGCGCCGAGGTCCTCCAGATCGTGGTACGCCCCGCGCGCGGCGGCCGCGATCGCCGCCGGCTCCTGCCCGAAGCCGTCGACCACCGGCACCACGACGCTGCCGAACTCGGCGGCCAGCCGGGCGTTGAAGGCCAGTTCCCGGGGACCGGCGCCGTCACCGCCGTCGGCGAAGTCGCTGCCCACCACGACCACCGCCGGGCAGCGCCGCTCGACCTCGCGGTAGCGCGCGACGATGCCCGAGATGAGTTCCTCCCGCCGGCCGTCGGCGACCAGGGCGGTGGCCTCGGCGTAGCTGGCGCCGGCCAGGTCGGCCAGCGGCAACCCGACCCGGTAGCGCTCGCTGAGCAGGGCCAGGATCGGGTCCGGCGTGCCCTGGCCGACCAACGGCCGGAATACCCCGATCCGCTCGACCTGGCGGGACAGCAGCTCGGCCAGCCCGAGCGCGACGGTCGACTTCCCCCCGCCAGACCCCACGCTGGTGACGTACACACTCCGGGCCACGCCCTCACCCTAGAAGACCGAGCGATCTTCCGCCCGGATCCTTCGCCCCACCCACCCTGACCGCCTGGCCCGGCCCCCCGGCTCGTTGATCATGAGGTTGGCCGCCCGTTCCGCCCGATTTGCCCCGGCCAACTTCATGATCAACGGGGGTGCTGTC
>NZ_POUB01000127.1 GCF_003236335.1 Micromonospora deserti
AGCCGAGGCCGGGGCCGGCCCCGGCTCCGGCTCCGGCTCCGGCTCCGGCTCCGGCCCCGGCCTCGGCTCCGGCCCCGCCACCACCCGCCGCGACCGACGCGGACGCCTGGCGGACGGCGGCCGACGAGGGGTGGACCCGTGCCCAGCGGGCCGCGGAGCCCGCCACCGGCGGGATCACCCGGTCCGGCCTGCCCAAGCGAGTGCCGCAGGCACAGCTCGTGCCCGGCGGCATCGAGTCGCGGAGCGGCCGGGACCGCGTCCGGCGCACGCCGGACGAAGTACGGGGCCTGTTGTCGGCCTACCACCGCGGCGTGCAGCGCGGGCGGGCGGCCGGAACGGACCAGGACAGCACCTCGACCAAGGAGACGAGCCGATGAACAGGCCAGCGGCCATGCAGGACATGGGTTGGTTGCTCACCAACTTCGCCGACAGCGTGGCGGGTATCGCCCACGTGGTGGCGGTGTCCGCCGACGGGCTGCTGCTCGCCTCCTCCCGGGATCTGCCCGGGGACCGGGCGGACCAGCTCGCGGCGATCACCTCGGGCGTGGTGAGCCTGACCGAGGGTGCCGCCCGGATGTTCAGCGCCGGCGGGGTGTTGCAGACGGTCATCGAGATGGACAGCGGCTACCTCTTCCTGATGTCGATCAGCGACGGGTCGTCGATGGCCGTGCTCGCGGCCCGTAGCTGCGACGTCGGGCAGGTGGGCTACGAGATGGCGTTGCTGGTCGAGCGGGTCGGCGCGGCGCTGGTGCCGCTGCCCCGGGACGTGGTGCGTTCGTGACGGGGGCGCGACGCGCGGCCCGCGCGTCGGCCGGCGACAACTGATCCGGTGCCCGTGGGCTCTGGCCGCGAGAGGAGGTGACCGCGGATGGAACATCGCCGTGAGGATCCGCGTGGCGCTCTCGTACGGCCGTACGCGGTCACCCGGGGGCGTACCGAGCCCCGGCAGGACATCGCCCTGGAGGCGGTGCTGAGCGCGAGTGCCACCGCGGTTGCCGAGGCGCGGTTCGCCGGGCACGACAAGTACCGCATCGCCACGGTCTGCGAGGGGCGGGCACAGTCGCTGGCCGAGGTCGCCGCGTACACCCGGATGCCGCTCGGCGTCACCCGGGTGCTGGTCGCCGACATGGTGGCCGAGGGCCTGCTGACGCTACACACTGCCGCTCCCGCCGAGGGGTTCGAGGAGCGGATGGAGATCCTTGGAAGGGTGTTAAGTGGACTTCGCAGGCTATGACCCCGCTGGGGCCCGCCAGCAGAGCCGGGGAATCATCTCCGCGAAGATCGTGATCGCGGGTGGCTTCGGCGTGGGCAAGACGACGCTGGTCGGCGCGATCTCGGAGATCACTCCGCTGACCACCGAGGCGGTGATGACCGCGGCCGGTGTCGGCATCGACGACCCGTCCAAGGTGCCCGGCAAGGAGACCACCACGGTCGCCATGGACTTCGGCCGGATCACCATGGCCGAGGACCTGATCCTCTACCTGTTCGGCACACCGGGCCAGACCCGATTCTGGTTCATGTGGGACGAGATCATCCGGGGCGCGGTGGGCGCGGCCGTCCTGGTGGACACCCGCCGGATCGCCGACGCCTTCGCGCCGCTGGACTATTTCGAGAACCGCAACCTGCCGTACGTGGTGGCGCTGAACCGGTTCGACGGCGCGCCGCAGTACGAGCTGGAGGAGGTCCGCGAGGCGCTGGCGATCTCGCCGGACGTGCCGCTGGTGATGTGCGACGCCCGGCAGCGCGAGTCGGTCAAGCAGGTGTTGGTGACCGTCGTCGAGCACGCCATGCTCCGCCTCGAGGCTGAGCACGGCCGGGGTTACCCGACCCCGGTGGGCTGACCGGGCCCGCCCGGCCGCCGGGCGGGCGCCGGGCACTCGCCAGCGCGGTGCCGGGCACCTGCCGTCGTGGGCGGGTGCCGGCAGACGGGTCGAGGGTCAGTCGACGCGGAGGCGGTAGCCCCGCTTGACGACGGTCTGCACCAGGTGGGGGGCGCGCAGGCCGGCGCGCAGCCGGGCCACCGCCATCTCCACCGCGTGCTCGTCCGCGCCGCGCGGCAGCGTACGTAGCAGCGCGGTGCGGGACAGCACCCGGCCGGGGGAGCTGGCCAGCGCCCGGAGCACCGCCATCGGGGCGGGGGCGAGCGGGCGCAGTTCGCCGTCCACCACGGCTGCGTGTCCGCGCAGGGTGAGCAGGTGACCCGCCGCCTTCAGGGTGACCGTCCGGCGGGGCAACTCGTCGATGATGGTCCGCACCAGGGCGCCCAACCGGGCCCGGTTCGGCGCGCTGACCGGCACCCCCCGCTGCAGCAGGGGCTCGGCGGTCACCGCGCCGACGCAACTGGCCAGCACGTCGGTGCGGAAGGCGTCCAGCACCGCCTCGCTACGCTCCCCGGCTGCCCGCAGCAGCGCCTCCGCCGCCGGTGCCGAGGTGAACGTGACCGCGTCGACCAGCCGACCGGCGACCAGGTCGATCAGCCGGTGCAGCGGGGCCGGGTCGGTCGGCGGCGCCCAGCGGTAGACCGGCACCTCGATCACCGTCGCCCCGGCCGCCTCCAGCGCCATCGTGCACTCCGGTTGCCGCTCGCCGTGCAGCTGCATGGCGATCACCTGCCCGGCCACGCCGCGCCGGCGGAGGTGGTCGACCACCTCGTCACAGCTCTCCGAGGCCGGTGACCACTGGTCGTGCAGGCCGGCGGCGCGGATCGCCCCCCGCGCCTTGGGGCCGCGCGCCACCACGTACGCCTCGCCGAGCACCGAGCGCAGCGGCTCGGCCAGCCCCCAACCCTCGGCGGCCTCCAGCCAGCCGCGCATGCCGATGCCGGTGTTCGCCATCAGGATGTCCGGCGGCCGGTCCAGGCAGGCCCGAGTGGCCTCCCGCAGCTCGGTGTCGTCGGCCAGCGGCACGATCCGCAGGGCCGGGGCGAGCACCACCCGGGCGCCCCGCCGCTGCAGCAGCGCGGCGAGTTCGTCCCGCCGCCGGTCGGCGGTCACCCCGATGGTGAAGCCGGCCAGTTCGTCGCGCATTCACCCCTCCTGTCGCAGCCGCACCTCGACCAGGCCGTCCCGGCAGCGCACCTCGTGCCGGGCCACGGAAATCCCGGGCAGGTCGAGGCACTCCCCGGTACGCAGGTCGTACACCTGCTTGTGCAGCGGGGAGGCGATGGTCGGCACCCCGCCCCGGCTGCCCACGATCCCCCGCGACAGCACGTACGCCCCGCCGACCGGGTCGAGGTTGTCGATGGCGAACAGCCCGTCGGCGGTGCGGAAGAGCGCCACCTGCACGCCGTCGACCAGCGCGGCCACCCCGCGGTCGGGTTCCAGCCGGTCCAGCGGGCAGACCACGGTCCAGCTCAGCATCGTCGCGGTGGTCATCGCCGCACCTCCGGAAGCCCCAGGGTCACCGGCTGCCGGACCGCGGACGCGGGCGGTCGGCCGCCCGCCGGCACCGGCTGTCCCCGTTCCAGCGCGAAGCTGATCGACGGGTCGGGCACGTCCGGCGCGTTGACGAAGGAGGCGAACCGGCGCAGCCGCTCCGGGTCGTCGAGCACGTCCCGCCATTCGTCCGAGTAGGACGCCACGTGCCGGGCCATCGCCTCGTCCAGTTCGGCGCAGAGGCCGAGCGAGTCGTCCACGATCACCGCGCGGAGGTGGTCGAGCCCGCCGTCCATCGCCTCGATCCAGGCGGCGGTGCGTTGCAGCCGGTCGGCGGTGCGGATGTAGAACATCAGGAACCGGTCGACGTAACGGACCAGATCCTCGGTGCTCAGGTCGGTGGCGAAGAGGTCGGCGTGCCGGGGCCGGAAGCCGCCGTTGCCGCCGACGTACAGGTTCCAGCCGGTCTCGGTGGCGATGATGCCGAAGTCCTTGCTGCGCGCCTCGGCGCACTCCCGGGCGCAGCCCGACACCGCCGATTTGATCTTGTGTGGGGCGCGCAGCCCCCGGTAGCGCAGCTCCAGGGCGATCGCCAGGCCGACCGAATCCTGCACCCCGTACCGGCACCAGGTCGACCCGACGCAGGACTTCACCGTGCGCAGCGCCTTGCCGTACGCGTGGCCGGACTCGAAGCCGGCGTCCACCAGCCGGCGCCAGATCTGGGGCAGCTGCTCCACCCGGGCCCCGAACAGGTCGATCCGCTGCCCGCCGGTGATCTTCGTGTAGAGCTGGAAGTCCCGGGCCACCTCGCCGATCACGATCAGCTTCTCCGGGGTGATCTCGCCGCCGGGGATCCGCGGGACCACCGAGTAGCTGCCGTCGCGTTGCAGGTTGGCCAGGAAGTGGTCGTTGGTGTCCTGCAACGACGCCTGCTCGCCGTCGAGCACGTGCCCGCTGCCCAGCGAGGCGAGGATCGAGGCGACGACCGGCTTGCAGATGTCGCAGCCGCGCCCGCGACCGTGCTCGGCCACCAGCCGGGAGAAGGTGCGGATGCCCCGGACCCGGACGATGTCGAAGAGCTCTTGGCGGCTCGCGTCGAAGTGCTCGCAGAGCGCCGTGGACTGCTTCACCCCGGCCGCGTCGAGCAGCTGCTTGAGCATCGGCACGCAGGAGCCACAGCTGGTGCCGGCCCGGGTGCACGCCTTCAGCGCCGGTACGTCCGCGCAGCCGCCGGCGATCGCCTCGTCGATGTCGGCCCGGGTGACCGCGTTGCAGGAGCAGACCTGGGCGGCGGCCGGGAGCGCGCCGGCCCCCGCACCGGCCGCGCCGTCCGGCGCGAGCAGCGCCAACGGGGGCGCGGGCAGCGGCCCGCCGACACTGGCCCGCAGCGTCGGGTACGCGCTCGCGTCACCGACCAGCACCCCACCGAGCAGGGTCTTCGCGTCGTCGGAGAGGACCAGCTTGGCGTAGACCCGGGTGGCCGGGTCGGTGAAGGTGACGTCGAGACAGCCCGTGGTGGCGCCGTGCGCGTCGCCGAACGACGCCACGTCCACGCCGAGCAGCTTGAGCTTGGTGGCGGTGTCCGCGCCGGGGAAGGTGGCCGCCCCGCCGACCAGCCGGTCGGCGACCACCTCGGCCATCGCGTACCCGGGGGCGACCAGGCCGTGGCAGGTGCCGTCGACCGCCGCGCACTCGCCGACCGCCCAGATCCGCTCGTCGGCGCTGCGGCAGGCCGCGTCGACCAGCACGCCGCCGCGCGGGCCGAGTGGCAGCCCGGCGGCCCGGGCCAGCTCGTCGCGGGGGCGGATGCCGGCCGCCACCACCACGATGTCGGTGTCGAGCACCGTGCCGTCGGCCAGCTCCAGCGCGGCGACCGTGCCGTCCGGGCCGGACCGCAGCGCGGTGGTGGCGACCCCGAGGTGGGTGGTCACGCCCAGCTCCTCGACGTACCGGCGGAGCATCGCGCCGCCGGCGGTATCGACCTGCACCGGCATCAGCCGGGGCGCGAACTCCACCACGCTGGTGGCCAGGCCGAGCAGGCGCAGCGCGTTCGCCGCCTCCAGCCCGAGCAGGCCACCGCCGATCACCGCGCCGGTATGCCGGCCCCGCGCGTGCTCGCGGATCGCCGCCAGGTCGTCCAGCGTGCGGTAGACGAAGACGCCGGGCAGCGCCACGCCGTCCACCGGTGGGACGAAGGCGTACGAGCCGGTGGCCAGCACCAGCGCGTCGTACGGGTACTCGCCGGCCGCGGTGGTCACCACCCGGCGGTCCCGGTCGACCGCGGTGACCGGCTCACCGAGTCGCAGCTCGACGCCCTCGTCGGGGGTGTGCAGGTTCAACTCGTCCGCACTCACCCCGTCGAAGAATGCCGAGAGCCGCACCCGGTCGTACGCCGGCCGGCTCTCCTCGGCCAGGACGGTCACCTGCCAGCGCCCCTGCGGGTCGCGGGCGCGCAGCGCGTCAACGAAGCGCTGCCCGACCATGCCGTTGCCGACGACGATCACCCTGCCGCCGTTCATCGCGTCACCTCCACCGAATCCGCTTCGGACAGCCAGTCGACGATGCCGGCGACCGCGTCCCGGCAGCCGCCGCAGCCGGTGCCGGCCCGGGTCGCCGCCACCATCGCGTCGACCGACCGGGCCCCGGCCCGCCAGCAGGCGACCAGCGCTCCCTTGCTGACCGTGTTGCACTGGCAGACGGTCGCCGCGTCGGGCATCAGCGCCGGGGACGCGGCGGGCGCCGAGGCCGCCCCGCCCAGGGCCCGGCCGAGTAGCAGGGAGCGCCGGTCGGCCGGCACCGGCTGGCCCCGGTCGAAGAGCTGGATCACCGTGCCGACCGCCGGGTTGTCGCCCAGCAGGATCGCGGCGGTCAACCGCTCGTCGTGGATGCGCAGCCGGGCGTACGTGCCGCGGGCCGGGTCGGCGAAGGTCAGCTCCTCGCCGGCCTCACCGCCGGTCGGGTCGCCCATCGCGGCGAGGTCGATGCCGGCCGCCTTGAGCCGGGTCACCGCCGGCCGGGGCCGGTAGCGGGCCAGCGGGTCCGCGCCGGTGAGCACCTGCGCCACCACCCGGGCCTGCGCCCAAGCCGGGGCGACCAGACCGGTGAGGGTGCCGTCGTGCTGGGCGCAGTCGCCGATCGCCGAGATCCGTCGGTCACTGGTGCGCAGCCGGTCGTCGACCAGCACGCCGCGCTCCACCGCCAGCCCGGCCGCCGAGGCGAGCGCGGTGTCGGGGCGTACCCCGCAGGAGAGCACCAGCAAATCGGCGGTGAGCGACCGGCCGTCGGCCAGGTCGAGGCGGACCCCGCTGGCGTCGGCGGCGACCGCGGTCGCCGCGACGGCGAGGTGGGTGGTCACCCCGAGGCCGGCCAGCGTGCCGGCCAGCACCGCGGCGCCGGCGGGGTCGAGCTGCCGTTCCATCAGGTACGGCACCGGGTGCACCACCTCGACGTCGAGCCCACGGGCGGCGAGCCCGCGGGCCGCCTCCAGCCCGAGCAGCCCGCCGCCGAGCACCAGCGCACGCCGGGCGCCCTCGGCCACGGCGAGGATGCGCCGGCAGTCGTCCAGGGTGCGGAACGGCACCACCCGCTCCGGCAGTTCGGGTCCGTCCAGGCCGGGCAGCGGCGGCACCAGCGCCCGGCTGCCGGTGGCGAGCACCAGGTGGTCGTAGGGGAGGTGGTCGTCCTCGGCGGTGTGCACCACCCGCCGGGCGCGGTCGATCGCGGTCACGGTCACCCCGGTCCGCAGGTCGACGCCCTGCCCGGCGACCTCGGCCAGCTCGACATCCGGCTCGCCGATCTTCCCGGCCAGCAGGGTGGAGAGCATGATCCGGTTGTACGCCGGGTGCGGTTCCGCGCCGAGCACGATGACCTTGCGGTCGCCGTCGCGGGCGTGCAGCTCGGCGGCGAGCCGGGAGCCGGCCATCCCGTTGCCCACGATCACCACGCGGTCGCTCATGGCCGCTCTCCGCTCCGCTCGCTCATGGCTCGTCCACCCTTTCCACCCGGACGGCGCAGATCTTGAATTCCGGCATCCCGGAGACCGGGTCGACGGCATCGTTGGTGACCGAGTTGGCGCGCGCCGTCCCGCCCCAGTGGAACGGGGCGAAGACCGTGTCCGGCCGGATCGCCGTGCTGAGCCGGGCCGGCGCGCGCAGCTCGCCCCGGCGGGAGACCACCCGCACCGGCTCGCCGTCGGCCACCCCGAGGCGCTCGGCCAGGTCCGGGTGCAGCTCGACGAAGGCGTCCGGGGCGGCCCGGCGCAGCGCGGCGACGCGCCGCGTCTGGGTGCCGGACTGGTACTGGGCCAGCACCCGGCCGGTGGTGAAGTGCAGCGGGTAGTCGGCGCAGACCTCCTCGGCCGCCGGCCGGTGCTCCACCGGGTGGAACCGGGCAAGTCCGTCCGGGGTGGCGAACCGGTCGGCGAAAAGCCGGGGGGTGTCCGGCCCGTCGTCGGTGGGGCAGGGCCACCAGACCCCGTCCGCCGCGTCGATCCGCTCCCAGCTCACCCCGGCGTAGTCCGCCGGGCCGCCGGCCGAGGCACGCCGCAACTCGTCGAAGACGAGGTACGGGTCGGTCGGGAACTCGGGCTTCGCTGCCAGCCGTTGCGCCAGGTCGGCGAGGATCGCCAGGTCGGTCCGGACGCCCGGCGGTGGTTCCCGCAGCGCCCGGCGGCGCAGCACCCGGCCCTCCAGATTGGTCATCGTGCCGTCCTCCTCGGCCCACTGCGCGGTGGGCAGCACCACGTCGGCCAGCGCGGCCGTCTCGGAGAGCAGGAAGTCGGCGACCACCAGCAGGTCGAGGTCGCGCAGCCGGCGTTCGATCCGGGCGGCCCGGGGCGCGGAGACCACCGGGTTGGAGCCGAAGACCAGCAGCGCCTTCGGCCCGTCCGGGGTGCCCAACGAGTCCAGCAGCCGGTACGCCGGCACCCCCGGCCCGGGCAGTTCCTCGGCCGGCACGCCCCACACCCCGGCGACGTGCTCCCGGGCGGCCGGGTCGTCGATCCGCCGGTACCCGGGGAGCTGGTCGGCCTTCTGCCCGTGCTCCCGCCCGCCCTGGCCGTTGCCCTGCCCGGTCAGGCAGCCGTAGCCGGAGCCGGGGCGGCCGGGCAGGCCGAGGGCGAGCGCCAGGTTGACGAAGGCGGTGACCGTGTCGACGCCCTTGGCGTGCTGCTCGGCGCCGCGGGCGGTGAGAATGATCACGCGGTCGGCGGTGCCCAGCGCCCGGGCGGTCTCCTCCAGGTCGGCTACCGGCACCCCGGAGAGCGCCTCGGCGCGGGCCGGCCACCAGGCGGCCACGCTGCGGCGGACGGCCTCGAAACCGGTGGTGCGGGCGGCGACGTAGTCCCGGTCGACCCAGCCCTCGGTGAGCGCGATGTGCAGCAGCGCGTTCGCCACCGCCAGATCGGTGCCGGGCAGCGGCTGCAGGTGCAGGTCGGCCTGGCGCGCGGTGGCGGTGAGCCGGGGGTCGACCACGATCAGCTTTCCGCCGCGCTGGCGCTGCTCGGTCAGCCAGCGCACCAGCGGTGGCATGGTCTCCGCCGGGTTCGCGCCGACCAGCAGCAGGGTGTCGGCCGAGCCGAGGTCGGCGAGCGGGAACGGCAGCCCGCGGTCCACGCCGAAGGCGCGCATCCCCGCGGCCGCCGCCGAGGACATGCAGAACCGCCCGTTGTAGTCGATGTACCGGGTGCGCAGCGCGGTGCGGGCGAACTTGCCGAGCGCGTACGCCTTCTCGTTGGTGAGGCCGCCGCCGCCGAAGACGGCGACCGCGTCCGGCCCGGGTCCGGCCTGGACGGCGCGTAGCCCGGTGACGATCCGGTTCAGGGCGGCGTCCCAGCTCGCCGGGCGCAACTCGCCGCTGGCCGGGTCGCGGAGCAGCGGGGTGGTCAGCCGTTCGGGGTGGTCGAGCAGTTCCGCGGCGGTCCAGCCCTTCTGGCAGAGGCCGCCCCGGTTGGTGGGGAACTGCCGGGGGAGCACCGTGACAGCGCCGGTCTCCTCCTCGCGCAGCGTCATCCCGCACTGGAGGGCGCAGTACGGGCAGTGCGTCGCCACCTCCCGGGGCGTCCGCCCCGGTCGAGTCGTCGGCTGTGCACCGTCTGTCATGTCGGCAAAGCGTGCCGCCGGGCCGTTTCCGGTCCGGGTCTCTTCTGTTTCGGTCCTGTCAAGAGCCCCTCACACCGTACGGGGGGACCGGGCCGGCTCCCGTGGTTATAATGTGGGAAATCTGTCCCATATTCTAGGAGGCGGGCATGAGTGTGGCGGCGGCCTTCGACGCGGTGGCGGGCAGCTACGACGCGGCCCGCCGCCGGTTGGTGCCCTGCTTCGACGCCTTCTACGGCACCGCGGTGGAGGTGGCGGCGCCGCCGTTGCGGGCCGCGCTGGCGTCGGGGCGTACCCCCGAGGTGCTGGACCTGGGCGCGGGCACCGGGCTGCTCTCGCTGCTGATCGCCGCGGCGGTGCCCGGGGTGCGGGTGACCCTGGTCGACGGCGCGCCGGCGATGCTTGCCGTCGCCGCCGGCCACC
Organism: Micromonospora deserti; assembly: GCF_003236335.1. Classification (GTDB taxonomy): domain Bacteria; phylum Actinomycetota; class Actinomycetes; order Mycobacteriales; family Micromonosporaceae; genus Micromonospora; species Micromonospora deserti. The sequence continues at coordinate 9,893 of NZ_POUB01000127.1, forward strand.
TGCGGGCCCGGGCGGTGCCGCACCGCACGGTGCGGGCCGATCTGGCCCACCCGCTCCCCGCCGGCCGCTACCACGCGGTGGTCAGCGCGCTGGCCATCCACCACCTCGACGACGCCGGCAAGCGGACGCTCTACCGCCGGGCGGTCGAGGCGCTGGTGCCCGGTGGAGTGTTCGTCAACGCCGAGCAGGTGGCCGGCCCGACCCCGGCGCTCGACCGGCGGTACGACGAGGTCTGGACGTCCCGGATCACCGAGCTGGGCTCCGACGCGGCGGAGCTCGCCGGTGCCCGGGAGCGGATGCGGCACGACCGGCCGGCCACCGTCGGCGACCAGTGCCGCTGGCTGGGCGAGGCCGGTCTGGTCGACGTGGACTGCTTCTTCAAGGAGTGGCGGTTCGCCGTCTTCGGCGGTCACCGCCCGCCAGCCTGACCCGCCCACCCACCGGTCGGGCCCCGCCGGCGCCGTTTGACCGGTTCGCCGACCGGCGCGAAGCGGGATGACTGGCGGTCATACCAGTGGGTATTCTCTCCGGCATGACGGCCAAGGTGACCCTGTCGTTCTCCGACGAGACGATCGAGGAGGCCCGGCGGTTCGCCAAGCGCGAAGGGCTCTCCCTCTCCGCCTGGATGGACCAGGCGGCCCGGGAGAAGGCGCTGCGCGAGGTCTTCACCGCGCACGCCGCCGCCGTCGGCCGGGCCGGGCTCGACCTGGAGTCCGCCGCCCTCGCCGACGCCCGCGAGGTGGACATGGTCGACGACCTGCTCTTCGGCGGGCGCCCGCGTGCTGCGTAGGGGCGAGATCTGGCGCATCTCCGGCGCCCGGGAACGGTTTGGCCTGGTCATCAGCTCCGACGTCTACAACTCCACCGACGTGCCGATCGTGATCGTCGCCGAGGTCGTCGAGGAGTCGCTGCTGCGCGACTCGCCGCTCGCCGTGCCGATGGGCGGCTACGTGGTGATGCCCGACCGGCTCTCCTCTCCGATGAAACAGTGGTTCACCGAGTGCGTGGACATCGCCGACACCGACACCATGCGGAAGGTCGGTCGGGCGCTGCGCATCCTGCAGGAGCTCTGAGCCGCCGGCGCCCGGCGGCGAGGCGGCGCATCTCACCGACCGGCAACCGGGTCGGTGCGTGCGCCGTTGCGTGCTCGAATTCCAGGACGAACGCTCCGGTAACGGCCGCTGCCTAGCGTGCTGCCGGGATCGCTCGACGCCGGCCGGGCCGGTGGGTCGTGCGGACCACGACATCGCACGGCCGGAAGGAGCGCCCGATGACCACTACGAGCGTGCAGCCCAACACCGCTGACGAGATCGACCTACAACACCGGCCGGGCCGGTGGATCGGCCACTGGGCCCCGGAGGACCCGGGTTTCTGGCGCGCCGTCGGCAGCCGGATCGCCCGGCGTAACCTCATCTACTCGATCTTCGCGGAGCACATCGGCTTCTCGGTGTGGTTGCTCTGGAGCATCGTCGTGGTCCGGCTGGACGACGTCGGCTGGCAACTGACCACCAGTCAGGCGCTCTGGCTGACCGCCGTGCCCAGCGGCGTCGGCGCGCTGCTACGGCTGCCGTACACCTTCGCCGTCCCGGTGTTCGGCGGGCGCAACTGGACGATCATCTCGGCGCTGCTGCTGATCATCCCGTGCGCCGGCCTGGCCTGGGCGGTCCAGCACCCCGAGATCGGCTTCCTGCCGCTGGTGCTCATCGCCGCCACCGCCGGCTTCGGCGGGGGCAACTTCGCCTCCAGCATGGCGAACATCTCCTTCTTCTATCCGGAGCGGGAGAAGGGCTGGGCGCTCGGCCTCAACGCTGCCGGCGGCAACATCGGCGTGGCCGTGGTGCAGTTCCTGGTGCCACAGGTGATCGTCCTCGGTGGCGGGCTCGCGCTGGCCCGGGCCGGCCTGATGTACATCCCGCTGGCGGTGATCGCGGCGGTGTGTGCCTTCCTGTTCATGGACAACCTCGTCGAGGCCAAGGCCGACGTCGGGCCGGTCTGGGCGTCCCTGCGCCACCGCGACACCTGGATCATGTCGCTGCTGTACATCGGCACCTTCGGCTCCTTCATCGGCTACTCGGCCGCCTTCCCGACCCTGCTCACGTCGGTGTTCGGGCGGCCCGACATCGCTCTGGCCTGGGCGTTCCTCGGCGCCGGCGTCGGCTCGGTGTTCCGCCCGCTCGGTGGCCGGCTCTCCGATGTCGTGGGCGGCGCCCGGGTCACCGTGGCCAGCTTCGTGCTGATGGCCGGTGGGGCGTACCTGGCCCTGTGGTCGGTCGAGGGGCGCCGGCTGGGGGTCTTCTTCGTGGCCTTCATGCTGCTCTTCATCGCGACCGGGATCGGCAACGGCTCGACCTACCGGATGATCTCCCGGATCTTCCAGGTCAAGGGGGAGGACCTGGGCGGTTCGCCGGAGACCATGCTGGCCATGCGGCGCCAGGCGGCCGGCGCTCTCGGGATCATCTCCTCTGTCGGCGCCTTCGGCGGCTTCCTCGTCCCCATCTGCTACGCCTGGGCGAAGTCGACCTACGGCGGGATCCAGCCGGCGCTCCGGTTCTACGTCGGGTTCTTCCTGCTGCTGCTCCTGGTGACCTGGGTCGCGTACGTGCGGCCGGGGTCCCGGATGGCACGCGCCGGGGTGTGACGCTGGTCATGGCGCGGGGGTCCGGCGCGCTCGCCGGGCCCCCGCTTTGACCTGCCGTCAGGGTGCCCGGTATCGTTGCCTGCTGTTGTACGACATCCAGCGGCGTGCCACCTGAGGTACGCTTGGTCGTTCGTGCGCGCCCGGTCACCTCGGCGCGCGACCCCAGACCGACGACGAGACAAGGTAGACCTGTGCGTACGTACAGCCCGAAGCCGGGTGAGATCGAGCGTCAGTGGCACGTCATCGACGCCTCTGACGTCGTGCTGGGCCGCCTGGCCACCCACGCCGCCACGTTGCTGCGCGGTAAGCACAAGCCGACTTTCGCGCCGCACGTCGACACGGGCGACTTCGTCGTCATCGTGAACGCGGGCAAGGTGGCGCTGACCGGCAACAAGCGGCAGCAGAAGATCGCCTACCGCCACTCCGGCTACCCGGGTGGTCTGAAGCAGGTCGGCTACGACGAGCTGCTGGCCAAGCGCCCCGAGCGGGCCATCGAGCTGGCCGTCAAGGGCATGCTCCCGCACAACAAGCTCGGCCGTAAGCTCATCAAGAAGCTGAAGGTCTACGCCGGTGCCGAGCACCCGCACGGCGCGCAGCAGCCGGTGCCGTTCGAGATCAAGCAGATCGCGCAGTGAGCGCGGGCGAAGGAATCAGCATGACCGACATCACCGCCACCGAGGTTGCCCCCGAGGCCACCGAGGCGCCGGCGCCCGTCGCCCGCGCGCCTCGTGGTGACCGGCCGATCCAGACCGTGGGTCGCCGGAAGGAGGCCATCGTCCGGGTCCGTATCGTGCCGGGCACCGGCAAGATCACCTGCAACGGCCGCGACCTCGAGGCCTACTTCCCGAGCAAGGTGCACCAGCAGCTGATCAAGGACCCGCTGGTAACCGCCGAGAAGCCCGAGGCGTTCGACGTCATCGCCAACCTGCGGGGCGGCGGCACCACCGGGCAGGCCGGCGCGCTGCGCCTGGCCATCGCCCGGGCCCTGATCGTCAGCGAGCCGGACGACCGCCCGGCGCTGAAGAAGGCCGGCTTCCTCACCCGCGACGCGCGGGTCAAGGAGAGCAAGAAGTACGGCCTCAAGAAGGCCCGCAAGGCTCCCCAGTACTCGAAGCGCTGACCTTCAGCGGCACGTTGTACTTCTGACGGACGGCCGGACCCCCTCGCCCTCGACCGGGGAGGTGGTCCGGCCGTTCCGCTTTTCTCTCATTGGCTGCTTCACCGGAGGTTGGCGGGTATGGGCCGGTTGTTCGGCACGGACGGCGTACGCGGGCGGGCGAACGCCGATCTCACCCCCGAGTTGGCGCTCGCGGTGGCGGTCGCCGCCGCCCACACGCTGGCGGAGTCGGACCGGAGCCATCCCCCGCTGGCCGTGGTCGGGCGGGACACCCGGGCCAGCGGCGAGATGCTGGAAGCCGCCGTGGTGGCCGGGCTCACCAGCGCCGGCGCCAACGTGGTCCGGGTGGGCGTGCTGCCGACCCCGGCCGTGGCGTTCCTCACCGCCGAGGCCAAGGCCGACCTGGGTGTGATGCTCTCCGCCTCGCACAACCCGATGCCGGACAACGGGATCAAGCTCTTCGCCGCCGGCGGGCACAAGCTGCCCGACGAGATCGAGATGCAGATCGAGGCGGCCGTCGAGGCGAACGCCACCACCGCCTGGGAGCGCCCGGTGGGGGCCGGCGTGGGGCGGGTGCACGACCTGCTCGACGGCGCCGACCACTACGTGCAGCACCTGGTCGGCACCGTGCCGCACCGCCTCGACGGAATCAAGGTCGTGGTCGACTGCGCCAACGGCGCGGCCGCTGAGGTGGCCCCGGCGGCGTACCGGGAGGCCGGCGCGGAGGTCATCGCGATCCACGCCGAGCCCGACGGGCTCAACATCAACGACGACTGCGGCTCCAACCACATCGAGGCGCTGCGCGCCGCGGTGGTCGAGCACCGCGCGCACCTGGGCCTCGCCCACGACGGCGACGCCGACCGGTGCGTCGCGGTGACCGCCGAGGGCGACGAGGTCGACGGCGACCAGGTGATGGCGATCCTCGCGCTCGCCATGCGGGAGGCCGGCACCCTCACCGAGGACACCCTGGTGGCCACGGTGATGAGCAACCTCGGCCTGCGGCTGGCGATGTCCCAGGAGGGCATCCGGCTGGTCGAGACCAAGGTCGGCGACCGGTACGTGCTGGAGGAACTGCGCGCCTCCGGGCTGGCGCTCGGCGGCGAGCAGAGCGGGCACATCGTCATGCCCGCGTACGCGACCACCGGCGACGGCGTGCTGACCGGGCTGCACCTGATGTCCCGGATGGCGGCGACCGGGAAGTCCCTGGCGGAGCTGGCCACGGTGATCAACCGGCTGCCCCAGGTGCTGATCAACGTGCCGGTGGCCGACCGTACGGTCGGCGCGACCGCGCCCGCCGTCCGGGCCGAGGTCGAGCGGGCGGAGGCGGAGCTGGGCGAGACCGGCCGGGTGCTGCTCCGTCCGTCGGGCACCGAGCCGCTGGTGCGGGTCATGGTCGAGGCCGCCACCGAGCACACCGCCCGTGCGGTCGCCGAGCGCATCGCCGGCGCCGTCCGGGTGGCCAGCCCCGCGCCCGCCTAGCCGGCGGCGTTGGCCGGCAGCCCGCGCAGCCGGGTGACCGCCTCGGTGAGCACCTCCGGGCGCTTGCAGAAGGCGAACCGGACCAGCCGGCGACCGGCCTCCGCGTCGTCGTAGAAGACCTGCGTCGGGACGGCCACCACGCCGCACCGCTCGGGCAGCGACCGGCAGAACTCCACCCCGTCCCGCCCGCCGAGGGCGGTGACGTCCGCGGTGACGAAGTACGTCCCCTCCGGCGCGAGCACCTGGAACCCGGCCTCGGCCAGGCCGGCGACGAGCTGGTCACGCCGGGCCTGCATGCCGGCGCGGAAATCGGCGAAGTAGTCGTCGGGCAGGGCCAGCGCCACCGCGACCGCCGGCTGCAACGGCGCGGCGTTGACGAAGGTGAGGAACTGTTTCACCCGCAGTACCGCCGAGACCAGCGCGGCAGGGCCGCTCACCCAGCCGACCTTCCAGCCGGTGCAGGAGAACGTCTTGCCGGCCGAGGAGATCCGTAGGGTCCGCTCGCGCATCCCGGGCAGGGTCGCCAGCGGCAGGTGGCCGCTCGCGGCGTCGGTGAAGACCAGGTGCTCGTACACCTCGTCGGTCACCGCGTACGCGCCGTGCTCGCGGCACAGCTCGGCGATCAGCGCCAGCTCGGCCGGGGTGAACACCTTGCCGGTCGGGTTGTGCGGGGAGTTGAGCAGCACCAGCCGGGTCCGTGGGCCGAACGCGGCACGCAGCGCAGCGGGGTCGAACGCGTACCGGCCGTCGGCGGCGGGGCGCAGCGTGACCGGCCGCCGGACCGCGCCGGCCAGCGCGATCGAGGCGGCGTACGAGTCGTAGTACGGCTCGAAGCAGACCACCTCGTCACCCGGCTCACAGAGACCGAGGATCGCCGCGGCGACCGCCTCGGTGGCCCCCGCGGTCACCACGATCTCGCCGTCCGGGTCGTACTCCAGCCCCCAGAACCGGCGCTGGTGCGCGGCCACCGCCGCGCGCAGCGCCGGGATCCCCGGGCCCGGCGGGTACTGGTTTTGGCCGGTGCGCAGCGCCTCGGCCGCGGCGGCGAGCATTTCCGGCGGGCCGTCGGTGTCCGGGAACCCCTGCCCGAGGTTGACCGCCCCGGTCCGGACGGCGAGGGCGGACATCTCGGCGAAGATGGTCGTCCCGAACGGGCGCATCCGGGCCACCAGCGGGTCGACATCGGCGGTCGTCGTCACGCCCGCCAGCCTACGGCCCGCCGGTCCCGGGGCAACCCGCCGCTCAGCCGGTGCAGTTGACCGCCCAGTCGCTCGCGTCCTCGGCGACCCGGGCCCCGTCGACGGTGACCCGGCAGGCGATCGTCGCCTCCCCGTCGGAGTTGCTGGCCAGCACCATGACCCGGTTGTCGTCGTGCATCCGCAGGCGCTGCCGCCAGGGCAGCTTCACCCGCTCGACCTGGATGAAGTCCCCGTTGGCGTCGTAGTACTCCAGGTCCGCCGGCCCGTCGCCGGTCACCTCGTACACGACGGTGACCTTGCCCGGCCCGTCGGACGGCGTCTGTGCTGGCCGCAGCGTCGGGGTGGACTCCGCCGTCGGCCAGCCGCCGACCTCCGGCTCCTCGTCGTCGTCATAGGGGTCGTAGTACGGCTCCTCGGCGTACGGGTCGCCGGAGTAGCGCCCCTCGGCGCCGACCAGCCAACCCGCGACGCCGAGGCAGGCGCAGAAGCCGAAGACCAGGACCGTGGCCGCGGCCACGACGATCCCGATGACCGTGGAACGGGTGGTCGAGCCGCGCGGCGGTGCCGGCGGGCCGTACGGCGGCGGGTACCCGGGTGGGAGGTGGACCGGCGGCACCGC
>NZ_POUB01000128.1 GCF_003236335.1 Micromonospora deserti
GCCCGGCTACCAGCTGCGCCTGGCCGAGAACGGCGAGATCGTGGTGCGCAGCCCGCACCTCGCCCCCGGCTACCTCGGCCACGACAGCGACCGGTTCGCCACCGACCACGACGGGGTGCCGACGTACCGCACCGGCGACCTCGGGCAGCGGCTGTCCACCGGGGAGCTGGTCTGCCTGGGCCGGCTCGATCGGCAGGTCAAGGTACGCGGGTTCCGGGTCGAACTGACCGAGATCGAGGCGGTGCTCGCCGAGCAGCCCGGCGTCGCCGGGGTCCGCGCCATCGCCCGCGACGGCGAGCTGCTCGCGTACGCCCGGCCGGCCGGTGGGGCGCTGGACGCGGCCGCCCTGCGCGTCGCCCTCGCCCGGCGGCTGCCGGAGTACGCGCTGCCCCGCGCCGTGGTGGTGGTCAACGAGTTCCCGCTCACCGTCACCGGCAAGATCGACGAGCGGGCGCTGCCCGACCCGGCCCGGGACGTGCCGGCCGGCGCGGAGCCGGCCAGCCCCACCGAGCGGGCCGTGCACGACATCTGGTGCGAGGTGCTCGGCCGCGACGCCGTCGGCCGCACCGACAGCTTCTTCGACGTCGGCGGGCAGTCCCTGCTGCTGGGGCGGGTGCAGGAGCGCATCGCCGAGCGGTTCGGGGTGCGCCTGCCGCTGCTGCGCCTGTTCGACCACCCGACCGTGGCCGCCCAGGCCGACCTGCTCGACACGCCGCCGGAGCCGGTCCGCGCGCCGGTCCTGCCCGCCCCGGTCGCCCCGGCGACCGCCGCCCGCCAGTACACCGGCGACGAGATCGCCGTGGTCGGCCTCGCCGGCCGCTTCCCCGGCGCGCCGGACGTCGCCACCTTCTGGTGGAACCTCTGCGCCGGCGTTGACTCCATCCACGACCACACCGACGAGGAACTGGCCGCCCTCGGCATCGGCCCGGCCCTGCGCGCCGACCCCCGGCACGTCAGGGCCGCGGGCCGGCTCGACGGCGTGGCCGACTTCGACGCCGGGTTCTTCTCCTTCGGCGAGCAGGAGGCGGCCCGCACCGACCCGCAGCACCGGCTCTTCCTCGAGACCGCCTGGGAGGCGCTGGAGGACGCCGGGCACGACCCGGCCCGCTTCCCCGGGCTCGTCGGCGTCTACGGGGCCACCTCGGCCAACCGGTACTTCCTGTTCCACCTCATGGACAACCCGGCGGTGGTCGGCGACGTCGACCCCGACGACTGGGAGGCCCGGCTGGTCGGCCGGCAGTTCACCGACCACCTGCCCGGGCAGGTCGCGTACCGGCTGGGGCTGACCGGGCCGGCGATCGCGGTGCAGAGCGCCTGCTCCAGCTCGCTGGTGGCGGTCTGCCTCGCCGCGCAGAGCCTCGCCGACTACCAGTGCGACATCGCCCTGGCCGGCGGGGTCAACGTCACCTGGCCCCGCTACCGGCACACCCCCGGCGGCCTGGCCTCGCCGGACGGCCGGTGCCGCGCCTTCGACGAGGCCGCCGCGGGAGCCGGCTTCGGCTCGGGGGTCGGCGTGGTCGCGCTGCGCCGGCTCGCCGACGCGCAGGCCGACGGGGACCGCGTCCTCGCGATCCTGCCCGGCTGGGCGGTCACCAACGACGGCGCCGACCGGGCCGGCTACGCCGTGCCCGGCCCGGCGGGGCAGGCCGCCGCCGTGGCCGGCGCCCTCGCCGCGGCGGAGGTGGCGCCCGGCGAGGTCCGCTTCATCGAGGCCCATGGCAGCGGTACGCCGCTCGGCGACGCCATCGAGGTCGCCGCACTGCACGAGGTGTACGCCGGCGCCGGCCCCGAGAGCTGCGCGCTCGGCTCGGTGAAGACCAACATCGGCCACCTCGATGCCGGTGCCGGCATCGCCTCGCTGATCAAGGCGGTGCTCGCCGTGCAGCACGGCGTCATCCCGCCGAACCTGCACTTCACCCGCCCGCATTCGGAGATCGACCTGGCCGAGGGCCCGTTCTACGTGCCGACGAAGGCGCGGGACTGGCCCGAGGCGCCGCGCCGGGTGGCCGGGGTCAGCTCGTTCGGCATCGGCGGGACCAACGCGCACGTCCTGGTCGAGCAGCCCCCGCCGGCCGAGCCGGCCGAACCGGCCGACGGGCCGTGGCTGCTGCCCGTGTCGGCGCGCACCCCGGTGGCGCTGCGGGCGGCGCTGACCCGGCTGCGGCAGCACCTCTCCGGTGCCGCCCCCGCCCTGGCCGAGGTGGCCGCCACCCTGGCGCTCGGCCGGCGGGCCTTCGGCTGCCGCGCCGCGGTGGTCGCCACCGACCTGGCCGGCGCGGTGGCCGCGCTGGACGAACTGCTCACCACCGACGCCCGGCTCGCCGGCGAACCGGGCCGGCTGCGCGACCTGGGCGCGGCCTGGGTCGCCGGGCGGGACGTCGACTGGACGGAGCTGCACCCGGAGGGCTCTATCCGCCGCACCGGGCTGCCCACCTACCCGTTCCAGCGCCAGCGGTACTGGATCGACCCCCCTCAGAAAGGCGCGCAGTGAACTGGTTCGTCTCCGCCGGCCGCCGTGACCCGGCGTCGGTCCAGCTGTTCTGCCTGCCCTACGCCGGCGCGGGCGCCAGCGCCTTCCGCCACTGGCAGGACGGGATCGGCGCGGGCGTCGAGGTGCTGCCGGTGCAACTGCCCGGCCGGGAGAACCGGATCAGCGAGGACCCCGAGTTCCAGGTGGCCGACGTCGCGCACGCCATCGCCGACCGGGCGGCCGGCCGGTACGCCATCTACGGCCACTCGATGGGCGGCCGGGTGGGCTTTGAGGTGGTCCGCGAGTTGCGCCGGGCCGGCCGGCCGCTGCCGCTGCGGCTCTACGTCGGTGGGGCGCGGGCCCCGCACGTGACCGCGTCCAGCCTCTTCGACGGGCTGTCCCGGGTGGACGACGACGAACTACTGCGCCGCCTCGGCGAGGGCGGCGGGCTCCCGGCCGAGCTGCTGGAGCATCCGGAGCTGGTGGAGCTGCTGCTGCCCCTGCTGCGGGCGGACTTCGGCCGGGTCGACCGCTACCGCTACCTACCGGACGAGCCGTTGCCGGTGCCGATCGTGGCGTTCAGCGGCCGGCACGACCGGGCGGTCACCCGGGAGCACAGCGACGCGTGGCGGGAGCACACCGCCGCCGGTTTCACCCTGCGCGAGATCGACGGTGGGCACTTCTTCCTGCACGACCGGCTGCCCGAGCTGCTCGCCGCGATCCGCACTGACCTGACCGCGGCCGCCACCCCCGACGCGGGGCGACCCGCCGGCGCCGCGGGGCGGTCCGGCGCGCCCGCCACGCATCTCGCCGTATCCCCGCAGCGGGCCGCGCCGGTGCCGGCCGGGACGGCGGCGGGCCCGGCCGTAGCGGCCGTCGGCAGGCACCGGGTGCCGCTCGGCGACACCGGCTGGTCGGTCTGGCGAGATGCCATCCTGCGCACCACGGGCTTCCCCGCCGAGGGGCTGACCATGCTGGCCGCTCCGCAGGCCGCCGCGGCCGCCGACGAGCTGCTGGCCACCGGCGCCGGCGCCGAACAGTTCGACAAGGAGTTCGCCGAGGCGGCGACCGCCGCCGGTCGGCGGCTGACCGAACTGGCCGGCGACCCGCTGCTGCGCGAGGCGATCACCTGGCAGAATCGGGGGGCCCTCGTTGCCCTGGACGGGCTGAGCCGGGGCGGCCCCGACCCGGCCCGCAACGTGCGCCGGCGGGACCGGGAGCGGGCCCTGCTCAAGTACTGGCAGCGGTACTGCGGCAAGAACGAGACGGTCGGCTTTTTCGGCCCGAGCTGCTGGGTCACCCTCGACCCGCGGCGCCCGGAGACCGCCGAGGTGCGCCCCGGCCCCGGCCTAACCCGACGCCGCTGGGTCTGGTTCGAATCCTGGGCATTGAGCGCCTACGCCGAGCGGATCGGTCAGGACCTGGCAGTGCGTCGCTGGTGGGCGCCGATGCTCTGCCCGCAGTTGAGCCTCGCCGACCGCGTCGTGCGGCGCCCCGGTCGGCCGCCGCTGCCGCTCACCCCGGTGGAGGCGGCGCTGCTGGCCGCCGCCGACGGGCGTCGCCCGGCACACGATCTGGTGACCGACCCGGCGATCGGGTTGCGCCGGCCGGAGGACGGGTACGCGCTGCTGGACCGGCTGGTGGAGCGCGAGCTGATCACCTGGGACGCGGTGCTGCCGGTCAGCCCGGCCGCCGAGGACGCGCTGCGAGAGCGCATCGCCGCCATCGGTGACGAGCCGGCCCGGCAGGCCGCCCGCGCCGGCTTCGACCGGCTCTGTGCCGCGCGGGACGCGGTGGCGGGCGCGGCCGGCGACCCGGACCGGCTGCGGGCGGCCCTCGACACGCTCGACGCGACCTTCACCGAGCTGACCGGGCAGCCGCCACGCCGCCGCGAGGGCCAGATGTACGCCGGCCGGACGCTCTGCTACGAGGACACCAGTCGCGACCTGGACGTGGTCTTCGGCGCGCCGCTGCTGGATCGGCTGGCCGCCCCGCTCGCGGTGCTGTTGCAGGCGGCCCGCTGGCTGGTTACCGCGCTGGAGCAGGCGTACGACGCGGCGTTCCGGGAGCTCTACGACGAGCTGCACGCCGAGGCGGGCGACGCTCCGGTGGTGCTGTCCGACCTGTGGTTCCTGACGCAGGGGCTGTTCTGGGGCAGCGGGGAGCGGCCGGTCGACGCGGTGGCCGCCGAGTTCGCCGGCCGCTGGGCCGGGTTGTTCGGCCTGGACGCGATGCCCGCCGGGACGACCGAGGTCCGACTGCCGGTGGCCGACCTCGCCACCCGGGTCGCCCAGGTCTTCCCAGCAGACCGCCCGGAGTGGCCCAACGCTCGGCTGCACAGTCCCGACCTGCAGATCTGCGCCGCCGACGCGGATGCGCTGGCCCGGGGCGACTACACCGTGGTCCTCGGCGAGCTACACGCCGCCTGGGCCTCCTTCGACTGCCAGGCCTTCACCCCGTCGCACCCCGATGTGGAGGGGCTGCGGGACGCGCTCACCGAGGACCTCGGTGAGCGGCGGCTCCGGCTGCTCTTCCCCACCGACTGGCCCCGGCGCACCAGCCGGGTGGCCGAGGCGCTGGTCGGGCCGACCGACCGGCAGCTCGCCTTCGCCCCGGCTCCGGGCGCCGACCCGGACCGGGTGCTGCCCACGGTCGAGCTGACCGTCACCGACGAGGCGGGCCGGCTGGTCGTTACCGCGCCGGACGGGCAGCGCTGGTCGCTGACCGAGGTCTTCTCCGGCCTGCTCACCGCGCACGCCGTCGACGGGTTCAAGCTGGTCGCCGCCGCGCCGTACACCCCCCGGATCGTCCTGGACGACCTGGTGGTGGCCCGGCAGACCTGGCGCACCACGGTCGGCGAGAGTGGCCTCGCGGCGGTCACCAGCGAGCGGGGGCGCTTCCTCGCGGTCCGGGACTGGCGCCGCCGGCTCGGCCTGCCGGAACGGGTCTACGTCAAGTTCGGCACCGAGACCAAGCCCTGCTTCGTGGACCTGTCCAGCCCCGCCTTCACCAACATGTTCTGTGCCATGGTGCGGGCCGCCCGGACCGACGGCGGCGACGGCACCTCGCTCGTGGTCAGCGAGATGCTGCCGACGGCGGAGGACGCCTGGGTGCCCGACGCGGCCGGACGGCGCTACTTCAGCGAGTTGCGGCTGCACATCGTGGACGCCGACGAACGGGAGCGCGATCGATGAGCCACCGGATACCGCTCGGTGACACCGGCTGGTCGGTGTGGCGCGACGTGGTGCTGCGAACCGCCGGCTTCCCCGCGACCGGGCTGGACGCCTTCGCCGCGCCTGAGGCGGCGGCCGCCGCGGACGCCCTGCTGGCCGGCGAGGGCGCGGCGGAACTGTTCGACAAGGCGGTCGCGACGGCATTGGCGGACAGCTCGGCGAAGGCCAGTGAGATCGCCGCCGACCCGCTGCTGCGGGAGGCGGTCACCTGGCAGAACCCGGAGATGCTGATCGCGCTGGACGGCCTGCTGCGTACCGACCCGGCAGTGCGCAACGTCCGGCGCCGCAAGCGCGAGCTGAGCCTGCTGCGCTACTGGCAGCGCTACTGCGGCAAGGCCGAGACGATCGGCTTCTTCGGCCCGGTCTGCTGGGGCCGGTTCGACCCGGACGGGCCGGACACGCGGCTCCGCCCAGGACCGGCCCTGGTGGCCCGGCGCGAGGTCCACTTCGAGGCGTGGGCGCTCATCGCGTACGCCGACCGGCTCGCCGACGACCTCGCGGTGCGGCGCTGGTGGGCGCCGGCGCTGCCGCCGCACCTGAGCGTGTCGGGCCGGTGGCTCACCCGGCCGCTGCACCCGCCGACCGAGCTGTCCGCGGTCCAGGCGCGGCTGCTGGCCGCCTGCGACGGGCACACCCCGGCTGTCGAGCTGGTGGAGCGGTTCCGCGCGGACGGCGACGCCGGGCTGCGGACCGCGGACGACGGGCTCCTGCTGCTCGACCGCCTGGTCGAACGAGGGCTGCTGACCTGGGACGCGGGTCTGCCGATCAGCCCGCAGGCCGAGCACGTGCTGCGCGACCGGATCACCGCCATCGGTGACCCGCACGTCCGCGGCGAGGTGACGGCCGCCTTCGACCGCCTCTGTGCGGCGCGCGCCGCCGTCGCCGCGGCCGCCGGCGACCCGGCCCGGCTCGGTGCCGCGCTGGCCGCGTTGAACGCCGAGTTCACCGCCGTCACCGGCCGGGCCGCGACCCGGCAGGCGGGGCAGATGTACGCCGGCCGCACGGTCCTCTACGAGGAGGCCGCCCGGGACCTGGCCGTCACGGTCGGCTCCCAGGTGCTCGACGCGCTGGCCGAACCGTTGGCGATCGTGCTGGCTGCGGCGCGCTGGCTGACCGCCGAGGTGGCCGTCGCCGGTGAGCGGATCATCGCCGACCTGCACGCCGAGTTGAGCGTCGACGGTCCGGTCCGGCTGGCCGACGTCTGGTCGCTGGCCCAGGGGCTGCTGCTCGCTCCGGACGGCCCGATCGCCCAGGCGAGCGCCGGGTTCACCGACCGCTGGGCCGAGCTGTTCGGCCTCGACGCCCTGGCCGCTGGACAGGCGGAGCTGCGGCTGGGCAGCGCGAGTCTGGCCGAGCGGGCCCGGGTGCTGTTCGCCGCCGACGGGCCGGGCTGGCCGTCCGCCCGGATACACAGCCCGGACCTGCAGATCAGCGCCAGCGATCTGGACGCGCTCAACCGGGGCGACTTCCTGCTCGTCCTCGGTGAGCTGCACCCGGCCTACATCCCGTTCGACAGCGCCGTGCTGACCCCGTTCCACCCCGACCAGCCGGCGCTGCGGGCAGCGCTGGACGCCGACCTCGGGCCGGCCCGGGCGCGGGTGCTCTATCCCGAGAGCTACCCGCGGACGGCCACCCGCATCACGCACGCGCTCAACGGCCCCGGCGACCGGCAGTTCGGCATCGACACCGCGCGTGGGGCCGACGTCCACCGGCTGGTCCGCGCCACCGAGGTGCGGGTGGAACCCGAGGGCGGCAGGTGGGTCGCCGTGCTGCCGGACGGCACCCGCTGGCCGCTGATGGAGATCTTCGCCAACCTGCTGGGCGCGCTGCTGCTGGACTCCTTCAAGCTGCTCGCCCCGGCCCCGCACACGCCCCGGATCACCATCGACCGGCTGGTGGTGGCGCGGGAGACCTGGCGGACCACGGTGGCGGAGACCGGGCTGGCCGGCGTCACCGGCGAGCCCGAGCGGTTCCTCGCCGTCCGCCGCTGGCGGGCCCGGCTCGGGCTCCCCGAACGGGTCTTCGTCAAGGTCGGCACCGAGGTCAAGCCCTGCTACGTCGACCTCACCGGCCCCCTGCACGCCCAGTCCCTCTGCGCCATGATCGGCGCCGCGGCGAAGAGCGGCCCGGACGTCGCCGTCACGGTCACCGAGCTGCTGCCGGACCCGGCGGGTGCCTGGGTGACCGACGCGCAGGGGCGCGGCTACGTCAGCGAGCTGCGCCTGCAGATCACCGATCCTGTGAGCTACCGGGGAGAGAACGGGTGACCGACATCCTGTCCATCAGCGCCGTCCACGGGGAGCCCCTGCCCTGGCCGGACGCGACCCTGGCGGAGCTGATCGCCGCGCAGGCCGCCCGGACACCGGGCGCGGTCGCGGTGCGCCAGTGGGACACCCGGCTCAGCTACGCCGACCTGCTCGCCCGGGCGGCCGGGGTGGCCGCCGCGCTGCGGGAGCGGGGTGTCGGCCGGCAGACCCGGGTCGGGGTCTGCGGCGCACGCACCCCGGACCTGGTGGTCACCGTGCTCGGGGTGCTGCTCGCCGGCGCCTGCTACGTGCCGCTGGAGCCGGGCGGCCCGCGCCGGCGGCTGCGCGAGATCGCCGCCGACGCGGGCGTGACCGTGGTGGTCGGCGACGCTGCCGAGGCCGAGTTCGGTGACGTGCCGGGCGTCGAGCCGCTCGGGCTGCCCGGCCCGGCCGCGCTGGCGCCCTGCCCGGCCGGCCCCGGCGACCCGGCCTACGTGCTGTTCACCTCGGGCTCCACCGGCCGGCCGAAGGGAGTGCTCACCACCCACCGCAACGTGGTCGAGTTCGTCACCGGCTGCGCGGCGCTGACCGGCGCCGACGCGGGGGTGCGCAGCCTCGGCATCGCCTCACTCGGCTTCGATGCGGCCACCATGGACCTTTTCGTGCCGCTGCTGCTCGGCGGGTCGGTGCAGCTGCTCGGCGCCGAGGACCGGGCCGACCCGGTGCGGCTGGCCCGGTTCATCGCCGCGCACCAGGTGAACTGGGGGTTCATCACCCCGACCGTGCTCTCCATGCTGGACCCGGCGCAGGTGCCGTCCTGGCGGGTGGTGCTCTGCGGCGGCGAGGCCGTGCCGGCCGAGCTGGCCGCCCGCTGGGCGCCCGGGCGGCTCTTTTTCAACGGCTACGGCCCGACCGAGACGACCGTGCTCGCGGTCAGCGGCGAACTGACCGCCGCCGAAGCCGACCCGGTGCCGATCGGCCGGCCGCTGCCCAACCACCGCGCGTACGTGGTGGACGCGCAGCTGCGCCCGGTGCCCCCGGGCGAGACCGGCGAACTACTCATCGGTGGCCCCGGCCTGGCCGACGGCTACCTCAACCGGCCCGGGCTGACCGCCGAACGGTTCGTCCCGGACCCGTTCTCCGACCGGCCCGGCGAGCGGCTGTACCGCACCGGTGACCTGGTGCGGCAGGACCCGGACGGGCGGATCGTCTACCTGGGCCGGGCCGACCGGCAGGTCAAGATCCGGGGCCAGCGGATCGAACTGGGCGAGGTCGAGGCCGTGCTGGCCGGGCTGCCCGGGGTGGACCGGGTCGCCGTGGAGGCGGTCCCCGGCCCGGCCGGCACCGAGCTGGTCGCCTTCCTCACCCCGGCCGCCGCGCCGGACGACGCGCTGCTGCGGGCGTACGCCGGGCCCCGGCTCACCGCCGCCATGCTGCCGGCCCGGGTACTGCGGCTGGACGAGCTGCCGGTCAGCGCGACCACCGGCAAGCTGGACCGGCCCGCGCTGCGGACGCTCGCCGCCGCCGGCCGGCCCGCCGAGCCGACCGGCCCGGTCGCGGCCGACGAGCCGGTCGCCGCGGCGGTGGCCCGGATCTGGGGCCGACTGCTCGGCGCGGCCCCCACGCCGGAGACCGATTTCCTCGCCGCCGGCGGCAACTCCATCGCCGCGATGCGCCTGGTCGCCGCGCTCCGCGCCGAGCTGGGCCGGCACGTCGACACCGAGGACGTGTTCACCGGCCGCACCCTGGCCGGCCTGGTCGCGCGGGTCACCGCCGCCGCCCCGGCCGACGGCGACGGGCTGAGCAGCGGCAACCCGCCCACGCTCTCCCCGCCGCAGCGCCGACTCTGGTTCGTCGACCAGCTCGCCCCGTCCAGCGCGCCGTACAACATCGCGGTGGCGCACCGGCTGCGCGGCCCGCTGGACACCGCCGTCCTCAGCGCGGCGCTGCGCGCGGTCGCCGAGCGGCACGACGTGCTGCGCTGGCGTATCCCGCAGACCGCCGGCGTGCCGTACGCGGTCTGCGAGGAGCCGACCGACGTGGCCGTGCCGGTGGTCGACCTGACCGGCAGCGGCGATGCCGAGGGTGAACTGGCCGGGCTGCTCGCCACCGGCGCGGCGCACGCCTACGACCTGGCCACCAGGCCGCCCTGGCAGGTGACCGTCTACCGGCTCGGTCCGGCCGACCACGTGCTGGCGGTCACCCTGCACCACGCGGTCTTCGACGGCTGGTCGGAGAAGATCCTCTACGACGACCTCGCCACCGCGTACGACCGGGCGCTCGCTGGGGAGATCCCGGCGCTGCCCCCGCTGCCTATCACGTACGCCGACTACGCGGTCTGGCGGGCCGAGCGGGACCGACGCCGGGGCCCGGCCGACCTGGACTGGTGGGTGGCCCACCTGCGCGACGCCCCGACCGTGCTGGACCTGCCCCGCGACCGGCCCCGACCGGCGGTGGCGACCTACGCCGGGGCCGAGGCGGCGGTGCGCCTGCCCGAGACCACCGACCGGGCGGTGCGGGAGTTGGCCGGGCGGCGCGGCACCACCGTCGCCGCGGTGCTGCTCGCCGCCTTCGGCGAGCTGCTGCGCCGGCTCACCGGCGGCGACGACCACGTGCTCGGCGCGATCGTCGCCGACCGGCGGCTGGCCGCCTTCGACGACGTGGTCGGCTTCTTCATCGACACCGTGCCGGTGCGGGTCCGCGGCGGCGGGGCGAGCTTCGCCGAGCTGGTCGACCGGGCCGCGGGCGAGCTGCACGAGGCGACCGCCCACCCCGGCGCCCCGCTGGAGAAGATCGTCGAGGCGCTCGGTGTCGGCCGGGACACCTCCCGCGCCCCACTGGTGCAGGTGCTGTTCAACGTGCTCAACTTCGCCCCGCCGCGGCTCGCGCTGACCGGCCTGACCGGTGAGCCGGTGCCGGTGCCCAAGCCGGGTTCCCCGTTCGATATCACCGTCTACCTGGTGGAACGGGCCGGCCGGTACGGCGTCGAGGTGGTGCACAACCCCGACCTGTTCGACGCCGAGCGGATCGACGGCCTGTTGGCGGACCTGGTGGCGCTGGTCGGGGCGCTGGCCGCGGCCCCCGACAGGCCGGCCGTCGAGGTGGCCGCCGAGCTGCCCCGGGCGGCCGTGCGAGCCCCGCGGCCCGGCGCGATGACCGTCGCCGCCGAGGCGCCGCGCGCCGTGCTGCCCGCCGGCCCGGACGGGCTGACCGACACCGAGGAGCTGATCGCCGGGATCTGGCGTGAGGTGCTGGACCGCGACCGCGTCGGCGTCACCGACAACTTCTTCGACATCGGCGGGCACTCGCTGGCACTGGCCGCGGTGCACGCCCGGCTGACCGCCGCCACCGGGCGTTCCATCCGGATGCTCGACCTGTTCCGCCACCCCACCATCCGGGCGCTCGCCGCCAGCCTCGACGGCGCAGCCGACCGGCCCGAACTGGCCCGCGCCGCCCTGCGGGCCGCCGCCCGGCGTAGCCGTACCCGCCGCAACCCACCTCGCCGCCCCGGCGGCACCGCGTGACGAAGGACAGCCTGATGAGCAACCCGACCGCAACCGACCCGACCGGCGACAGCGAGGGCATCGAGCCGATCGCGATCGTCGGACTGGCCGCCCGCCTGCCCGGCGCGGCCGACGTGAACGAGTTCTGGCGCAACCTGGTCGACGGGGTCGAGTCGGTCACCGAACTGACCCGGGAGGAGCAGCTCGCCCGGGGCGCCGGCGTCGACGAGGTGGACGACCCGGGCTGGGTCAACCGCGCCCCGCTGATCGACGGGTACGACGAGTTCGACGCCGGACTGTTCGGCATGACCGCCCGGGAGGCGGAGATCACCGACCCGCAGCACCGGCTGTTCCTGGAGTCCTGCCACACCGCGCTGGAGGACGCCGGCTACGACCCGGCCGGCTACGACGGGTCGATCGGCGTGTACGCCGGCACCGGCGGCAGCACCTACCTGCACCGCTACGTGATGCGTAACAAGCGGGTCAGCGGCGGTCCGCACGGAATCGTCTCGCTGGCCACCGGCAACTCCCCGAACTACGTCGCCACCAACGTGTCGTACCGGCTGGACCTGCGCGGGCCGAGCCTGACCGTGCACACCGCCTGCTCCACCTCGCTGGTCGCGTTCCACCTCGCCTGCGAGGCGCTGCGCAACGGCGAGTGCGACATGGCGCTCGCCGGCGGCGTCAACGTGGAGCTGCCGCACGTCGGCTACCTCGGCATGGACGGCTTCACCTCGCCCGACGGCCGGTGCCGCCCGTTCGACGCCGCTGCGAACGGCACCGTGTGGGGCAGCGGCGTCGGCGTGACCGTGCTCAAGCGCCTCTCCGACGCGATCGCCGACGGCGACACCGTCCGCGCGGTGGTGCTCGGCAACGCGATCAACAACGACGGTGCCGGCAAGGTCGGCTTCACCGCCCCCAGCATGGACGGGCAGATGGAGGCGATCGCCCAGGCCGTCGCGATGGCCGACGTCGACCCGCGCACCATCAGCTACGTCGAGGCGCACGGCACCGGCACCGCGATGGGCGACCCGATCGAGGTCGCCGCGCTCGCCGCCGTCTACACCAAGGACACCGACGACCGCGGCTGGTGCGGCATCGGCTCGGTGAAGTCCAACATCGGCCACCTGAGCCAGCCGTCGGGCATCGTCAGTGTGATCAAGACGGTGCTGGCGATGGAGCACGGGTTGATCCCGCCGACCATCAACTACGAGACGCCGAACCCCGCGATCGAGTTCGCCGACACCCCGTTCTACGTGGCGAACACGCTGACCAAGTGGGACACCGACGGCACGCCGCGCCGGGCCGGGGTCAGCTCGTTCGGCATCGGCGGCACCAACGCCCACGTGGTGCTGGAGCAGGCGCCGGAGGCGTACCACCCGTCGCGGCGGGTCCGCCCGGCGCAGCTGCTGCACGTGTCGGCACAGACCGCCACCGCGCTGGAGACCGCCGTGACGCGGCTCGCCGACTACCTGGCGGGCGCGGCGGACGGGGGGCCGGAGCACCTCGCGGACGTCGCGCACACCCTGCGGGTCGGCCGAGGGCAGTACCCGCACCGGGTTGCCGTGGTCGCCGCCGACCTGCCCGACGCGGTGGCCGCGCTGCGCACCCCGCGTCGCCGGCAGGCCGGCGTGGTCGACGGCCCGGCGCCCCGGCCGGCGTTCCTCTTCTCCGGCCAGGGCTCCCAGTACGCCGGGATGGGCGCGCAGCTGTACGCCGAAGAGCCGGCCTTCGCGGCCACCGTGGACTCCTGCGCCGAGTTGCTCCGTCCCGAACTGGGGCTGGACATCCGCGACCTGATCCTCGGCCGTGACCCGCAGGCGGGGGAGAAGCTCACCGAGACCCGCTACACCCAGCCCGCCCTCTTCGTCGTCGAGTACGCCCTCGCCATGCTGTGGCAGTCCGCCGGGGTGCGACCGGCGGCGATGATCGGCCACTCGATCGGCGAGTACGTCGCCGCCACGGTGGCCGGCGTGCTGAGCCTGCCGGACGCGCTGCGGGTGGTCGCCGCGCGGGGCCGGCTGATGCAGTCGCTGCCGCCGGGGTCGATGCTCGCCGTCGCCCTGGACGAGTCGGTGGTCAGCCCCCAGCTGCCCGAGGGGCTCGCCGTGGCCACCGTCAACGGTCCCGGCACCTGCGTGGTGGCCGGTCCGGGCGAGGCGGTCGCCGCGTTCGCCGAAACCCTGAAGGGCAAGAGCAAGGTGCTGCGCACCTCGCACGCCTTCCACTCGCCGATGATGGAGCCGATCCTGGCCGAGTTCACCGCGCTGATGGCCGCCGTGCCGCTGCGCGCGCCGGCGGTCCCGTTCCTGTCCAACGTGACCGGCACCTGGATCACCGCCGAGCAGGCCACCGACCCGGCGTACTGGGCGGCGCACCTGCGCCAGCCGGTGCGCTTCGGAGCCTGCGTGGCCACTCTGCTCGCCGAGGGCACCTGGCAGCTGGTCGAGTGCGGCCCGGGGAAGCAGCTGGCGAACCTGGCCCGCATGCAGGTCGCCAAGGGGTCCGAGGCGCAGCGCAGGCTCACCCCGCTGGGCAGTCTGCCCGGCCCGGGCGAGGCCAGCGGCGACCTGGCGACCCTGCTCGGCGCGGCGGCGGCGCTGTGGTGCGCGGGCACCCCGGTGCGGCTGGGCTCCGACCCGGACGCCCGGCGGGTACCGCTGCCGACCTACCCCTTCGAGCGGCGCCGCTACTGGGTGGACCCGGACCCGGTGGAGCCGGGCGGGACCGCACCGGTGGAGAGCGGCCCGCGCCCGCTGCCGGAGTGGTTCGCGGTGCCGGTGTGGCGGCAGGCCGCCCCGGAGCCGCGGACGGTGCCGCCGGGCCGCTGCCTGGTGCTCGCCGACGGTCCGCGCGGCGACGCGCTGGTCGCGGCGCTGCGGGCCGCGGGCGAGCAGCCGCTGACCGTACGCGCCGGGCAGGCGTTCGCCGCCGACCCCGACGGTTTCCGGCTGCGCCCTGGGGCGCGGGAGGACTACGACACTCTGGTCGCCGCGCTCGGCGCCGACCTGCCGGCGCGGCTGGTGCACGCGTTTACCCTGGACGGCGGGCCCACCGGCACCGACATCGCCGCCACCTGGGTCGCCCAGGACCGCGGCTTCTTCAGCGCGCTGCACCTGGTGCAGGCGCTCGCCGCCGCCGGCCGCACCGCCGAGGAGGGGGCGCTCACTCTGGACCTGGTCACCACCGGCGTCGGCGATGTCACCGGCGCCGACCTGACCCGGCCCGAGCACGCCACCCTGGCCGGGCTGGCCCGGGTGCTCCCGGTCGAGCTGCCCGGGCTCACCGTCCGGCTGATCGACGCCGACCCGGCCGACACCGGGGAGCGGGCCCTCGCCGCCGAGCTGCGCCGGCCGGTCGACCCGGAGCGGCCGGAGGTGGCGCTGCGCGGCGGGCGCCGCTGGGTCACCGGCTACGAGCAGGTCACCGTCGACGCCGAGGGTGAGCCCGGGGCGCTGCGCGAGGGCGGCCGGTACGTGATCACCGGCGGCCTCGGCGGCATCGGCATCACCCTGGCCGAGGACTTCGCCCGCCGCGCCCGCGCCCGGCTGGTGCTGCTGGCCCGCTCCGGCCTGCCGTCCCGCGAGGAGTGGGACGCGCACCTGACCGTGCACGGCGGTGCGGACCGTACCGGCCGGGCGATCGCGGCGATCCGCCGGATGGAGGCCGCCGGCGCCGAGGTGCTGGTGCTCGCCGCCGACGTCACCGACCCGGCCGACCTGGCCCGGGTACGGGCCGAGGCGGAGCGCGCGTACGGCGGGATCGACGGCATCGTGCACGCGGCCGGCCTGCCCGGTGGCGGCATGGCCGAGATCAAGGAACGGGCCGAGGCGGAGCGGGTGCTCGCGCCGAAGCTTGCCGGCACCCTCGCGTTGGCACAGGTCTTCGGCGACCTGCCGCTGGACTTCGTGGTGCTCTGCTCCTCGATCACCGCGGTGATCGGCGGCTTCGGTCAGGTCGACTACTGCGCGGCCAACAACGCGCTGGACGCGTACGCCCGCTCTGGGCTGGGCTGGCGGGCGCCGGTCGTGTCGCAAAACTGGGGCGGCTGGGCCGAGGTGGGCATGGCCGTGGAGACCGCCGCGCCGGCCGGGTTCCGGGCCGCGGGCCGGGACACCGCCACCACCCCGGTCGACCACCCGGTGCTCACCACGAAGGTGACCGGTCCGGAGGGCACGGTGCTGCACGGCCTGGTCTCCGCCGCCACCCACTGGCTGCTGGACGAGCACCGCATCGGCGGGGTGCCGGTGGTGCCGGGCACCGCCCACCTGGAGTCGGTGCGCGCCGCGGTGGCCGCCGTGGTGCCCGCGCCGACCGCCGACGCCGCGGTGGAGCTGCGCGACGTGGTGTTCCTGGAGCCGTTCTCGGTGCCCGACGGCACGGTCGCCCAGTACCGGGTCGAGCTGACCGACACCGACGACGGGGTCGACTTCATGGTGCGCAGCCTCGCCGCCGGCCAGCTGCGCACCCACGTGCGCGGTGCGGCGGGCTGGACGGCCGAGCCGGCCACCGCCGCGCGGGAGCTGACGGTCGCCGGCCGGCGGGTCGACGACGACGCGTCGTTCGGCCGGGGGCGTACCAGCATGCTGACCTTCGGGCCGCGCTGGGCCGCGTTGCGCGAGCACCACCTCGGCGACGGCGAGGAGCTGGCCCAGATCGAGGCGCCCGCCGAGGCGCTGGCGGACCTGCCGTCGTGGGTGCTGCATCCGGCGCTGCTGGACGTGGCGACCGCGTTCGGCCGCGGGCAGGGCTCGGGTACCTACCTGCCGCTGTCGTACGGGCGGATCGTGGTGCGCGGGTCGCTGCCGGCCCGGTTCCACAGTCACCTGCGGCACCGGGACGGCGCCACCGACGAGGTGGTCGCCGCCGACCTGTCGCTGCGCGACGCCGACGGGCGGGAACTCGTGGCGATCAGCGACTTCCTGCTGCGCCGGGTCGACCAGGGGGCGGTCACCGGCGGGTTGGTCGCCGCCGCGCCGGCGGAGACCGGGGACGCGGCGCCGGCCGGGCCGACCGAGGACATCCGGCCGGTGGACGGGGCGGAGGCGTTCCGTCGTAGCCTCACCGCCGGGCTCGGCGCGCAGGTGGTCATCGCCACCCGCGCGGTGGCGGACATCCGCCGCCGGGCCGGCCGGGTGACCGCCGAGAGCCTGGAGAACGAGCCGGAGAGCAACCGCTCCGCGCCCACCGTGACCGGTGGCGCTTCGGCGGCGCCGAGCACCGAGCTGGAGAAGACCATCGCCCAGGTGTGGCGGGACGGGCTCGGGGTGGCCGAAGTCGGCGTCGACGACGACTTCTTCTCCCTCGGCGGCAACTCCCTGGTCGCGGTGCAGCTGATCGCCGCGATGCGCAAGGCGACCGGGGTCCGGTTGCCGATGCGCAGCCTCTTCGAGACCCCCACCGTGGCCGGGCTCGCCGCCCGGATCGAGGAGCTGCGGCCCACCGCCG
>NZ_POUB01000129.1 GCF_003236335.1 Micromonospora deserti
CGGTGTGGGTGGGGGCAAAGGAAAGCCGGCCGGAGGGCCCTGGTGGGCGCTCCGGCCGGCTCTATGTCGGTCGTGAAATCCTCGGACTCAGTTCGCCATCAGATCGGCGCCACGCCAGCTGAACTCCGGGTCCGCCGCGTACCGCACGGTGATCTTCACGAGATCCTCCGCGTACTTGTTCGCGTGGTGCCCACAGAACACCAGCTCGCTCCCACCCGCCAGAGTGACCCGGAGCTTGCCGGCAGCATTGCAGCGGTCGCACCGTTCATCGGCGGCCGGGGGGCTCACCGTCTCGGGCGGCGGCGTGAGGGTCGGGGTCATCGCCTTCCTCCTCTGGTCGTCACCGATGAACAATCTCTTCGGTCGTTGCTCACCTATCGTGCAACACCCTGTCCTGGCGCTGCCTTCCCTGTGTGCCCGCGGGGGACCGAGGTCACACATGGCAGGGACAGTGTGCCGTGCACCCAGGGTGCCACGTCAACGATCACATTCGTGCAACCGAACGATCACCATCCGACGTTGCACGCCAGGTGGTCAAAACGACACGTTCGGTTGACGATCGCGGATCAGTCGAGGTAGTCCCGGAGCACCTGCGAACGCGACGGGTGACGCAGTTTGGACATCGTCTTGGACTCGATCTGCCGGATGCGCTCCCGCGTCACACCGTAGACCTGGCCGATCTCGTCGAGCGTACGCGGCTGGCCGTCGGTCAGGCCGAACCGTAGGCGTACCACGCCCGCCTCACGCTCGGACAGCGTCTGCAGCACCTGCTGGAGCTGGTCCTGCAGCAGCGAGAACGACACCGCGTCGACCGCGACCACGGCCTCCGAGTCCTCGATGAAGTCACCCAGCTGGCTGTCACCCTCGTCGCCGATGGTCTGGTCGAGCGAGATGGGCTCCCGGGCGTACTGCTGGATCTCCAGCACCTTCTCCGGTGTGATGTCCATCTCCTTGGCCAGCTCCTCCGGAGTGGGCTCGCGGCCCAGGTCCTGGAGCAGCTCGCGCTGGATCCGGCCGAGCTTGTTGATCACCTCGACCATGTGCACCGGGATGCGGATGGTGCGGGCCTGGTCGGCCATCGCGCGGGTGATGGCCTGGCGGATCCACCAGGTGGCGTAGGTGGAGAACTTGTAGCCCTTGGTGTAGTCGAACTTCTCCACCGCGCGGATCAGGCCGAGGTTGCCCTCCTGGATCAGGTCGAGGAAGGCCATGCCGCGACCGGTGTACCGCTTGGCCAGCGACACCACCAGGCGCAGGTTGGCCTCGAGGAGGTGGTTCTTGGCGCGCTCGCCGTCCCGGGAGATCCAGAGCAGATCCCGCTGCATGTCGCGGGTGAGCTTCTCCTCGCCCTCCTCGGCGGCGCGCAGCCGCTCGGCGGCGTAGAGCCCGGCCTCGATCCGCTTGGCGAGCTCCACCTCCTGCTCGGCGTTGAGCAGCGGGACCTTGCCGATCTGCTTCAGGTAGGCCCGGACCGAGTCCGCGGAGGCGGTCAGCTCGGCGTCGCGCCGGGCCTGCTTGAGCGCCTCGGACTCCTCGTCGTCCCATTCGAAGTCGTTGTCGCTGGCGGAGTTCGCCGCGTCGGCCTCGGCGGCCTGGGTCAGCTCGGCCGGCTCCTCGACCACCACGTCCTCGATCTCGGCGGCGAGCTCCTCCGGGTCGATGTCGCCCTCGGCGGCCTCGCCATTGGCCTTGCCGGCCGCCTTGGTGGCCTTCGCGGGACCGGCCGCCGCGGCCACCGTCGCCTTGGTGGCGCGGGTGGCCTTCTTGGCCGGCACCGCGGCGTTGGCGGCCACCTCGGCGGTGGTGCCGGTGGCCTTGCGCGCGGTCGCCTTCCGCGGGGCGGGCGCCGGCGACTCCTCGGCGGCGGGCGCCTGCTTCGGGGCGGGCGCGGCGGCCTTCTTGGTGGTCTTGGCGGTGGTGGCCCGGGACGCCGGGGTGGCCGAGCGGGCGGCCGCGACGCGGCGGCGGGTGGTGGCCGAGCCGTCCACCACCACGGTCACTCCCGCCTCGGAGAGCGCCCGCAGGATCTTCTTGGCCTGGGCCGGAGTCACCTCGGCGGACTCGACGGTGCGCGCGAGCTGGGCCGACGTCAGCTGGCCGCCGGCGCTCTGCGCGTGGGCGATCAGGGTGTCGGTGAGCGAGCGAACGTCGGCGCCGGTCTGGCGGGGTTCTGTCACGAATGACCTTCCGGAGGCGAAGAGCGAGCACGGCCGGATCGTCCGGCGCAGAGCAAGACACCGTGCCGGGCGATGTGGTTGAGGGACCCCCGTGTCCCGGGCCGTCCGGTCGCTGGCGGTCCGTGGCGCGTGGGCAGGGGTGAATTGTAACGCCGTCTGCGGCGATCATCCCGCGCCGCACGGCGGACCGGCGACCGGACCGCAGATTCGGCGCAGATGTGGAGTTTGTAAGGATGATACCCGCGCGTGGCCCGGAACACCCCGGCCGTGCGGGAAGGGGACAAACGATGGACCGCTCGGCGCCGGCTCCGCGGGAACTGCTTGAGTTGGCGGTCGAGGTGGCCAGGGACGCCGCCGCGACCGCGAACCGGATGCGGGCCGAGGGGGTCTCGGTGGCCGCGACCAAGAGCACGGTCACCGACGTGGTCACCGCCGCCGACCGGGCGGTGGAACGGCAGGTGCTGGAGGCGCTGCGCCGGCTGCGGCCGGGCGACGCCGTCCTCGGCGAGGAGTACGGCGCCGGCGGGGCCGGGCCGGCCGGCCCGAGCGGGGTGCGGTGGATCATCGACCCGATCGACGGCACCGTGAACTACCTCTACGGGCTGCCGTACTGCGGGGTCTCGCTCGCCGCGGAGGTCGACGGCGAGGTGGTCGCCGGGGTGGTCCGCAACGTCAGCACCGGCGAGGAGTGGACCGCCACCGCCGGCGGCGGCGCCTGGCGGGACGGCGAGCGGTTGCGCTGCTCCAGCGAGACCGACCTCGGCCAGGCGCTGGTCGGCACCGGCTTCGGCTACGACGCGAAGCGCCGGGCGCACCAGGCCCGGGTGGTGGCCGAGCTGATCACGCAGGTGCGGGACATCCGCCGGCTCGGTGCCGCCGCGCTGGACCTCTGCCAGGCCGCCGAGGGGCGGCTGGACGCCTACTACGAGAAGGGGCTGGCCGCCTGGGACCTGGCGGCCGGCGGGCTGATCGCCACCGAGGCCGGACTGCGGGTCGCCGGGCTGGGCGGCCGGCCGGCCGGGCCGGACCTGGTGATCGCCGCCCCGCCGGCCCTGTTCGAGCCGCTGCACGCCCGGCTGGCGGACCTGGACGCCGCGGGCGGGCCGTGACCGGGCCCGCCCCGGCGTCACACCAGCCGGCCGGTCCACGCCCGCCGGCCGGTCAGGGCGCGGCGGGCGGGTGCCCGGGTGGGCCGGTCAGCCGTCCTCGGGCATCGGGCAGGAGCCGGGCGGCGCCACCGGGGAGCCGAGGTCACCCAGGGACTGGTTGACCTCGGTGGTGGTGGCCAGCTGCTGGAACGCGTTGCCCAGCACCACGTCGACGGTGTCGTCCTTGCGGTTGGCGTCGTAGTCGTACTCGGCGTTGTCGAGGAAGTACGCCCGCAGCAGGTGGGCCGAGCCGACGCCCTTCGGGCCGTAGCGCAGCACCGCCACGTCGTCGACCTGCTTCTTCTCGTTGCCTTCCTTCTTGACCTGGAACTTCCGGTTGCGGAAGTCGTCCGCGACGTTCGCGGCGAGGCCCGGCTGGTCCGTGCCGTTCAGCACGTTGATCTTCACGTCCTTGGGCTCGCGCAGGGTCACGTCGGCCAGCGGCCAGCCCTCCGGGCAGCCCCCGGCGAGGCCGGTGCCGCCCTGGGTGTCACGGACCAGGGCGACGACCACGAAGACCAGGGCCAGCACCGCCAGCAGACCGACGACAACGAGTGCTCGCACTCGCGCAAAGCTCATCAGGGCGCTCCCGGGCAGTGGTGGTGGCGGCGGCCGCCGGCGGTCGGACACCCCGCGGGCCGTCGAGTACGCCGCTGAGGTTAACGGTTGTCCGGCGGTCGCGTGGAAACAGCCGGACATGCCGGCGCGCCATCCGGGAAGCGGGTAGTACTACCCCTATCTTCGTGTCGCCTGAGTCACATTGGGAACAACTTCCCGTGCGGGGGCGTACATCTCTGCCACGAGGGCGGTATACATGCCACGCCCATAGGGGGGGTAAGGTACCGCGCTCGCTGGGGGAGTTTCCTCTGGCGGCTCGACCCAGCGGTCGTCGGGTCGGGTGACCGACACAAAGTGGTGGCCGGCCAGCGGAACCGAAACAGCGTCGTCCGGCGTTACAACCGGAAGCGACAACATCGAAATGGGAGAGTGAAACCGATGGCCACCGACTACGACGCCCCGCGTCGCGACGAGGTCGACCTCGGCGAGGACAGCCTGGAAGAACTCAAGGCCCGGCGCGTCGACTCACAGTCGGGCGCCGTGGACGTCGACGAGGCCGAGGTGGCCGAGAGCTTCGAGCTGCCCGGCGCCGATCTGGCCGACGAGGAACTCACGGTCAAGGTGCTGCCGATGCAGCAGGACGAGTTCCGCTGCGCCCGCTGCTTCCTGGTGCATCACCGCAGCCAGCTGGCGGTCGAGCGCAACGGCGAGCTGATCTGCCGTGAGTGCGTCTGACCACCCGTCATCACCAGCGGCGGCTCCGGTCGGGGCCGCCGCTGCCCGAGCCGCCGTGCGGCGCGCCGGGGGACCTGCTTGACTCGTGACGGGTAGCCGCCACCTCGGCGGCCATCCACGGGAGGTCAGACGCATGGGCGAGCGCAGCGAGCCGGCGGACGCGGACCGGCCGCCGGCCGGCCCCGGGCGCGAGGGCGACGAGCTGGGCGCCACCGTCGCGGCGTTGACCGCCGACGACATCGAGCCGGCCCGGCGCCGGCAGCTGCTCGGTCGGCTGGCCGGCCAGGCCAGGGCCCGCGGGCTGGCTGACCTGTTCAAGCCGAAGGCGGCCATCCGCTGGATGGTCGACACCGTCGCCGAGATGGCGCCGCACGTGCCCGTCCGGGACCTGGCCACCCTGCGCCGGCACTTCGACCTGGACGGCGAGGAGCTGGCCGACCGGCTGGTGCGCAACGCCGCGCGGGCGACCGCCGGGGTCGGCGCCGCGGGCGGGGGAGTCGCGGCGGTCGAGTGGACGGTCACCCCGACCCTGCTCTCCGCGCCGGTCCTGCTGGCCGCCGAGACGGTCGCAGTGGTGGCGATCGAGCTGAAGCTGATCGGCGAGCTGCACGAGGTCTACGGCGCGCCGCTGCCGGCCGGCGGCACCCAGCGGGCGGTCGCCCTGATGCAGTCCTGGGCCAGCCAGCGGGGGATCAACCCGATGATGCCCGGCGTGGGGGTGGGCGCTGTACTGGGCACCGCCGCCCGCAGGGAGCTGCGCGACATGCTGCTCAAGCGCTTCGGCCGCAACCTCACCACGCTCGGGCCGTTCCTCACCGGGGCGGCGGTGGCGAGCTACCTCAACCGGCGCGCCACCCGGAGGATGGCCGAGCAACTCCGTACCGACCTGCGCCGCAAGCGCGCGGCGCTGCCCGGCGCACCGCCGGCGGTGCCCCCGGCCCGCTGACCGCCGGCCGGGTCAGCCGGCGTCACGGGCGGCGAGGATCGCCTCGGCCAGCTCGACCGGGCGGCGGGTGCTCACCACCCAGAACGGGGTCGGGTCGGCCGGGTCGTCGAGCACCACCTGGACGGCGCCGGAGATCCACGGCCGCTGCACGACGAACGCCAGCGGGTCGGCGCCGACCCCGAGCACCTCGCGCCGCCCAGCCGCGTCGAGCGGGACCACGTCGGCCACGAACCGGACCGGCAGCCGCGCGTCGTCCACCCGCAGCTCGCCGTCGCGTACCGCGATCCGGATCCGGCCCAGCCAGGCCAGGCCGGCCACGGTCGCCGGCAGCAGCACCACGAAGGGCAGCCAGGCCCGCACGCCGGGCGCGCCCAGCCAGACCTCGGCGGCCAGCAGCGCGGCCGCGGCCAGCCCGCCCAGCCAGAGCCACCAGGGCAGGCCGAGCCGTTCGGAGTGCTCCGGGGGTGCCGCGGCGGTCGGCGCCGGGGACGGCGAGGATGGCGACAGGCTCACTCCTGCCAGGGTACGGCGCACGACGGCCGGCGGAACGGGCAGGATGTCAGGGGCACCCGAAGCGACCGGACGGAGGAGAACTGTGACCGACGTCGTACCCGTACCTGTACGGCGGCTCGATCCCGAGCTGCCGCTGCCGGCGTACGCCCATCCCGGCGACGCCGGGGCCGACCTGGTGGCGGCCGCGGACGTCGAGCTGCCGCCCGGCGGTCGGGCTCTGGTTCCGACCGGGGTGGCGATCGCTCTGCCGGAGGGGTACGTGGGTCTGGTCCACCCCCGTTCGGGGCTCGCGGCCAGACTCGGTGTGACGGTGCTCAACGCGCCCGGTACGGTCGACGCCGGCTACCGGGGTGAGATTCTGGTCAACCTGATCAACCATGATCGGGAGTTGCCGGCGAAGATCTTCCGTGGCGACCGGATCGCACAGCTCGTCGTGCAGCGGGTGGCGCGGGCCGAGTTCCAGCCGGTGGCGGAGCTGCCCGCGTCCCGGCGGGGGACCGGTGGGCACGGCTCAACCGGCGGGCACGCCGGGCTGGTGCCCCCGCCGGCGACCGGCGGGCGGCAGGACGGAACGGCCGGACGGCGTACGGCGCCGGCCGGGGCCGGCCGTACGGAAGAGGTGACAGGGTGAGTGCGAACAGCGGAGGGTGGGCGCAGTGATCTTCTCCCGGAAGCGGGCCGGTGCCGGACGGCACACCCGTGACGAGCGGACCACGGAGGTCCTCGACTCGCGCGAGCTGGAGGAGTCGATCCCGGCGACCCCGGTGCGCGGCCCGTACGACGTCTCCGAGGCGCCCGTCGGGGTGCAGCGGCTCGACCTGGGCAGCCTGCAGATCCCCGCGGTACCCGACGTGGAGGTGCGGGTGCAGGCCGACCCGCAGGGCGTGGTCCAGCAGGTGGTGCTGGTGCACGGCCAGAACGCCCTGCAGCTCGGCGTCTTCGCCGCCCCGCGGTCCGAGGGCATCTGGGACGAGGTGCGCGAGGAGATCCGCCAGTCGCTGTTCGCCGAGGGCGCCGCCGCCCAGGAGGTCCAGGGCGAGTACGGCACCGAGCTGCACGCCCGCGTCCGCACCCCGGACGGCGTCACCGACCTGCGGTTCGTGGGCGTCGACGGGCCGCGCTGGATGGTTCGCGGGGTCTACCAGGGCGCCGCGGCCACCGATCCGGCCGCCGCGGGCCCGCTCGCCCAGTGCCTCGACGGCCTGGTCGTGGACCGGGGCCACGAGGCGAAGCCGGTGCGCGAACCGCTGCCCCTGCGGCTGCCCCGCGAGGTGGCCGAGCAGGCCGGTGCGGAGGATGCGGCCACGCCGGCCAGCGGTCCCCAGGAGGTCTGACCGCGCCGCCACCGGCCCGCCGGGACCGGTCCGGTCGGCGTACGCTGGCGGGACGATCCCGGCGTCGCCGGGTTCGGGCCAGGTGCCGGCGCCGCCGGCCAGCGTGGAGAGGTGACGCGGAGGTCATGTCGACCGACGAGGGCCGGGGCTCGCTGCGGCGGATGCTGCGACGGCTCACCGCGAGCGAGGCCGAGATCGAGGCGCAGGAACTGCGCCGGGAGAGCGCCGAGCACGGCGGCGTGCCGGCCCGGCAGTGCGTGCGGGGGCAGGTGGTCTCGGTGGCCGGCCGGCTGCGCACCGTGGTCTACACTCCGCGCACCAACCTGCCGACCCTGGAGGCCGACCTGTACGACGGCAGCGACGTGGTGACGCTGGTCTGGCTGGGTCGCCGGCACATCGCCGGCATCGAGCCGGGCCGCCACCTGACCGCCCGCGGCCGGGTGGCCGTACGGGACGACCGCAAGGTCATCTACAACCCGTACTACGAGCTGGAATCGCCGAAGTGACCCTGCGGGCGCGGCGGACGGAAGGCGTGCGATGACGACGGGACAGGACCGGGCGGCGCAGCCGGAGACCGGGCCGGAAGAGGACGAGCGGCTGCCCACCCTCGCCGAGCAGATGGCCGACCAGCTCGGCGGCTGGCGCGGGCTGGTCGAGTCGAGCATCCCGGTGGTCGTCTTCGTGGTGGCCAACATCGTCGGCGAGTTGCGTCCCGCGGTGATCGCCGCGGTGGCCGTGGCGCTGGCCACCGCGGGGCTGCGGCTGGCCCAGCGCCGGCCGGTCCGGCACGCGATCAACGGGCTGTTCGGCATCGCCATCGGCGCGGCAATCGCCTGGCGCACCGGTGACGAACGCGACTTCTACCTCCCCGGCATCCTCTACGGCATCGGCTACGGGCTGGCCCTGCTGCTCTCGGCGGTGATCCGGCAACCCCTGGTGGGCTGGATCTGGTCGGTGCTGGTGGCCAAGGGGCGCGCCGAGTGGCGCGACGACCCGCGCCTGGTGCGGACGTTCACCGGGCTCACCGTGCTCTGGGGCGTGGTGTGGCTGGCCAAGGTGGGCGTGCAGGCCGGGCTCTACCTCGCCCACCAGGACACCGCGCTCGGCGTGGCCCGGCTGGCGCTGGGCTACCCGCCGTACGCGCTGCTGCTGCTGATCACCGTCTGGACGGTCCGCCGGGCGACCCGGCAGGCGCAGCCGGCGGCGCTGCCCGGCGCCTAACCCGCCGCACCCCGGCGCCGGTGCGCTCAGCGCTGCTCGCGGGTCCGCTCCACGCTGTCCGGCCCGAGCACCACCGCGCGGACGGCGTCCTCCATCTCGGCGGTGCACACGAAGATCAGCTCGTCGCCGGCCTCGATCGGGTCGTCCGGACTGGGCACCAGCACCCGCTTGCCGCGCAGGATCGCCACCAGCGCGGAGTCGCGGGGCAGCGGCACCGCGTGCAGCGGCTGGCCGACGTACGGCGCGGTCGGCGGCAGGGTGATCTCCACCAGGTTCGCCTCGCCCTGCCGGAAGGTCATCAGCCGGACCAGGTCGCCGACGGTGACCGCCTCCTCGACCAGCGCGGCCATCACCCGCGGCTTGCTCACCGCGACGTCCACCCCCCACTGCTCGGTGAACAGCCACTCGTTCTCGGCCCGGTTCACCCGGGCGACCACCCGGGGCACCGCGAACTCGGTCTTGGCCAGCAGCGAGACCACCAGGTTGACCTTGTCGTCCCCGGTCGCCGCGACCACCACGTCGCAGCCGGCCAGGTCGGCCTCCTCCAGGCTGGCCAGCTCGCACGCGTCGGCCAGCACCCACTCGGCGGCGGGTACCCGGTCCGGGCGCAGCATCTTGGGCTGGCGCTCGATGAGCATCACCTGGTGGCCGTTGTCGATCAGCTCCTGGGCGATGGAGCGGCCCACGTTGCCGGCGCCGGCGATGGCGATCCGCATGCTCACTGACCTCCTTCCGGCGGCGCTCCCGCCACCGACGTGACCGTCGCCACAATGTCGTCGGTGACCAGCATGAAGAGCTGGTCGCCCTCCTGCACGGCGGTGGACCCGGTGGGCAGCGTGCCGATGCCGAAGCGGATCAGGTACGCCAACCGGGCCCCGGTCGCCTCCTCCAGCGCGCGCACCGGCCGGCCGATCCAGTCCTTGTGCACCGGCACCTCCACGATCGACACGGTGCTGGTCGCGTCGCGGAAGATCTCGACGGTGCCCTCGGGCACCAGGTGCCGCAGCATCCGGTCGGCGGTCCACCGGACGGTGGCCACGGTGGGGATGCCCAGCCGCTCGTAGACCTGCGCCCGGCGCTGGTCGTAGATCCGGGCCGCCACCCGGGACACCCCGAACGTCTCCCGGGCCAGCCGGGCCGAGATGATGTTGGAGTTGTCGCCGCTGGAGACGGCGGCGAACGCGTCCGCCCGCTCGATGCCGGCCTGCCGGAGCACCTCGCCGTCGAAGCCGGCCCCGGTGACGGTGATCCCGGCGAAATCGGGGCCGAGCCGGCGGAACGCGTCGGCGTCCTGGTCGATGACCGCGACCGAGTGCCCCCGCGCCTCCAGGCTCTGGGCGAGGGTCGAGCCCACCCGGCCACAGCCCATGATCACCACATGCACCGCGTCCCCTCCTCACAGCTGCCCACCCGCCCCGTGAGCGGGTCGTCTGCGAGCCTGCCACGTTCCGGGCGCGGGTGCGGACCGACGGTACTCCGCCCGTACACCCTCCTGTGATCGACCACCCCCGCGACGCCGTTGCGCTGGACGTACCCTTGGCGGTTGTGGCCAGACCCACCTCGCTGCTGAAGCGGCTGCTCGTCGGTCGACCGTTCCGGTCCGACCGGCTTCAGCACACCCTGCTGCCCAAGCGCATCGCGCTGCCCGTCTTCGCCTCCGACCCGCTCTCCAGCGTGGCGTACGCACCAGCGGAGATCCTGCTCACGCTCTCGATCGCGGGCGCGGCCTTCTACGCGTACGCGCCGTGGATCGCGATCGGCGTGGTGCTGGTGCTGGTCACCGTGGTGGCGAGCTACCGGCAGAACGTGCACGCGTACCCCTCCGGTGGGGGTGACTACGAGGTCGCCACGGTCAACCTCGGTCGCCGGTTCGGGCTGGTCGTGGCCAGCGCGCTGCTGGTGGACTACGTGCTCACCGTGGCCGTGTCGGTCTCCGCGGGGATGGAGAACCTCGGGTCGGCGGTGCCCTTCGTGGGTGAGCACAAGCTGGCGTTCGCGGTCGGCACCGTGCTCCTGCTGACCGCCATGAACCTGCGCGGGGTACGCGAGTCCGGCGTGCTCTTCGCCATCCCGACGTACGCCTTCATCGTCGGCATCTTCGGGCTGGTCGGCTGGGGCCTGTTCCGGATCCTGGTGCTCGGTGAGGAACTACGGGCGGAGAGCGCCGACTACACCGTCCGGGCCGAGGAGTCGGTTGCCGGGTTCGCCATGGTGTTCCTGCTGGTCCGGGCGTTCTCCTCGGGCTCGGCGGCGCTGACCGGCGTGGAGGCGATCTCGAACGGGGTGCCGGCGTTCAGGGCGCCGAAGAGCCGCAACGCGGCCACCACGCTGCTGCTCCTGGGTGCCATCTCCGCGACGATGATGCTCAGCATCATCGCGTTGGCCAGGATGACGGGCCTGCAGTACGTCGAGGACCCGGCCCGCCAGATCGAGGGGGTCGGCCCCGGTTACGTGCAGCCGACCGTGACCGCTCAGCTGGCCGGGGCGATCTTCGACCACTTCCCACCCGGGTTCTACTTCGTGCTCACGATGACCGCGCTCATCCTGGTGCTGGCCGCGAACACCGCCTACAACGGCTTCCCCGTGCTCGGGTCGATCCTGGCCCAGGACCGCTACCTGCCCCGGCAGCTGCACACCCGTGGCGACCGGCTCGCGTTCTCCAACGGCATCGTGTTCCTCGCCGGAATGGCGGTGGTGCTGATCGTGGCCTTCGACGCCCAGGTGACCCGGCTGATCCAGCTCTACATCGTCGGGGTGTTCGTCTCGTTCACCCTGTCGCAGAGCGGCATGCTGCGGCACTGGAACCGACTGCTCCGCACCGAGCGGGACCCGCGGCAACGGCGCCGGATGCTGCGCGCCCGGACCATCAACGGGTTCGGTGCGTTGATGACCGGTTTCGTGCTGATCCTGGTGCTGGCCACCAAGTTCACCCACGGCGCGTGGATCTCCATCGCCGCGATGGCGGTGATCTACGCCGTGATGATCGCCATCCGCCGGCACTACGACCGGGTCGCGGTGGAGCTGATCCCGGACGAGGGGCGGCCGGTGCTGC
This sequence comes from Micromonospora deserti, assembly GCF_003236335.1. Classification (GTDB taxonomy): domain Bacteria; phylum Actinomycetota; class Actinomycetes; order Mycobacteriales; family Micromonosporaceae; genus Micromonospora; species Micromonospora deserti. Next base: position 11,685 of record NZ_POUB01000129.1, read on the forward strand.
CGGCGCGCAACCACGCGATCGTGCTGGTCAGCAAGCTGCACCAGCCGACCCTGCGGGCGATCGCCTACGCCCGCGCCACCCGGCCCGACACCCTCACCGCGGTGACGGTCAACGTCGACGACAAGGACACCCGGCAGTTGCAGGCCGAGTGGGAGCGGCGCGACCTGACGGTCCCGCTCACCGTGATCGACTCGCCGTACCGGGAGATCACCCGCCCGATCCTGAACTACGTGGCGGGGGTCCGCCGGGCGTCCCCCCGCGACGTGGTCACCGTCTTCATCCCCGAGTACGTGGTCGGGCGCTGGTGGGAGAACCTGCTGCACAACCAGAGCGCGCTGCGGCTGAAGGGCCGGCTGCTGTTCGAGCCCGGGGTGATGGTGACCAGCGTGCCGTGGCAGCTCGCCTCGACCGCCAGCAAGAACCTCGACCGGCTCGACGCCGGCCTGTCCCGGGGGCCGGCGCGCGGGCCCCGGGTGGCGCCGCGCGGCACACTGCCGCCGAACGTCCCGCCGGTGGTCCCGGCCCCACCTGGCGAGGGTGGCCCGACCGCCGGGGGTGAGCGGTGACCGGACGCCACGACGGCCGCGGGCTGGAGGAGGCGCAGCGGGTCGAGCTGACCGTCGACGCGGTCGCCCCGGGCGGGCACTGCGTCGCCCGGGTGGACGGCCAGGTGGTCTTCGTCCGGCACGCGCTGCCGGGCGAGCGGGTGGTCGCCGAGGTCACCGAGGTGCACCGGGGGTTCGTCCGGGCCGACGCGGTGACCGTGCTGCGGGCCGCCCCCGAACGGGTCGAACCGCCCTGCCCGTACGCGAAGCCGGGCCGCTGCGGCGGCTGCGACCTGCAGCACGTCGCCCCGGCCGCCCAACTGGACTGGAAGGCCGCGGTGGTGCGCGAGCAGCTCACCCGGCTGGGCGGGCTGACCGACGCCGAGCTGGCCAGGCTCGGCGTCCGGGTCGAGGCGCTGCCCGGCGGGCGCCTGGGCTGGCGGTCCCGGGTCCGCTACGCCGTCGACGCGGCCGGCCGCGCCGGGCTGCTCAAGCACCGCTCGCACGAGGTGGTGCCGGTGGACCGCTGCCTGATCGCCCACCCCGCCATCCAGGAGCTGCCCGTGCTGACCGCCAGCGGGGCCCGCTGGCCGGAGGCGGACGCGGTGGAGACGGTCGCCTCGACCGGCGGGGACGTGACCGTCACCGCGGTCGCTGACGGGGTGCCGCGCCCGGTCAGCGGTCCCGAGCGGGTCCGCGAGCGGGCCGCCGGCCGGGAGTGGGTCCTGCCCGCGTCGTCGTTCTGGCAGGTCCACCCGGCCGCCGCCGACACCCTGGTCGACGCGGTGCTGGGGCAGCTCGACCCGCGTCCGGGGGAGACCGCCTGGGACCTGTACGGCGGTGCCGGGCTGTTCGCCGCCGCCCTCGCCGGCCGGGTCGGTGACACCGGTCGAGTCACCCTGGTCGAGTCGGCCGGGCCGGGGGTCGCCGCGGCCCGGGAGAACCTGCGCGACCTGCCCCGGGTGGAGGTCGTGGCGGCCCGGGTGGAGGCCGCGCTGGCCCGGCGCCGGATCACCGGCCCGGTCGACGTGGTGGTGCTCGACCCGCCGCGCTCCGGGGCGGGCAGCCGGGTCGTGCGCGACCTGGTGGCCGCCGGTCCCCGCGCGGTGGCGTACGTGGCCTGCGACCCGGCCGCCTTCGCCCGGGACGTGCGCACCTTCACCGGGCAGGGCTGGCAGCTCGCCGCGCTGCGCGGGTTCGACCTGTTCCCGATGACCCAGCACGTCGAGCTGGTCGGCCTGCTCCTGCCGCCGGGCTGACCGCTAGCCTGGCCCAGTGAAGATCGTCGGGTTGATGTCGGGCACGTCGTACGACGGGGTGGACGTGGCCGCCGCCGAGTTCACCGCTGAGGGGGACACGGTGTGGCTGCGCCCGCTGGGGCACCGCGGCCTCGACTACGACGACGACCTGCGCGCCGAGATCGGGGCGCTGCTGCCGCCGGCGGCCACCACGGTCGAGGCCGTCTGCCGGCTGGACAACCGCCTCGGCGAGGTCTTCGCCGAGGCCGCCGCGGTCGGGGTCGAGCTGGCCGGCGGCGCGGCCGACGCCGTCGTCTCACCCGGGCAGACCGTGTTCCACTGGGTCCGCGGCGGCCGGGCCCACGGCACCCTGCAACTCGGTGCGGTGGCCCGGGTGGCCGCCCGGGTCGGCGTACCCGTGCTCAGCGATCTGCGTTCGGCGGACATCGCCGCCGGCGGTCAGGGCGCACCCCTGGTCCCGGCCTTCGACGCGCTGCTGCTCGACCCGGCCGGCGCGCCGCGGGCCGCGCTCAATCTGGGCGGCATCGCCAACCTCACCGTGGTCGCGCCCGGCGCGCCGGTGCTGGGGTACGACGTCGGCCCGGCCAACGCGCTGCTCGACGCCGCGGCCCGGCGGTTCCTGGGCCGGCCCTGCGACCTCGACGGTGCCCGGGCGGCGGCCGGCCGGGTGCACCCCGGCCTGCTCGACGCGCTGCTCGCCGAGCCGTACTACGCGGCGCCACCACCGAAGTCGACCGGTAAGGAGCTGTTCCACGACGGCTACCTGGCCGGGCGGCTGGCCGCCGTCGGCGAGCCGGTGCCGGCCGACGACGTGCTCGCCACGCTGACCGAGCTGACCGCCCGGGTGGTGGCCGCCGAGTGCGACCGGCACGGCGTGGTGGAGGTGGTCGCCGCGGGCGGCGGGGTGCGCAATCCCACCCTCACCGCCCGGCTGGCCGCGCTCGGCGGCGACCGCTGGCGGCTGCGCACCACCGACGAGCTGGGCGTGCCGGCGCAGGCCAAGGAGGCGTACGCGTTCGCCCTGCTGGGCTGGCTCTCGTGGCACGGGCTGCCGGGCGCCCTGCCCTCGGTGACCGGCGCCACCCGCCCCGGCGTGCTCGGCTCCTGGACCCCGGCGGGACCGGCGCACGGCGCCGCCCCCGCCGTCCCGCCCCGCCGGCTGCGGATCCGCACCTGACCGGGCGCTCAGCGCCGCGCCGGGCCGGTGTGATCCCCGGCCAGGCTGCGCACTACCGCCCGGCCGATAGACTCTTCCGTCATGAGTGTTGAAGAGGACACGGCCCACCACACCGGGCTGCTGGCCACCGTCCGTGGCCCGCAGGACGTCAAGCGGATGTCCGCCGAGGAACTGGACATCCTCGCCGCCGAGATCCGTGACTTCCTGATCGCCAAGGTCTCCCGCACCGGTGGGCACGTCGGCCCCAACCTCGGTGTGGTCGAGCTGACGCTGGCCATGCACCGGGTCTTCGACTCTCCCCGGGACCGGCTCCTGTTCGACACCGGCCACCAGGCGTACGTGCACAAGATCCTCACCGGGCGGCAGGCCGGCTTCGACAAGCTGCGCCAGCGCGGTGGGCTCTCCGGCTACCCCAGCCAGGCCGAGAGCGAGCACGACCTGGTCGAGAACTCGCACGCCTCCACCGCCCTGTCGTACGCGGACGGCCTGGCCAAGGCGTACGCACTGCGCGGCGAGCAGCGCAGCGTGGTCGCCGTGGTCGGCGACGGGGCGCTCACCGGCGGCATGTGCTGGGAGGCGCTGAACAACATCGCCACCGCCGGCAACCCGCTGGTGATCGTGGTCAACGACAACGGCCGTTCGTACGCCCCGACCATCGGCGGCCTCGCCGACCACCTCTCGGCGCTGCGGCTCAACCCCGGCTACGAGAAGGTGCTCGACACCGTCAAGGAGGCGCTCGGGTCGACGCCGCTGGTCGGCAAGCCGATGTACGAGGTGCTGCACGCGGTCAAGAAGGGCATCAAGGACGCGGTCGCGCCGCAGGCGATGTTCGAGGACCTCGGCATCAAGTACGTCGGCCCGGTCGACGGGCACGACCGCGAGGGGGTCGAGTCGGCGCTGCGGGCGGCGAAGCACTTCGGCGGCCCGGTGATCGTGCACGCGGTCACCCGCAAGGGCTACGGCTACCGCCCGGCCGAGGAGGACGAGGCGGACTGCCTGCACGGCCCGGGTGCCTTCGACGTGGAGACCGGCAAGCTGGTCGCCGCGCCCTCGGTGAAGTGGACCCACGTCTTCGCCGACGAGCTGGTCGCGATCGCCGACGAGCGGCCCGACGTGGTGGGCATCACCGCCGCGATGGCCGAGCCGACCGGTATCGCCACGCTTGCCCGCCGGCACCCTGACCGGGTCTACGACGTGGGCATCGCCGAGCAGCACGCGGCCACCTCGGCCGCCGGCCTGGCGCTCGGCGGCCTGCACCCGGTGGTGGCGGTCTACGCGACCTTCCTCAACCGCGCCTTCGACCAGGTCCTGCTCGACGTGGCCATGCACAAGCTGCCGGTGACCTTCGTGCTGGACCGGGCCGGGATCACCGGCCCGGACGGGCCGAGCCACTACGGCATCTGGGACATGTCCGTCTTCGGCGTCGTACCCGGCCTGCGGATCGCCGCCCCCCGGGACGCCGCCAGCCTCCGCGAGGAGCTGCGCGAGGCGGTGGCTGTCGACGACGGCCCCACCGTCGTGCGGTTCCCGAGCGGCGCCGTCGCCGCCGACCTGCCGGCCGTCCGCCGGATCGGCCCGGTCGACGTGCTGGCCGAGTCGGCGCGGACCGACGTGCTGCTGGTCGCGGTCGGCTCGTTCGGGCAGCTCGGCATGGAGGTGGCCGCCCGGGTCGCCGAGCAGGGCTACGGGGTCACGGTGGTCGACCCCCGCTGGGTCCGGCCGGTCCCGGCCGAACTGGTGGAGCTGGCCGCGGGGCACCGGCTCGTGGTCACCGTCGAGGACGGCGTCCGGGTCGGCGGCGTCGGCGACGCCCTCGCCCAGGCCATGCGGGACGCCGACGTCCGGGTGCCGCTGCGCGACCTCGGCGTGCCGGCCGACTGGCACCCGCACGGCACCCGCGCGCAGATCCTCGCCGACCTCGGCCTCACCGCGCAGGACGTGGCGCGCGACGTCACCGGCTGGATCTCCCGGCTGGACGTCGAGCCGGTCGAGCCGGTCGGGTTCGCCACCGGCGACGCCCCCGCCCAGAACTGACCCACCGACCGCCGACGGCGGGTGCCCCGCTGACCCGGGCCGCCCGCCGTCGGCGGTCGGTGGGTCAGTTCTGGGC
>NZ_POUB01000012.1 GCF_003236335.1 Micromonospora deserti
ACGCTCAAAACCTGGAAGATCCTGACCAAGCTGCGCTGCTGCCCACGCCGAGCCACCCCGATCGTCCAAGCCATCCTCGTCCTGCACCACGTCGAAACCAACCGCTACCCAGGATGAAAATGGCTCATTGTTGATCATCTGAATTTGATACTTGACCTGTGCGCTGTTTACGTGCGGTGAAGCTCAGAGGCGTTCGATTTATGCCTTTTGCTACTTGTGGGTTAGTAGGCGTTCCCCACACCCAGGCGACCCGACCAATCATGCACGAGAGTGGGGCGAGGCGCTGAAGGGCGCCCTGATGCACGGCCACTCCGGTCTGTACTTCCGCACCGCCGAACCGGCCGCCCCGTTCCTGATCGAACTATGTCGCTGCGGACGGCCCGAGGCGGCGGTCAGTACTGCGGTGTGGCGCTGGACCGGAAGTCGCTCCAACTGACGTGCACCCGTACGCAGGCGCTTCCCGCCCGCCGGACCGGTGGTCCACGTCGAGCGACGACCGGCTGACCCGCCAGAGGGGGGAGTCGTCGTATTGGTAGGCGAACTGGCCGCCCGGTCCGTCGGTCGTCCACTGGTACTTCGTGTTGGCCCGGAGCTTGGTGTCGAGCGGGCCCGCGCCGATCGTCCGGTGGAGCGGCTCGGCGTTCCAGCCAGTCCCCTGGACGCGCTCGACCGCGCCCCGGTCGTGGAAGCCGGCGCCCGTGCCGGTGTTGGCCCACGTCGGGTCGTCGGCGTGCGGGTTGTCGAGTAGGTCGGTGGCCGGCACGCCGCGCGCGGACGCGTCGGCTGAGTCGGCCCTTCCAGGTCACGCCGAGGATGCTGACCTTGACCTGGTGGTTGGTGCGGTCGATGGTGCCTTTGACGTGGTGTTTGGAGATGGCTCGTTTGACCACGGGTGGGCTGACGCGGGTTCGGCGTGGGCGGGGGTTCAGCTGACGGCGACGATCTTCCACCGCTGGTTGCTGCTGCTGGAGTCAGCGTATTGGGCCAGGTCGGAGCCGTTGCCGGTGCGGCCCATACCGTCCAGGTAGAGGCCGGTGGCGCGGTTTCTGATGCGTACGTTGTTGGCGTCGGTGACGACGTGCCACTGCTGGTTGGTGCTGGTGCTGCTGGTGTACTGAGCCGCCGCGGCGCCGTTGGTCGTGCGGCCCATACCGTCGAGGTAGAGGCCGGTGGCGCGGTTCTTGACCCGCACGTAGCCGCCGGTGTTCTCGATGACCCACTGCTGGTTGTTGCCGTTGTTGTCACCCCATTGGCCGGCGCTGGACCCGGCACTGGTGCGGCCCATGCCGTCGAGGACTTGACCGGTGGCCGCGTTGCGGATCTGCACGTAGGTGTCGCCCGCGTTGCCAAGGCCCCAGGAGTAGTGCAGGCGGTCCAGCCCAGAGGTGTTCACCAGCGACAGCGTGATGGACGAGCCGCTTCCGGTCTTGCTCGTCAAGCTGTACCAGTCCCCGTCGCGCAGGCCCGGCCAGTACACGCTGCCCATGCCGAGGCTGCGCAGTTTGCCGCTGACGCCGCGGATGTAGTCGGCGAAGAAGGACCCACTGGGAACGTTGTAGTCGATGGTGTCGTAGGAGACGCCGTTCTTGCTGCCGGGGCCCATCGGGCCACCCCATTCGGTGGCGATGGTGCGGCTGGCGTACGAGCCGATGTAGTTTCCGATGTGGTTCGCCCACGAGTTCTCGTCCTCGTAGGGCGGGTTGACGAAGAACGAGTAGTCGTGCACCGCGAGCAGCGTGTTGTTCAGGCGGCTGTCGCCGCCGACCGCGGCGACGTTCTGGGCGTAGCCGGCGCCGTCGAGGATCACCCGGCCGCGCGGGACGCTGGAGTACCTGTTCAACCAGCCGCTGTACATATTGTTCAGGTCGGTGGTGGGGTAGCCGTACGGCTCGTTGATGACCTCGAAGTAGGCGTTGGAGTTGCTCCCGTACTTGGCGATGACGGTGTCCCACATCTGGTTGAACGCGGCCGTGTTCGCCGGCCTACCGCCGCTGTGGGCCCAGTACGCCAGGATCACCTTGCCTCTGCTGAGCGCCGCGTCGATCGCCCCGGTGTATGTGCCCCAATAGCTGGACACGGTCGGCTCGTTGATCGGCATCCGAACGGTGTTGGCACCAGTGATCGAGTAGAGCTGGCCGACCACCTGGTGCCCGACCGTGGCCGCCGAGGAGTAGGTGTCGGACGAGCTGAGCCCGGACACGTAGAGCACGCCGTCGACGAAGTTGTCTCGCGCGTCCGCCCAGTTCACGCCCCTAAACTGGCTGGTGGACGCCTGTGCTTCATAGGGGCTGACGGTGACGATGCCCGCGGCGAGTGCGACAGCCACCAACAGCCTGAGCGCGGTAGACAGCGTTCCGCGCCCTGCGGCCCGGTATGACGATTTCATTGGCTCGTCCCTCCTGCGCCAGCGATTTGCGTACGCCGTGTCGATGCGGCGGCGTCGGGCGGCCGCAACGTCTGACCCCTGGGAGTCTGGAGCTGTCTGCATCGCGCCTCCGGACACCTGCGTCGGGCTGATGTCGTGTGGGTTACATCGGTAACGGAAAGCGGCAGCGGGACGCTAGAGCCCGAACCGACCAGTTCAGGAACGCTCAGACTCGAACATCGCTCGGTGGCTCGACGGCTCCGACCCGCCGTGACCAAGGCGCCGTCGCGCCTGATCGTGGTCGGCACGCGAGTCGCCCGTGCGCGCCCGTCCCGGTCCTTCTGCCTGGCGCCTGGTGCAGGTGGCAGCGTAAGTCCGATCGATGCTTGTCGAGGGCTTGACAGGCGTGGTGTTAGCGCTAACACTCAGCGGTAACACGGCCTTAACCGATGTGTCGCCAAGCGACGGTGCCGCCCCCGCCACTCGCCGCGACCTCGGTGTCCGGGTGGATCCCGTACTTCACCATCGTCTGGTTCCGTGGCGCGGTCGCCCGGTCGTGTCTGTTAGCGCTAACAGTCATCGCTTCGTCAGATCATCCGCCCGATCGTTCCCGCCCTCTAGAACGGTCGCCCCTTACGTAGGAGGAAAGCCCATGCCGAGAACCCTCGCCCGGCTGAGCGCGGTCCTCGTCGCCGCCTGCCTACTGTTCACCTCGTGGTCGGCGGCGACGCCGAAGGAGGCGGCCGCGCTCGACCCGTTCACCGGCTACCTGATGGCGCACTTCACGGGTGAGTCGTCGACCGGTCAGCAGATCTACCTCGCTCACAGCACGGACGGCCTGCGGTGGACCGACCTGAACAACGGCGGGCTGGTGCTGCGCTCCACCGTTGGCACCCGCGGCGTCCGCGACCCCGCGTTGGTCCGCTCGCCCGCCGGCGATCGCTACTGGATCATCGCCACGGACCTCTGCATCGGCTGTGGCCAGAACTGGAGCGACGCCCAGAACAACGGCAGCCGCAACCTCGTCGTGTGGGAGTCCACCGACCTGGTCAACTGGTCCGCGCCATGGCTGCTCAACGTCGCCGGAGCCATCCCGGACGGACGCAACGCATGGGCCCCGGAGGCAATCTGGAACCCGGCCACCAACGACTACGTCCTCTACTGGGCAACGAACGCCACCCTGAACGGTGTGCTCAAACACCGCATCTACTACGCGCGGACGACGAACTTCCGCAGCATCACCACACCGCAGTCGTACATCAACCGGGCCGGCACCCAGGGCATCATCGACACCCAGATTGTCGAGATGCCGGCAGGCGTCGGCACCCACCGTTACGTCCGGGCATCAGGCGACGGCCAGATCACCATCGAAGGCAGCAACTCGATCCTGGGGGCCTGGACGAACCTCGGCAACCTCTCCGGCATCGGACTGACCGGATCCCAGGTCGAAGGTCCCATGTGGATGAAATTCAACACCCGCAACGAGTGGGCGCTGTACCTCGACCAGTATGCCTCCGGACGCGGCTACCTGCCGGTCCTGACGACCAACCCGTCGAGCCCCGGCAGCTACCGGACTCCAGCGTCCGGTTCATACAACATGGGCGGAAACCGTAAGCGCCACGGCTCGGTCCTCAACCTGACCAGCGCGGAGGAGAGCCGCGTACTCGGCCGCTGGCGCGGCACGCCTGTCAACCGGATCCAGTCCTACAACTACCAGGACCGGTACGTCCGGCACGCCGACTTCGACGTACGCATCGACGCGAACGTCAGCCCCGCCCAAGACGCCCAGTTCCGACTGGTGCCCGGCCTGGCCGGCGGCTCTGGCACCGTTTCCATCCAGTCTGTCAACTATCCCAGCTACTACCTGCGCCACTACGGCTTCGACTTCCGGCTGGAGGCCAACGACGGCACGGCCACGTTCGCCGAGGACGCCACGTTCCGTCAGGTTTCCGGGCTCGCCAACTCCTCCTGGGCATCGTTCCAGTCCTACAACTACCCCGACCGCTACATCCGGCACAGCGGGTACCTGCTCCGGCTCGACCCGATCACCGACGCGCAGGGCCGAAACGATGCCACCTTCCGCATAACGACATAGCGGAGCGGGTGAGGGACCAGGGCCGCGGCCGGGCCGGCTCGGGGCCGGGAGGGTCGGGTAGCCGTCCCCGGACCAGCAGGGCGGTCAGCCCGTACACTGCGGCGACCACCAGCAGGGCACGCCGCGGGCCGCCGAACGCCGCGAGGGTGACGCACCCCGGCGGCGAGCCCGCAGATCTGCGGTGGCGAGTACGGCGGCCGTCGCGCACTCGATCGCCTACCCCGCCATGAGCAGCGGCCGCGGACGTATCCGGTCGGCCGCCGCCCCGAAGAGCGCCGCCCCGGCGAACTGCGGCAGGAAGCCGGCCGCGAACGCGACCGCTGCCCATAGCGGCGAGCGCGGGGCCGCGTACACCAGGGTGGAGAGGGCGAGGATGCGTAACGACGCCGCCGCGATCGCGAGCGTCTTCGTCACGAGCAGCAGCCGGAAGACGGGCTCGGCCAGCACCCGCCGGTACGTGCCACGCTCATCGGTGGACGCCCGGAGCGGCTGCGGTCATGTCCCAGGGTCACCGGCGTGCTCGCGCGACACCAAGCGTTCGCCCTGTTCCATACAGACTCGTACAAATCCGAACGGGCGCGACGGTGTTCGTGCACCCTCCGCATGGAACCGTAAAAAGTCCGGCGAATACGTCGTAGTGGGGGAGGTGAATGTGATGGCGAAGCTCGCGCTGATGGGTCTCGCTCGTCTGGTGCGGCTCGACCGCGGGCGGATGGGCGGCCGGTACCCCTGGATTCCCTGATCCGATGAGGGCGGTGGCCGCCGCGTGCGGCCACCGCAAGCCGGGCGCGAAGGAGAGACGCATGTCCACGGGTGAGTACCCGGCGGGGCCGCGCGGGCGGCGCCTGGTCGGCAACCGGTACGACTACGAGCGGGACCGGATCGCGTTCCTGCGGCGGTGCCAGCGCGAGTACGGCGACGTCTTTGCCTTTAGCGCGCGGGCGAGCGTCGTGACCGATCCCGTCCTCGTCCACGAGATCCTCGTGCGCACCAACACAGACTTCGGCATCGAGGTTGATCTCTTCGATGACACGCCGTCGGAGGTGATCGCGCGGGAGACGCCGACCGCGATGGCCGGGCGTCGGAAGAGTCGGCCGGGGGTCAACCGGGCGGCGGCCGACGCACACAGCGGCCGCCTGGTGGACGTCTTCCACGCCCGGCTGGACACGGTACTCGACGGTCGGGTCGACGTGGCGGCGGTGATGAAGTCGTTTGTCATCCACGCGACCGCGGACTACTGCCTCGGCGAGGGGAGCGAGGAGATCGCGACCGCGGTCGCCGACGCTGCGGAATACTCGACCGCTCTGATGTCCAGCTCCCTGTCGCTGCCGCGCTGGCTGCCCGTCCGCGCGGTACGCTCGGCGAAAGCCGCCAACAGCAGGCTCTCCGAGCTGCTCCACCAGCGCATCCGGCAGCGGCGCGCCCGGCCCCACGACACCGTGCGCGACCTGCTCGACACCATGCTCCGGAGCGACGGCGGCGACCTCGACGACGAGGGCGTCTACCGGACGCTGTCGGTGATGCTGCGGGCCTCGCACGGCGTACCCGGCACGACGCTCGCCTGGGCGGTGCTGACCCTCGCGCGCGAGCCCGACGTCGCCGCCCGCATCCGGGCCGAGGCGGAAGCGTTGCCGGCGGGCGGGGCGGTCACCGCCGAAGACCTGCCCTACAACGAGGCGGTCGTGAAGGAGCTGCTCCGCGCCTACATCCCGACGTGGCTCATGGGCCGCGAGGTACGCACGCACACGACGCTCGGTCGGTGGGCGTTCCGCCCCGGCCAGCAGGTCATGATGCCGGTCTTCCTGATCCATCGCGATCCGCGGTGGTGGGAGGAGCCCGAGCGGTTCGACCCCGACCGTTGGCTGGGGGAGCGGCCGCCGCACGCGCGGTTCGCGTACCTGCCGTTCGGCGCCGGACCGAGGATCTGCCTCGGCAACCAGATCGGCATGCTGCAACTGGTGGTCGCGCTGGCCACACTGGTGCGCGAATACGAGGTCACGGTGGCCGACCCGGATGGGGTCGTCATGCGGCCGGAAGCGCTCCTGATCCCGGCCGGCCTACAAGCGACCTTCACCCGCCGTGACAGCCTAACGGCCGCCAGTGGGTCGGGAACAGGTAGGCGCGGAGCGCGGTGAGCCGGGGCGCCAGCTTGGCGGGCAGCCGCGTCACGACCGGCGCCGCGAGAAACCCGAAGACGACCGTGAGGTAGCAGAGGTAGCCGATCTCGCCCGGGTCGAGCGGTGGCGGGTCGACGACCGGGCGTCACGGCCCGTCACGATCGCCCCCTGCAGCGAACCCCGGCCGTGCCGAACAGCGGGCATTGGTGGGTGTGCGGGATCGGGTTCAGGTCCTCATCTCGGTCCGACTGGTCGGTGGTGTACTGCTCGGGTAGCTGCTCGCCAGGCGCCGATAGCGAGCGCGAAGCGCGACGATCTGGTCGTCGTCGTCGTGGTGCGTGCGCACCTGAGCTCGGGTCTCGTCGGATACGCCGTGGTGAGGCGTCGGCGAGCCGGGTACCCGCCTCGGCGAGTGCCAGGTGCGGCCCGCTCGGCCTCACAGGTCAGCCGGTGAAGGACCCGGGTCCAAATCGGCCCCAGGCCACGTAGGTGGCCAGGGCGAGGTAGACCAGGTTCAGCACAATGAACTTGGCTTCGCCATTGCGGAGATGGGTGATCATCGCGCCGACCATCAGCAAGACCCAGCAGAGGGCGGTCACCGGCACCATCACCGGTGCGATGTCGAGCGCGGCAGGCAGGATCAGGCCAACCGCAGCCAGGAGTTCGATGACCTCAAGGGTCTTGACGAAGCCGACACTGGCGTGTTCGGTGCAACCGACGCGGCTCCTGTGACAGCTCGGCTAGGTGATGTCCTTCACAAGCGCCTGGTGTCACAGGATGTGGTGGACCGGCGTCTTCTTCCGACGGGTGTTGGAGCGCACCCCGTCAGCGTTGGTCGATCATGACGTCGATGCTGTAATCCTGTGCTCGGTAGCAGTGATCGCCGTATTCGACCGGTGCGCCCACCACGTCGAACGCGCTGCGCGTCATGGTGAGGACGGGCCCGGCGGGCCGCAGTTCGAGGTGGCGGCGCTCTGCTGCGTCGGGCATGCGGGCGCCTATCGATTGATGCGCGACGACGGGGCGCACACCGCGCTTTCGCAGCAGGGCGTACAGGCCGGCTTCTTCGAGGTCGGCCTTGTTGATGTCGGTGTACGGCGGTGGCAGCCAGTTGCGCAGGATGGCCAGCGGCCGCCCGCCGGCCAGCCGCAGGCGGACGATCGCGAGGAGTTCGGTGTCGGCGGGCAGGTCGAGCATGCCGGCGATGTACTCGTCCCGCTTCAGCTCGTGCTGCAGGACGGCGGTCTCGGGCTGGACGCCGTCGCGTCTGAGGTCGTCGTAGAGGCTGGTGAGTTCGGCGCGCCGGTGCACCTTGCGGTTCGCGACAGTGGTGCCCAGCCCCCGTCGCCGCACCAGGAAGCCGCGGTTGACCAACTCCAGGATGGCGCGCCGCACGGTCGGGCGGGACAGGTTGAGGCGCTCCGCGAGCGCGATCTCGTTCTCGAAGGGGTCGCCGGGTCGCAGCTGGCCCGTGGCAATGGCGTTGGTGAGCTGCTCCGCGAGCTGGTGGTAGAGGGGCACCGGAGAGGAGCGGTCGATCGTCACGCCAACTTTCACTGCCACGACCGCACTCTACACCTGCCTTGACAGTAAGGCAGCACGTAATTATGTCAGAACAAACTCTTGACAGGCCTTTTACCTGCGGGGCAGGCTCTCGTGCAACGTCGGCGGCCCTACCGGGCTCACGTAGGGCCGGGGTACCTCCACGGATTGGATGGGACACGGGATGCGTATCGGGCTCGCGGGTGCCGGACGGATCGGTGCCTTTCACGCCAGAACACTGGCCAAACTCGACTTCGTTGACGACCTCTTGATCACGGACGCTGACGTCGAGACCGCCCGGGCCCTTGCCGACGAGCTTCGGGCGGGCGTCGCCCGCGACGTCGAGGCGCTGCTCGCCTCGGGCCTCGACGGCTTCGTGATCGCGACGGCCACCCCCGGCCATGCCCCCCTGCTGCGCCAGGGTATCGCCGCAGGCGTGTCCACGTTCTGCGAGAAGCCCTTGGCGGCGACCCTCGAGGAGACGATCGATCTGGCCCACCTCGTCGCGGCCAGCGAGGTTCCGGTGCATGTCGGCTTCCAGCGGCGCTTCGATGCCGGCTACCAACGTGCCCGGCAGGTGGTACAGGCGGGCGAACTCGGTTTCATCCACACCATCCGGGCCAACACCCATGATCAATCGCCGCCGCACGAGTCCTACATCCCGGCCTCCGGCGGGATCTTCCGCGACTGCAACGTCCACGACTTCGACATCCTGCGGTTCGTCACCGGACGGGAGGTGGCCACTGTCTACGCGACGGGCGGCAACAAGGGCGCCGACTTCTTCTCGGCAGCCGGCGACGTCGACACCGGCGGCGCGCTGCTGACCATGGACGATGGCAGCATCGTGCTGGTCTCCTCGACCCGGTACAACGGCGGCGGCCACGACGTGCGGATGGAGATCTTCGGCGAGCGGGGCACGATCGGGGTCGGGCTGGACCACTCGCTCGCGATGGACTCCGTCGAGGCGGACGTCGACTTCCCGCGAGGTCCCCGGAGGTGGTCGTTCATGGAGCGCTTCCTGCCGGCGTACCAAGCCGAGCTCACCGCCTTCGCGGAGGTCGCCCGTGGCGTTCGCGCCTCGCCGTGCTCCGTCCAGGACGCGCTCGAAGCATTCCGGGTCGCTGAGGCGTGCGAACTGTCCCGGGCCGAGCGCCGGCCCGTCGCCCTCGCCGAGATCAAGGGGAACTGAGGCCATGACTACTGCCCGCGCGCCCATCGTGGCCGCGTGGAGGGAAGGCGGACCGATGCGGACAGGTGACCTTGGCACAGCAGCATACGACCTGGTGGCGATGGGCCGGACGGGAGTCGACATCTATCCGGTCGACCACGGTGTGGGGCTTGAGGACGTCAAGCGGTTCGAGAAGTTCCTCGGCGGCAGCGCGACCAACGTCGCGGTGGCCGCGGCCCGGTACGGGCGCCGCACCGCCCTCGTCACCCGTACCGGCCACGACCCCTTCGGCCGGTACGTCCACCGCGCGCTGCGCGAGTTCAACGTCGATGACACCTTTGTCACCGCGGTCGACGGCCCGCCGACTCCGGTGACCTTCTGCGAGATCTTTCCCCCGGACGACTTCCCGCTGTACTTCTACCGCTATCCGACGGCCCCCGACCTGCTGATCGAACCGGACGAGATCCCGGCCGACGTGATCCGCGATGCGGCCGTGTACTGGAGCACGGTTACTGGCCTGTCGCAGGAGCCGTCCCGCTCGGCGCATTTCGCCGCCTGGCAGGCCCGCGGCCGGCGCGCGCACTCGATTCTCGACCTCGACTACCGGCCCATGTTCTGGCCAAGCCCGGGTGCGGCCACCGCTCAGGTGAGTGAAGCTCTGAAGCAGGTCACGGTCGCGGTCGGCAACCGCGAGGAGTGCGCCGTCGCGGTCGGTGAGACCGAGCCGCACCGCGCGGCCGACGCCCTGCTCGCCATGGGAGTCGAGTTGGCCATCGTCAAGCAGGGCCCCAAGGGTGTCCTCGCCGCGACCGCCACCGAGCGCGTCGAGGTGCCGCCGGTTCCCGTGACGGTCGTGAACGGCCTCGGCGCCGGCGACGCGTTCGGCGGTGCCCTCGTCCACGGGCTGCTCAGCGGTTGGGAGCTGCGTCGCATCCTGTCGTTCGCCAACGCGGCGGGGGCCATCGTCGCATCCCGGTTCGAATGCTCCAGCGCCATGCCGACAACAGCCGAGGTCGAGGTCCTACTCGGCGAGCGGGAAGAGGAGGTGCCACGATGATGACAACCTCGAACCGACCGGGTATCCGTGATCTGACCGAGGTCCGGGTGCGTGAGCCGGAGCGGATCGCGGCCGGGTGGGCCAGCCGCAAGCGCCGTGATCGGGTGGGCCCGGACGGCCGGTTGCTCATCGTGGCCGCGGATCATCCCGCCCGTGGTGCCCTCGGCGTCCAGGACGACCGCCAGGCCATGGCATCCCGCAGCGAGCTGCTGGAACGCCTCGTCACCGCGCTGTCCCGCCCAGGTGTCGACGGCGTGCTCGGCACTCCCGACATCCTTGACGACCTGCTGCTGCTCGGCGCACTCGACGACAAGCTCGCCATCGGCTCGATGAACCGGGGCGGTCTGCAGGGCTCGGTCTTCGAGTTCGACGACCGCTTCACGGCCTACACCCCGGCCGAGATCGCCGCCCGAGGTCTCGACGGGGGGAAGATGCTCACCCGGATCTGTCTCGACGATCCGGCGACCGTGGCCACCCTTGAGTCGAGTGGGCGCGCGGTCACCGAACTGGCCGGGCTGGGCCTGATGGCGATGGTGGAGCCCTTCCTTTCGGTCCGCGTCGATGGCCGGGTCCGCAACCTGCTCGATCCCGACTCGACCATCGCGTCGATCCACATAGCCTCCGGGCTCGGTGCGACCAGCCAGCACACCTGGCTGAAGCTGCCGGTCGTCGATGACCTGGTTCGGGTCATGGACGCCACCACCCTGCCGACCCTCCTGCTCGGCGGCGATCCGAGCGGCCACCCCGACGAGACGTACGCCGCGTGGGCCGCGGCGCTCGACCTGCCCGCCGTACGAGGCCTGGTCGTCGGGCGCGCGCTGCTCTTTCCTCCGGACGGCAACGTGGCGGCGGCCGTCGACATCGCCGCTGGCCTCGTCCACGGGCGGCGGTCATGACCGGGACCGGCCGCTGGTGGCATCCGTACGGCACCGCCGGCGCGGGCGACTTCCAGGTGGCGATCACTGACGCCCTGAACGGGTGGGAGCACACCAGCCTCCGCGTGGCCGCGCTGCCACCAGCCGGTCAGGTCGACCTTCCCACCGGTGACAGCGAGATCATCGTTGTACCGCTGCGCGGCGGTCCGGACGTCGAGGTCGTCGATCACACCGGCGCACGGCACGAGGTCCGGCTCAGCGGCCGGCGGAGTGTCTTCGCCGGTCCGACCGACGTGTGCTACGTACCACGGGAGGCGCGTCTCACCGTGCGCAACCCTGGCGACGCCCCGGCCGTGGTCGCCCTGGCCGGCGCGAAGGCGACGAAGCGGGCCGTCCCGCTGCCGGTGTGTCACGTGACCGCCGCCGACGTGCCGGTCGAACTCCGCGGTGCCGGCATGGCCTCGCGCGAGGTGCGCAACTTCGGCATCCCGCAGGTACTGGACGCCGATTCGATCATCGCCTGCGAGGTCGTCACACCGGCTGGCAACTGGAGCTCCTACCCGCCGCACAAGCACGACGAGGAGCGCGACGGTGTGGAGACCGAGCTCGAGGAGATCTACTACTTCGAGGTCCGGGCCGCGAGCGGGGACACGCCGGTCGACGGTGCCGACCCGATTGCCTACCACCGGGTCTACGGCACGCCGCAGCGCCCGATCGATGTCCTCGCCGAGGTCCGTTCCGGTGACGTGGTCCTTGTACCGCACGGTTGGCACGGCCCGGCGATGGCCCCGCCTGGCTACGACCTCTACTACCTCAATGTGATGGCCGGCCCCGGCGCCACCCGGGCCTGGCTGATCTGTGACGACCCGGCCCACGGGTGGGTGCGCGAGTCGTGGTCGGGGCAGGCCGTTGATCCAAGACTGCCGATGGGAGGGTCTCGATGACCGTGAGCGCCCCGACGATCCGCCTGACCGTCGGCCAGGCCGTCGTACGGTTCCTCGCCAACCAGTGGAGCGAACGCGACGGCGAGCGTCAGAAGCTGTTCGCCGGCTGTCTCGGCATCTTCGGCCACGGCAACGTGGCGGGGGTGGGCCAGGCCCTGCTGCAGAACGAACGAGCCGGCGGCGCCGAACACCTACCGTACGTGCTGGCCCGCAACGAGCAGGCGATGGTTCACCTGGCGGTCGCCTACGCGCGGCAGAAGGACCGCCTCCAGACCTGGGCCTGCACCGCGTCCATCGGCCCCGGCTCGACCAACATGCTCACCGGCGCCGCGCTGGCCACCGTCAACCGGCTCCCGGTGCTGTTGCTGCCCGCTGACACCTTCGCCACCCGGGTGTCCGAGCCGGTGCTCCAAGAGCTCGAGGTGCCGTACGCCGCCGACCTCACCGTCAACGACGCCTTCCGTCCGCTGTCCCGCTTCTTCGACCGGGTCAACCGGCCGGAGCAACTGCCCTCGGCCCTGCTCGGTGCCATGCGGGTGCTGACCGACCCGGTGGAAACCGGGGCGGTGACGATCGCGCTGCCGCAGGACGTGCAGGCGGAGGCCTACGACTGGCCGGCGGAGCTGTTCGCCGAGCGGGTCTGGCGGATCGCCCGGCCCCCGGCCGAGGCGGCCGACATCGCCGACGCCGCCGCGATCATCCGGTCGGCCCGCCGGCCGTTCGTCGTAGCCGGTGGCGGGGTGCACTACTCGGGTGCGGAGGCGGCGCTACGCGCGTTCTGCGAGGCGACCGGTATCCCGGTCGGCGAGAGCCAGGCGGGCAAGGGTTCGCTGCCACACGGCCACCCGCAGGCGATGGGTGCCGTCGGATCGACCGGTACGACCGCCGCCAACGCGCTCGCCCGCGACGCGGATGTCGTCATCGGGATCGGCACCCGCTACAGCGACTTCACCACCGCCTCGCGTACGGCCTTCCAGAACCCGGACGTCCGCTTCATCAACATCAACGTCGCCCGCTTCGACACCGGCAAGCACGCCGGACTGTCGGTGGTGGCCGACGCCCGGGAGGCGCTGGCCGCGCTCGGCGCGGCCCTCGATGGGTACGCGGTGGCCCCCGAGTACCGGCAGCGGCAGGCGAGCTTGTGGCGGGACTGGGACGCGCGGGTGGAGGCGACCTACCACCCCGGTCCGGAGGTCGTGGACACGCTCGCCGGCGGCGTGCTCACCCAGGGCATGGTGCTGGGCCGGGTCAACGAGCTGTCCGACCCCCGGGACGTGGTGGTGTGTGCCGCCGGCTCCATGCCGGGCGACCTGCACAAGCTGTGGCGGGTCCGGGACCGCAAGGCGTACCACGTCGAGTACGGCTACTCCTGCATGGGCTACGAGATACCCGGCGGCATCGGGGTGCGGCTGGCCGACCCCGACCGGGACGTCTTCATCCTGGTGGGCGACGGCTCGTACCTGATGATGCCGACCGAGCTGGTCACCGCGGTCCAGGAACACACCAAGGTCATCATCGTTCTGGTCCAGAACCACGGCTTCCACTCCATCGGTTCGCTGTCGGAATCGCTCGGCTCGCAGCGGTTCGGTACCAGGTACCGCTACCGCGACGACGCCACCGGCCGACTCGACGGCGGGAAGCTGCCGATCGACCTCGCCGCCAACGCCCGCAGCCTCGGGGCCACCGTCATCGAGGTACGCAGCCCGGACGAACTCGACCATGCGATCAAGAACGCCAAAGCCGCTCCCGCCGCCGGCGGGCCCGTCGTCATCCACGTCGAGACCGACCCCACGGTCCACGCCCCCGACAGCGAGTCGTGGTGGGACGTACCGGTCAGCCAGGTCAGCGAACTCGACAGCACCCGACGGGCGTACCAGACCTACGCCGCGCACAAGGCCAGCCAGCGCCCACACGTGGCGCCGACGGAGAGGACACCCCGATGACCAAGCCGGTGATGATCGGCAGCGCCCCCGACAGCTGGGGGGTGTGGTTTTCCGACGACTCCCAGCAGACGCCCTGGGGGCGCTTTCTCGACGAGGTCGCGGCAGCCGGCTACACCCGGATCGAGCTGGGCCCGTACGGCTATCTGCCGACCGACCCGGTCCGGCTGCGGGACGAGCTTGACCAGCGCGGCTTGGCCATGACCGCCGGGACGATCTTCGAGCATCTGCACCGGGCGGACTCGTGGGACACCACGTGGCGGGACGTCTCCGCGGCGGCGTCGCTGACCGCGGCCATGGGCGCCGAGCATCTGGTGGTCATCCCCGACTTCTGGCGGGATCCGCAGACCGGAGCGGTCATCGAGGACCCGCAGCTCACCGACGAGCAGTGGCCCGCGTACGCCGCGCGGATGAACCGGCTCGCGCGCCAGGTCCGGGAGGAGTTCGGCCTACGGATCCAGTTCCACCCGCACGCCGACACGCATGTGGACACCCACGCCAACGTCGAGCGGTTCCTCCACGCCACGGACCCTGACCTGGTGAGCCTGTGCCTCGACACCGGGCACATCGCGTACTGCGGCGGTGACAGCCTCAAGCTGATCCACGACTATCCCGAGCGGATCGGCTATGTGCACCTCAAGCAGGTCGACCCGGCGATCCTCGCCAAGGCGCAGACCGAGGGCGCGGGGTTCGGCGAGGCCGTGCGGATGGGTGTCATGTGCGAGCCTCCCAACGGAATTCCCGAGATGCCTCCCATCCTCGACGCCCTGTCGAAGCTCGACGTCGAGATATTTGCAATCGTCGAACAGGACATGTACCCCTGCCCGCCCGACCAGCCCCTGCCCATCGCCACGCGGACCCTGGCCTACCTCCGGTCCTGTGGCCTGCTGCGCTGACCGACCCGCAACACCACCCCACCCCCAGCGCACCACCCATACCCAGCGGTCATCACTGCACCACACCAACCCGTCCCAGTCCGCGTCCGCGCGACGGATCGCGAAAGGTGGTTATGCCACAATGACTCGCACATCCCGCCTCTGCCTGATCGCAACCAGCGCCGTCCTGGCGCTCACCGTCGCCGCCTGCAGTTCCACCGGCGGCAGGAAGTCCACCGAGGAAGGTGGCGGCGGCACCAGCGGGGCCGCCAGCACCCCGCGGATGACCATCGCCCTGATCACTCACGCGGCTCCCGGTGACACCTTCTGGGATCTGGTCCGTAAGGGGGCCGAGGGCGCAGCGCAGAAGGACAACGTCGACCTGCAATACCAGGCGGACCCGGACGGCGCCAACCAGGCCAACCTGGTCCAGTCGGCGATCGACAAGAAGGTCGACGGCATCGCGGTGACCCTCGCCAAGCCCGATGCCCTGCGAGCCGTCGTCACCAAGGCGGTCCAGAGCGGCATCCCCGTCGTCGCGCTGAACGGGGGCATCGACGACTGGAAGAGCATGAGGGTCCTCGGCTACTTCGGTCAGGACGAGAAGATCGCCGGACAGGCGGCCGGCGAGCGCCTCACCCGTGACGGCGCCAAGAAGGCGCTCTGCGTCATCCAGGAGCAGGGCCATGTCGGGCTCGAGGCACGCTGCGACGGCACCAAGTCCACCTTCCCGAACACCGAGAAGATCTACGTCACCGGCACCGACATGCCGAGCGTCCAGGCGGCCATCACCGCGAAGCTGCAGCAGGACAAGAGCATCGACCGGGTGCTCACCCTCGGTGCCCCGTTCGCGCTGACCGCCGTCAAGGCGGTCCAGGATGCCAGTAGCTCCGCCAAGGTGGTCACCTTCGACACCAACAAGGAGTTGGTGGGCGCCATCAAGAGCGGCCAGGTCGAATGGGCCGTCGACCAGCAGCCCTACCTGCAGGGCTACCTGGCGATCGACAGCCTGTGGCTCTACCAGACCAACGGCAACACCATCGGCGGTGGGCAGGCGACGTTGACCGGTCCGGCCTTTATCGACAGCTCCAACGTCGCGTCGGTCGAAAAGTTCGCCGCGAACGGTACGAGGTGATCGACGTGACTGCCACGGCAATGGAGCCGAACAGGTTGGCGGCGGCCCGGGACGACCGGGTCGCCACCCGCCCCCTGCCGGCCCGGCTGATCAGTCGCCCCGAGGTCGGGTCGCTCGTCGGCGCGATAGTGATCTTCCTGCTGTTCATGGCGGTGGCGGAGCCGTTCCGCAACGTCGCCAACGTCGGAACCATTCTCTACGGGGCCTCGACCATCGGCATCATGGCGGTGCCCGTGGCACTGCTCATGGTCGGCGGCGAGTTCGACCTGTCCACCGGCGTCGCGGTCACCACGTCCGGCCTGGCCGCCTCCCTGTTCGCCTGGAACTTCGGCCTCAACGTCTGGGTAGGTGTCCTCCTGGCGCTGGCTCTGTCCCTGGCCATCGGCGCGTTCAACGGGTGGTTGCTGCTCAAGACCGGCCTGCCGAGCTTTCTCGTCACGCTGGGCACGTTCTTCATCCTGCAGGGCGTCAACCTCGGCGTCACCCGGATGCTCACCGGCAACGTCGCCAGCTCCACCATCAGCGACATGGACGGCTTCGACAGCGCGAAGGAGATCTTCGGGTCGGAGGTCACCCTCGGGCCGGTGAACCTGAAGGTCACCGTCCTCTACTGGGTCATCCTGACCAGCATCGCGGCGTACCTCCTGCTGCGCACCCAGCTGGGAAACTGGATCTTCGCCGTCGGCGGTGACGCCGATGCTGCCCGAGCCGTCGGCGTGCCGGTCCGGGCGACGAAGATCGGTCTGTTCATGGCCGTGGGTTTCTGCGCCTGGCTCTCCGGCATGCACCTGCTGTTCCAGTTCAACACTGTCCAGTCCGGTGAGGGGGTCGGCAAGGAGTTCATCTTCATCATCGCCGCGGTGATCGGCGGGTGCCTGCTCACCGGCGGCTACGGCTCGGTCGTCGGTGCCTCGATCGGCGCGCTGATCTTCGGGATGACCCAGCTCGGCATCAACTATGCCGGGTGGAACCCCGACTGGTTCCGCGCCTTCCTCGGCCTGATGCTGCTGCTCGCGACGATCGTCAACCTGTACGTCAAGCGAAAGGCGGATCTGCGATGACGACCGCGATCATCGGATCAAAACCCGCCACCGACCACCCGGAACCGCCGCCGCTGCTGCAGCTCGACAACGTCGGCAAGAGCTACGGCAACGTGCATGCCCTGCGCGGCGTGACACTCAACGTCCGGCAAGGCGAGGTCACCTGTGTGCTGGGCGACAACGGCGCGGGCAAATCCACTCTGATCGGCATCATCTCCGGCCTGCACGACTACACGGAAGGGGCGATGCAGCTGGACGGCCAGCCGTGCCGGTTCGCCTCGCCCCGGGTCGCCCAGAGCAGCGGGATCGCCACCGTCTACCAGAACCTCGCACTCGTGCCCCTGATGTCGGTGTGGCGGAACTTCTTCCTCGGCAACGAGATCCGCAAAGGGTTGCTGCGCACCTTGGACATCAAGCGGATGAAGCGCATCTGTGACGAGGAACTGCGGCGGATGGGGATCGTCATCCCTGACCTCGACCGCCCGGTGGCCTCGCTCTCCGGCGGCCAGCGCCAGTGCATCGCCATCGCCCGGGCCATCCACTTCGGCGCCAAGGTCATCATCCTCGACGAGCCCACGGCCGCCCTCGGCGTCAAGCAGTCCGGCGTCGTCCTGAGGTACATCCTCCGCGCCCGCGACGCCGGCCTCGGCGTCATCTTCATCACGCACAACCCGCAGCACGCCTACCTGGTCGGCGACCACTTCGTCATCCTCAAGCTCGGTCAGGTGGCACTCGATGCCCGGCGCGCCGAGCTCACACTCGCGCGGTTGACCACCGAGATGGCCGGCGGCCAGGAACTCGAAGAACTCAGCGCCGAACTGCGCGGCGAGACAGGACAGCGCGACGGTTCCGATACGCGGACCGGGGCGCGCAGCGAACAGGAGGAAGGTTGAGCATGGCACCGCTGCGCGTCGGAGTCGTCGGCGTCGGCATGATGGGTACCGATCACGCCGACCGGCTCGTCCACCGGATCAGCGGCGCGGACTTGGTCGCCGTTTCCGATCCGGACACCGACCTAGCCGCCGAACTGGCCGCTCGCTTCCCCGGCGTACGCGCCGTCGAGGACCCCATCGCGCTCATCGCCGACGAGCACGTCGACGCGGTCCTCATCGCGTCGCCCGGGTTCGCTCACGAGGAGCAGGTCCTCGCCTGCGTCGAGAACGGCAAGTACACGTTGTGCGAGAAGCCCTTGACGATGGACGCCGCGTCCGCGTTGCGGGTCGTTGAGGCTGAGCGGAAGGGCGGCCGGCCGCTGGTCCAGGTCGGCTTCATGCGGCGGTTCGATCCCGAGTACGCCGCGATGAAGCGCCTGCTCGACTCGGGCGAGCTGGGGCGCACCCTGCTGGTGCACAACATCCACCGCAACAAGGTCGTCCCGGACTCGTTCCGCTCCGAGATGATCGTCCAGGACTCGCTGGTGCACGAGGTCGACGTGTGCCGCTGGCTGTTCGATGACGAGATCGACATGGTCACCATCCTGGTGCCCAGGTCGACCAGCGAGGCGGCCGACGGTGTTCGCGACCCGCAGGTGGCGATCTTCCAGATGGCCGGTGGTGGCCTGGCCACGACCGAGGTCTTCGTCAACTCACGAATCGGCTACGAGGTCCGGTGCGAGGCGGTGGCCGAGCGCGGCAACATCACGATCGGGCTCGGGCAAGGGCCCCACCTCCGGCGCGACAATCATTACGGCGGCCACATCCCGGACGACTTCCGGGACCGCTTCGGCCGCGCGTACGACCTGGAAGTCCAGGCCTGGGTCGACGCGTCGCGTCGCGGTGCGGTCGTCGGGCCGACCAGCTGGGATGGCTACGCCGCTACGGCGGTCAGCGCAGCGGGCGTCGCGGCGCTCGCGACCGGCCGGCCCATCCGGGTCAACCTGGCCGATCGCGCCGAGGTCCTCGGGGGCGCGGCCGGATGAAGCTGGCACTTGACCCGTACATGTTCCGGCACGTGCCGCTGCAAAAGTTGCCGGCGTTGGTGGCGGAGCTGGACTACGAATGGATCGAGCTGTCCCCGCGGGACGACTTCACGCCATTCTTCACCCACCCGCGCGCCGACGACGCCACCGTGCGCCGCTTCAAGCAGGCGTTGCGGGACGCCGGCGTGGGCGTCTCGTCGGTGCTGCCGCTCTATCGGTGGTCGGGCCCGGACGAGGACGATCGGCAGGCCGCGGTCCGCTACTGGCGGCGAGCGATCCAGATCGCCGTCGACCTCGGGGTCGACACGATGAACTCGGAGTTCAACGGAAACCCGCGCCAGGCGGCCGTCTGCGAGCGCCAGTTCTGGCGGTCTATGGAGGAACTGCTGCCCCTCTTCGAGCGGGAGGGCATCCGGCTGGTCATCGAGCCGCATCCGGACGACTGGGAGGAGGACGGCAAGCGGGCGGTCAACATCATCCGTGGCATCAACTCGTCCCAGGTGTCGTTCCTCTACTGCACCCCGCACACGTTCCACCAGGGCGACGACTGCAAGGGGATCATGGAGCAGGCCGGTGACCTGCTGACGATGGTCCACGTCGCCGACTCGTTCAACCACACCGCCTCGTCGGGGCTGCGCTACATCGTCAACCCCCCGGGAGCGCAGGTGACCGTGCACCAGCACCTCGACATCGGGCAGGGCGAGGTCGACTTCGACGAGGTTTTCACCACCCTGGAGTCGATCGGCTTCGGCGGCATCGTCACCACCTGCGTCTTCGCCTGGGAGGACCGGGCCCGCGAGTCCAGCACCTTCATGCGCCAGACCATCCGCGACTACCTGGGCCGCTGGGCGACCCCGCCCACCTTCGAGTCACCCGGCTGATCGGCCCGCCACCGACCTGCACACCCGGCAGAAAAGGACCAGAGCACCGTGAGCGCGTCACCTGATCGCATCACCCATTTCATCGGCGGCCGCCCCTGGGACGGCGCCTCCACACGTACCAGCGAGGTCTTCAACCCCGCGACCGGGGTGGTCACGGGCCGCCTCGATCTCGCCTCCGCCGACCTCGTCGGGGAGGCCGTTGCCACGGCCAACGCGGCCTGGGCCGGCTGGGCCGACGCCTCTCTCGCCAAGCGGGCGCGGGTGCTTTTCGCCTTCCGCGAACTTCTAAACCAGCGCAAGGAAGAGATCGCGGCGCTCATCACCGCCGAGCACGGTAAGGTGCTCAGCGACGCGCTCGGTGAGGTCACCCGGGGGCTTGAGGTCGCCGAGTTCGCCTGCGGCATCCCGCACCTGTTGAAGGGCGGGTTCACCGAGAACGCCTCCACGTCGGTCGACGTGTACTCGATCCGGCAGCCGCTCGGTGTCGTCGCGGTGATCTCACCGTTCAACTTCCCCGCGATGGTCCCGCTGTGGTTCATCCCGATCGCCATCGCCTGCGGCAATGCCGTGGTTCTCAAGCCCAGCGAAAAGGACCCCTCCGCGGCGCTCGCCGTGGCCCGGCTGTGGACCGAGGCCGGCTTGCCCGACGGGATCATGAACGTCGTACACGGCGACAAAGAGACCGTTGACGCGCTGCTGACCCACCCCGACGTCAAGGCGGTCTCGTTCGTCGGCTCGACCCCTATCGCCCGGTACGTCTACGAGACGGCCACCGCGCACGGCAAGCGGGTCCAGGCGCTCGGCGGCGCCAAGAACCACATGCTCGTCTTGCCCGACGCGGACCTCGACCTCGCCGCCGACGCCGCGATCAACGCCGGCTTCGGGTCCGCCGGCGAGCGATGCATGGCAATCTCGGCTCTCGTCGCCATCGACAGCATCGCCGACGAACTCGTCCAGAAGATCACGGACCGGATGCACAAGCTGCGCACCGGCGACGGCACCCGTGGCTGCGACATGGGCCCACTCGTCACCCGCCAGCACCGGGACAGGGTCGCCAGCTACGTCGCGGCCGGGATCAGCGAGGGCGCGACACTCGTCCTCGACGGGCGGGACGGCGAGTTCGACGGCGGTCCGGACGGCTTCTGGCTCGGACCGACCCTCTTCGACAACGTCACACCCGACATGTCCATCTACCGCGACGAGATCTTCGGGCCGGTGCTGTCGGTGCTGCGGGTCACGTCCTACGCGGAGGGGCTCGCCCTGATCAACGCCAACCCGTACGGCAACGGCACCGCCATCTTCACCAACGACGGTGGCGCGGCCCGCCGTTTCCAGCGCGAGGTGGAGGTCGGCATGGTCGGGATCAACGTACCCGTCCCGGTGCCAGTGGCCTACTACTCGTTCGGCGGTTGGAAGAACAGCCTCTTCGGCGACACGCACGCCCACGGCATCGAAGGCGTGCACTTCTTCACCCGCGGCAAGGTCGTCACCTCGCGCTGGCTCGACCCGAGCCACGGCGGCCTCAACCTGGGATTCCCCCAAAACGTCTGACATGCGCCGCGTAGCGGCTCGCCGTCGCGGCGGCATTCGCCGTATCCAAGCGGAGGAGGCCGGCCCACCCAGTCCCTGCGAGCCGGGCCGAGGAGATCGCAACCGCGGCCGAGCGGACGTGGCTGACCAACGGCCGCCGCGCTCCCTAGCGCGGCGACGGCGGCGATGACCGCGACCGCCGTCTCCCGGTCCCAGGTAAACGGATCGGCATGTGCGTCTCCGTGCGCGGATGGACTGGCCAGCGAGTAGAGGGCGTGGCGTACAAGGGCGAAGCGCTGCTCCTGGGTTCGGTCCATCAGTGGGATGTCCACAATTGCCTTCGTATGCCACCGGCCACGGCCCGCTCTCGACCGATATGGGCTTCTTTCTCCGTCATCGACTCCCAGAGCGTGAAGAGCGCCGATACCGTCGGCCGGGACAGCCGAGGCTACGACGCGGGCAAGAAGATCAACGGCCGCAAGCGGTCCATCATCACCGACACCCTGGGCCTGCTGGTCACCGTGACCGTGCTCGCCGCGAGCTGGCAGGACCGCGACGGCGCCAAGACCGCCCTGCTCAGCGCCTACATGGTCACCCCGATCCGGTACGTCTTCGCCGACCAGGGCTTCACCGGCCGCCTGATCGACTGACCCGCCACACCCTACGCACCACGCTGGAGATCGTCCGCAACCCGCCCACCAGCGCGGCTTCGTCCACCCACGCCGCTGGGTCGTGGAACGCACCCTGGCCTGGCTCACCGTCTGCCGCCGGTTGGCCCGCGACTACGAACGCCACCCCGCCGTCTCCGAAGCCCTCATCCGCTGGGCCGCTATCGCCGGCATCACCCGCCGCATCACCCACGGCCGACCCGCACGCCGTCAAGCCCGCCGCACCTTCACCTGGACCTGATCAACGCATCTCAAACACGCACTCTTAGCCCAGTCCGTTGACCGATGGGGTTCGCTCGCAGCATTCCGGTAGCGGGCCGGGGAGCAGCCCGTACCGGGCCACCAGGAACGAGGCGTCGCTTAGCGTGTCGTTGCCGGTCAGACCGGGGATCACGATCCGCCGTCCGAACTGGAGCGCCACGCCCGTGGCAGCGGAGACCGGCCCGACCGAGGTCACCGTCCGGCCGCCGTCGCCGAAGCCCTCGTCGAGGTCGCCGTCGGCCTGGTAGCCGGCCAGGGCGATGTTCGGCCATGCCTGACCGGCCGCGACGAGCCCGCCGTCCGGACGCACCACGACGCCGAGCGTACCGGCACTGCCCTCGAACTCCGTCCGCACCATGCCCGTGCCCCCACCGAACGTCGGGTCCAGCGAGCCGTCCGGACGGAACCGCATGAGGCCGAAGGCCCCTGGCTCCTGCGGGTTGCCGGTCACGCCGGCGGCGACGATCCGCCCCTTCCCATCGACGACCAGGTCGTTGGCGCCGTTGATCCCCGCGTCCGGGAATGCCTCGACCACCACCCCGTCGGTGCCGAAGCTCCGGTCGAGCTGACCGTCGGCGGTGAGCTGGGCCAGCGCGAACGAGGTGATGCCCTGGTCCTCGGCCGTGCCACCCAACACGATCCGCCCGTCCCGCTGGACGGCGAGGGCGAACCCGGCCGCGTCGCCGCCGGGCATCGGCACCACGATTGAGCCGCCGTCGCCGAAACTGGGATCCAGGCGGCCGTCGTGCAGGAACCGTGCGGCGGCGAAACCCGGGTTACCGTCGGCGTCGTTCCCGCCGCCGGCGACCAGGATCCGCCCGTCGGGCAGTACGACGACGTCGCTGGCGCCGGCGCTGCGGGCCGGCCCGACCGGGGCCACCACGATTCCGCCGGTGCCGAAACTCGCGTCCAGTTCTCCGTTCGGTAGGTATCGGGCCACCGCGAAGCCGAGTTCGTTCTCGCCCCCGAGACCTGCGGTGCCGACCACCACCAGCTTCCCCTTCGGTGCGGTCGCGATCGCCTGGGCGCCGCCGCCGGCGCCCAGCGGGATCGGGGTGACCACCCGGCCACGGTCCCCGAAGTCCGGGTCGAGCGTGCCGTCGCAGCGGTACTTGACCAGCACGAATTCACCGGACTGGAAGGTCTGGTCGCCGCCGGCGGCCACGATCGCGCCGTCGCGGAGCACGGTCAGTCCGTGCACACCGTACGACCGCCCCGGGAACGCGATGATGGTTACTCCCCTCGTACCGAAGGTGGGGTCGAGTTGCCCCGGCCCGGCGGAGGGGAGCAGCGGCGCCTGGTCGTACGGGTCGGCCGAGGTGCGCGGCGCGGAGTCGGGGAGCGGCGGCAGCCCTCGCTGCTCGCGGAGGCGGGTCAGGAAATCGGTCGGCGGGTCCGCTTCGATGGCCGGACGGGCCCCGGTCGCCAGCGCGGTTGGCGTGGCCGACGGGCCGGCGGGAGCGCCGCAGCCAGCGGCGACGGCGCTCGTGCCGACCAGCGCCACACCCGCCAGGACGAGCTGCAGCCGGGAACGAGTAGACAGCATGGATCACCCCTGTTGCTATAGGAAGAGCCGCAGAGGACATCAGACCGTACAAACGGTCATTAAGCGGATAAAACTCGGAATTTCCCCTCTACTGAGCAGCCGCCCGACCGGCGAACACGGAGTGCCGTCGTCGGTGACCGACCGCTCCCAGGACTCGCGGACCACCTCCCGGACCCGGTGCGGCACGGTGCCGTCGGCGCCGAACGCCTGATCGTGGACGAGACCGGTGACCTGAAGAATCCCCGTGGCCGGCGCGGCCGTCCTGGAGCGAGGAAAATGGGTGCGGCGGCCGGAACGGCGTCAGGAGCCGGGCCTGATCGGGGAGGCCGAGGCGTCGAATTTAATGTCCGGCCGGTGGGTCGGCCGGACGAGGCCGTGGGTCCATTGGCTTGCAGAGGCGCTCGACCAGATTCCGCGCCGCCTCGGTGTACGGCTCGCCGGACTCGCAGGGCCAGTGTCCCTTGATCGGTGGCGGGACGCTGTCGCTGGGTGGCGTGACCACGTCGTCGGGGTCTCGGAGCCGGCGGTCCACCGTTGCCGTCGGGCCGGTGACGGTGGGTGGCGCGTCTGGCCGGTGGGCGGAGAAGATCCATCCGCCGATGGGGTCGGTGTCGCGCCACAGGTTCAACCATCGCCAGCCGACCCGGCCACCCACCTCGTGCAGCATGTCGTCGTCGATGTAGGCGGGGAAGAGTCGGGCGTAGAGCCGGCGCAGGGGTGAGCCGTAGGTGAGCAGGGCGACCCGGCCGCTGACCTGGGGTGGCAGTTGGAGGACGGTGGCGGCGACCAGGACCGAGCCGTGGCTGTACCCGGCGATCAGGACGGCGTTGCCGCTTTCGACCAGGTAGGTGATGCGCCGTGCCAGCTCCGGCACGGCCCGTTCGGCGTAGCAGGGCGGCGCGAAGGGGTGAGCGGCGCGAGGCCAGAAGGTGGCCAGGTCCCAGAGAACGCCGATGCGGCGTCGGAACCCGGCGGTCCGGTAGGCGAAGATACCGCCGACGACCAGACCGAGAATGGTCGCCGCGATCAGGTAGCTGCCCATCCCGATGCCGAAGTTGACCAGGTCGGCCGGCACCCGCGCGTACCGCTCGATGGCGTCGCCTGGATACAGTCCCAGCAGGTCCAGTGCGGTGTTTGCCGCGCCGACTCCGGCGAGGCTGGCGTAGAGCACGGCCAGCGGTAACAGCCGTTCGGTGAACCGGGCCCGGACAATCGCCTGCTGCACCTGCCGCAGCCGGGGCGCGGCCTCCGTCGGCGGGTCCGGGAAGTCGCGCGCGACGATCGCGGCCGCCGCGCGGGAGCGGCCGCGTCGGGAGATCAGGGTCACCAGGCCGGCGACGACCAGCGTGATCAGCACCGCCCGGAAAAAGCCGTAGATCGCCCAGGTGTACGCCCCCGGTGGTCGGGGGACCAGCCCGGTTGATGCGGTGCGGTCCAGGAAGTCGGCCACCCGGCGGACGAGTTCGGCGGAGAACGCCACCGCGATACCTGCGGCCGCGGCTGCGGCCGCCAGCGCGCCCAGCCCGTGTAGCGGCGGGTGGTCCGGCTGTCGGCTGCGGCGCCACAGCAGTACGAATGCCAGGGCGGCCAGCAGCCCGGCGTGAGCGACGAACAGGCAGGTAAGGGTCGGGCCGTAGCCGGGCAGGCCACCCCCTTCGTGCCAACGCGTAGGGGTGGCCAGGACGTGGGCGGCGACCACGATGGTGAGACCGATGGCGATCGTCCGCAGCGCGCGGGCGGCACTGTCGAGCCGCCGGTTCGCGGGGGCCCGGTCGATTAGCGGGGGAGTGCAGAGCAGGGTCACACAGGTGGCCAGGACCGCCCCCGTTGCCACCGCCAACACGATGGTGGTGGCCGGGGCGCCCTGCGCGGCCCGGGCGGCGAGCAGGCTGCCGTCCAGTGTCGCGAACGCCGTGGCGACGTGGATCGAGCGCAGCCGTCCCACCAGCGGCTCGGCGTCCCACTGGCCGACCGTGCTGAGCGGGTGCCCGGACATTGTGCTTTCCGGCGGGCGAAACGCGGTGAACGCCCGTCCCGGGCGCGTGCTGGCCCACCAGATCAGGCAGATGGCGGCGGCCGGGACCAGCGCGAGCACCGTCAGCCGGAACCCGGTGGGGCGTTCACCCAGCCAGGACAGCCAGCTACGGCCCGACAGACAGGCCGAGGACGACATGCACTGCCAGGCGACCAGGTCCAGCGCGACCCCGACGGCGGCGAGCACGTACAGCACGGTCAAGGTGAGGCCCAGCACCCGGCACAGAGATCTGACCACCGCATCGGAGGCCGGGTCTCCCGGGCGCATCCAGACCGCCACGTTCAGCAGCATGAACGGTAGCAGGAACACCAGCGACAGGGTCCGAACCGCGGTGCCGGAGGGCAGGTCACTCCACCGGTACGCCTCCAGGGTCACCCCGCCCGCGCGGCTGGCGTGCGGACAGTCGGGTCGGGGCCGGTAGAAGCCCGCGCTGCGATCCCCCGCGACCTGCTGCACGTGTGGCCGGTCCAGCACCTGGCTGGCGCCTGCGGCGGAGACCCCGTGCACCCGCAACTCCACCACGTCGTCCGGCGTCGCCGGCCCGCGTACTCCCGCTGATCCAGCCGACATGGATCCTCCGAGACATCTCGGTAGCCCCACCGCGCGTGGCGTGGCCGAGGACGGTCCCCGCCACCCGCGTGGCAGACGGGTCTACCCCACCCGACCGGGTCCAACCCTGGGAGGCGGGACCGGTGCCGCCCGGCACGACCACCGTGCCCGCCGGCGACGGTAACCCTGGCGCTTGCCTTGCCCGCGGCGCGAGTTCCCGGCCTTCTTCAAGACCCTGCACCGCCGCTGGCCCGACCAGCGCCTCTGCCTCCTCCAAGATCCGCCACCCGGATACCCGTTCAAGGCTGCCTGACGAGGCCTTAGTTGCTCTACCCCGGACGGGTAGGTGCCCGACGTCCGCTTCTGCGCCTCCCGGCGGCTGCCCGCAGCCGTTCGTGCTCGCCGTCGGTCTCAGGCGGAGGCCGACATCGCCTCGCGCGTCTATCCTCGATCGACAATCACGGTATCGCCGTCGTTCGGCCCGCTCAGCCAGCCGCGGATGCCGGCGAGCGCAGTCGGGCCGTAGTCCTCATCGACACTCCTGGCGAGGTCCGCGATGGATATCGCTTGCAGGGCGGCACGCCAGGCGGCATCGGCGCCGGCCATAGCGCGAGCGATGGGGCACGGCCGTGTGCAGGCCTCCTGCGGTGTCGCCAGGGGGCCGCGCTGACGGATCTCGGTGCACACGAACGCGGGCTGAGCGCCGCCGACGGCTGCGACGACGTCGAGGACGGTGATCAGCTCGGGCGCCCTGGTCAGGACATATCCGCCCGCCTTGCCTTGGACAGAGGTCACGAGGCCGGCGCGGGAGAGTGCCTGCAGCTGTTTGGCCAGATAACTGCCGGAGACGTCATGCAGCTCCGCGAGCCGGGCAGCCGGCACCGGTTCCGTCGCCGTGGTCAGCACCACGCAGCAGTGCAGTGCCCACTCGACCCCACCTGAGAGCTTCATACGACCTCCCCCCCCCGCTTGACTCGGACAAAGTCTATCCGGTTACTATCTCGGACAGAGAGTATCCGAGTTCGGGGCCGTGTCCTCGACAGAGTTGGCGTGCCGCGCGGCGCGCCGTGGAAAGGTGAGAGCCATGAAGCTCACAGTCATCGGTGGTACCGGACTGATCGGCTCGCAGGTGGTCCAGAAGCTGACCGCAGCCGGACACGAAGCCGTCCCCGCCGCGCCGTCGACCGGCGTCGACCTGCTCACGGGAGATGGCCTGGACCAGGCGCTGGCGGGCGCCGACGTCGTCGTCAACGTGGCGAACTCGCCGACCTTCGACGAGGCCTCCCTGGACTTCTTCCGCACCACCATGACCAACCTGCTGGCCGCGGGGGAGCGTGCCGGCGTCCGTCACCAGGTGATCCTCTCGATCGTCGGTGTGGACCAGGTGCCCCAGCTCGACTACTACCGGGCCAAGACCCTGCAGGAAGACCTGCTCCGGCAGGGGCCCACGCCGTACTCCATCGTGCGTGCCACCCAGTTTTTCGAGTTCGTGAACGCGATCATCTCCTGGACCTCCGACGACAAGACGGTTCGCCTGCCCGCTACCCGTGTTCAGCCGATGGCCGCCGCGGACGTCGTCAACGCGGTCGTCGAGGTCTCCACCGCAGCGCCGCTGAACGGCATCCACAACGTCGCCGGCCCGGACGTGTTCGCCCTCGACGAGCTCGGCAGAATCACCCTGGCCGCGCAGCATGACGACCGGGCCGTCGTCACCGACGACGGGGCCGGCTTGTTCGCAGCCGTCACCGGCGACGTACTCATTGCGGGCCCGGACGCACACCTGGCACCCACGCACTACCAGGACTGGGTCCAGTCGGCCCGCTGACCTGGGTGCTCGGCCCTCCGGTGGATGACGTCCATCGGGTGGTAGCCGGCCGCGGAGTTGCTGCGCACAGCCTGGCGAAAGTCCCCGTGTCGGACACCATGCGGCCTGCGTGCGGTGAACACGTGTCGGCGCGGCCGGGCGGACGGAGAACTGCCAGCTCGGGGTGTTCCTGGCCTACGCCAACCCGGCGGGGCGCACCCTGATCGACCGGGAGTGGTATCTGCCTCGCGGGTGGTGCGACGAGCCCGCCCGCCGAGAGGAGGCCGGCATCGCGGCGAGCGTCGGGTTCGCCACGAAGCCCACGCTTGGTCTGCGGATGGTCGAACGCGCCATCACTGCGGGTCTGCCGGCGAGGTGGGCCACCGCGGACGAGGCATACGGGCAGGACTCCAAGTTCCGCTGCGGCGACGGTGCCAAAGGGCCGTGACTCTACGACTGGGCGATAGCCTCCCTGCCTGCTGCCATCGCCGGGCACAGCCACTGGCTGCTGATCCGCCTCGTAGTGGTGGACTGGGCTGGCGCGGTCATGCGCCGGCGCCAGGGGTGGTGGGGGCGGGGGTGTTGAGCAGTTGCTGTCCTTCGGCGTCAACAGCGCGTCGAGTCCGGTCTTCTTGTGCTCATGGCGCTTTCCTTTCTTTCCCTGCCACCGCAAGCGAGGTGCCTCGACCGGGTGGTGCGGAGGTTGCCCGCGGTGATGGTTGGTGTGCGGGCTTGCGGGTGGCCGGCTATCCGGTGTGCGGCAGCCGGGTGGCGGGGATGACGCCGAGCCGGCCGGCCTGGTAGTCCTCGAAGGCTTGGATCAGTTCGTCGCGGGTGTTCATGACGAACGGACCGTAGTGGGCGACGGGTTCGCGGATCGGCTGCCCGCCCATGACGAACAGTTCCAGCTTCGGGGTACGCGGGTCCTGGCGCGGGTTGGCGGCCACGCGCAGCGCGTCGCCGTCACCGAACACGGCGAGTTGACCGAGCTGGATGGTCCTGGTTTCGGTGCCGACGGTGCCGGCGCCGGCCAGGGCGTAGACCAGCGCGTTGTATCTAGGGTGCCAGGGCAGGTCGACCTGGGCGCCGGGCTCGACCGTGATATGTGCGAGGGTGATCGGCGTGTGCGTAACGCCTGGCCCGGCGTGCCCGGCGACGTCGCCGGCGATGGCCCGGATCAGTGCGCCGCCGTCCGGGGTGGTCAGCAGCGTCGCCTGCGTGCCGCGGATGTCCTGATACCGGGGCGGGGTCAGCTTCTTTGCCCGGGGCAGGTTGACCCACAGTTGGGTGCCGTGGACCACGCCGCCGCTCATCACCAGGCTCTCCGGCGGCGTCTCGATGTGCAGGATCCCCGCGCCGGCGGTCATCCACTGGGTGTCGCCGTTGGTGATCCGCCCACCGCCGCCGTTGGAGTCCTGGTGGTCCACGATGCCGTCGATGACGTAGGTGACGGTCTCGAAGCCGCGGTGCGGATGCCACGGTGTGCCCTTCGGCTCACCCGGACCCAGGTCGACTTCACCGATGTGGTCGAAATGGACGAACGGGTCCAGTTCGGAGATTGGCACGCCGGCGAAGCCGCGGCGCACGGGGAATCCCTCGCCCTCGTGGCCGCGCGGTGCGGTGGTCAGCCGGTGCACCGCGCGGAACCGGGTCGCGGTCGGGTCGAGCGTGGGCAGGCGGGGCAGGACGAGGACGTCCTCCACGGTGATGGCGGGCATGGCGTTCCTCCTTGTCCGGGCGCTGCTGGTGATTAGCTGAAGGGGTATGGGCCGAAGCGGCCCCAGGCCACCACGCCAGCTAGGATGATCAGCACGACGTTCGTCACGATCGCGCGGGACTCGTTGCGTTTGGCGTGGGTTGTCGCCGCACCGACCATCAGCAGCACTAGGCCCACGGCGGCCAGCGGCACGAGGATGGGGACGATGTCCAGGGCGGCGGGCAGGATCAACCCGACCGCGGCCAGCACCTCCAGGGCGCCGATCGTCTTGAGCATGCCCGGGGAGAAGTCCTCGGTCCACGCCATGTTCGGCGAAGCGGCGAGCTTCGCCTTCGGCTGGGCCAGCTTCGCGCCGCCAGCGGCCAGGAAGACCACGGCAAGCAGTGCAGCCACAGTCCATAGAGCGACGTTCATGAGTGTCACCAATCAGGGGTCAGGTACGTGGAATAAGGCGCTGGGCCACGGTCAGGCGTTGGCGAACGCGTCCTGGTGCGCGGCCAGCCACTGCGCGAACGTCTGCAGTTCCGCGTTCAGGTCGCGGACGACGTTGAGGTCACGAACCGCGGTGAACCGCGGCACCTGTGCGTAGAACTGGAACATGTTGCCCGTTTCCACCGCGCCGGGGAACGGTTGCGCCCGTACCGCGTCGAAGGGCACCGGCACGTAGCTCACCTCTTCGCCCAGGGCCGCGCCAAGCTGCTCGGCCATCTGCGTGCCGGTTAGGTGCTCACCGGCGATGGGCACGGTCCGGCCGACGAGGTCACGGCCGCGTCGGAAGATGCCGTAGGCGGTCTTGCCGATGTCTTCGGCCGCGATGCCGGCGAGCCGGCTGTCGGCCATCGGCAGGGCCAGCACGAGCCGGCCGTCTTCGGCCCGTTTCGGCGCCATCGGGCCGAGGAGGTTCTCCCAGTAGAACGTGGTTTGCAGGAAGGTGGTCGGCACCCCGGCATCCGTGAAGTACTGGTTGGCCTCGGCCTTGGCGTCGAAGTGCGGCACCTTGTAGCGCCCCTCCAGCGTCGGCATGCGCTCGTCGTCGAGCGGGATGTGCTCACGGGTGTCATCCAGCGTCGACCAAATCACATGGCTCAAGCCGGCTGTCCTGGCCGCCCGCGCCATCGTCGCCGCATCCCGCTTCTCCTGCTCCGGTGACATGTGCTTCCAGAAGTTGGTCACCAGGAACGCCCCGTACGCCCCGTCAAACGCCTTCGTCATGCTCCACTGGTCTGTCATGTCGGCCTCGATCACCTCGGCGCCGAGGGCGGCGAGCTGGCGTGCGGCGTCCGAGTCGGGATGACGGGTCAGCGCACGGACCGCGAACCCGCCACCGGCATCCGCCAGGATGGCCCTCGCCAGCCCGCCGCCTTGGGCACCCGTGGCGCCGACCACCGCGATCACTTTCTTCTCGGCCACGGCCTTCTCCTTCTCGTTGATCCGGGCGACCAAACACCAGATAGATGGCGTGTCATGCACCTTGCCCGGAGGATGCATGACGTGTCAGTTGATGTGTCATGTACTCTAACCGAAGTACATGACATGTCAAGAGACTTGATAGACTCGTCGCATATGAACGAGACACCTCAGTGGCTGAGCCCGGCGGAGCAGCACGCCTGGCGCAACTTCGTCCGCCTGCACCAGAAGCTCCGGGCCAGGATGGAGCGTGACCTACAGGCGCACGCCAAGCTGTCCGGCGCCGACTTCGAGATCCTCGTCGCGCTCACCGACGTCCCAGCCGGGCGGCTGCGCTTCCAGGACCTCGGCAGGGCGGTGGACTGGGAGCAAAGCCGCCTGTCTCACCAGATCGCCAGGATGATCAAACGCGGCCTGGTAGTCCGGGAAGAGTGCGCCGAGGACGCCCGCCGGGCCTTCGTCGTCATCACCCCCGCCGGCCGCAAGACCATCGAAGCCGCCGCACCCCACCATGTGGCCACGGTCCGGCGCCTGGTCATCGACGCCCTCAGCCCAGACGAACTCGCCACCCTCGCACGGATCTCCAACCGCATCCTCGAACAACTGGACGAGGCGCCACCATGACGTTCAGGCGCGGGTCCCAAGCTCCCGGCGATTGGCGGGACGCAGCGGGGTAAGCCGCGCGCAAACGGCCGGTCGCTGCCGCCGCACGCGTGTTGATCGGCTTGCAGCGGCAGCGACCGGCGTTGGTGCCGTGGTCCTGCGCATCGACGACCCCGTCACCGCGAGCCTCAACTTCACCGCCCTGGTCAACTCCCTGAATGGGCCGCGGGTCGACGCCTGGTCGCCGGCCACCACCCCACCACCCGCGACCCGGTTCGACTCGCTGCACCTGTGGCTGGCCAGCCAACCCCACCCCGACGCCCTGCTCGCCGCCGACCGCGACCGTGTACCGCACCTGGATTCGCAGAACTGGGTCGGCTGCCCCGCACTGCTAGACGAGGGCAGCATCGCGCATCTCGCCATCCACAAGCTCGACGAGGCGACCTGGCAGTTCGGGTGGATCTGGAAGACCTTGCCGCGTAGGGCCCGCTGGGCCGGGATCCGGGGAGCGTTCGGTGAGCGCGTACCGGCGGAAGGCCGGGTCGGCGAAGCAGGCGCGGGCGATCCGCGTCAGGTCGTACGCGCTGTTGAACTGGCGCGGATCGGCCAGCCCGGACGGGGTCACCGCGCGCGTCTGGAGGGCGCCGAGGTGGCGGGCGTGCTCGTTCATCGCCCGCGCCCCGCGTGGGCAACATCGAGCTGCGGCAGGGTCACTACGCGCCAGCCGCCGACCACCTGCGGCATTCTCTGACCATCCTCCAACGACTGGGCAGTCCCATCACTGAAGCCCACGCCCTGGACACACTTGGCATCCTCCACCTCCACCTCGGCGAGCCGGAACAGGCCCCCACCTACTTCCGGGAAGCGCTCACCCGCTTCATCAGGACCAGCGAGCGAACCGGCCAGGCATTGTCGATCAACGGCCTCGGCGAAGCTGCCCGGGCCATCGGCCGCCCCGCCGAGGCCCTCGCCCACCACACCGACGCACTCGCCATCGCCGCCGCGTCCGACGCCCGGCACCAGCAAGCCCGTGCACATGCCGGCCTCGGTCACACCTACCGGGCCCTGGACGACCCCGATCTGGCCCGGATCCACTACGAACAGGCCCACGCCACCTACACCGAACTCGGCATGCCCGAGGCCGAGGATGTCCGAGCATATCTCGCCGCACTCAGAGGGCATTTGAGAAGGGACAGGCCTTGAGGTCGTCGAGGGTCCAGGCTTGTTGACGGCGTGCGGGTCCACCACGGGTGAGGCGGCGGACCATGCCGTTGATCGCGATCCAGCGGATCATTGCTTCGGAGGTGGCGGGGGTGGCGTTCGTAGTCGCGGGCCAGCCGGCGGTGCGCGGTCAGCCAGGCCAGGCTGTTGGCTCGGGTCCGGGCGCGGTGCCTGGATTGCTCCAGGTCCGTTTCCCGGACCCGCCGCCGAACCCGGCGGCGACTCTCACCGCACACCTGTCGGCAGGCAAGGTGCGGACCTTCCGCGGTACCCGGCTGGGGGGCTACGCCTACGACTCCCTCATCAAGCAGAAGGACGCGATGTACCTGCCGGAGCCTTCAACCGCGCTGAACTGAACGCTGCCCGGTTGGATCGGCGTCCGGCCGATAGGGGTCACTTCACCCGCCCGAGCTAACGTCTGATCGACCGTACCTGCGGCGGACTGTGTGGTACGCGGGGCGAGGGCACGAGTCCCCGCTGTTCGAGCTTGTTCGAGAACGTTCGAGACAATGGATCATCCGGGTCCGGCACGCCGACAATCTCCACGTGGAGCAGTTGGCGGTGAACTTGCTGGGCCCGATGGAAGTGCGGCAGCTGGGACGTATGGTGCCCATTCCCACTGGGAAGGTGCGCACCCTGCTGGCTATGCTGCTGCTCGAACAAGATCGCACCCTACGGCGGGCGACGGTCTATTCCGAACTGTGGGGTGACGCCGCTCCGGCCTCGGCCGCCGCGAACCTCCGCAACTATCTGTCTGAGTTGCGGGTGTGGGCGATGGAGCTGGGCGCTCATCTCGTCCAGGGCCACGATGGTTGGTCGCTGGCCATTGGCGGCAGCCTCGACGCCCTTCAGTTTCAGACCGCAATCGACGAGGGCCGTCGGGCGCGGGGCCGTGGTGACCGGGCCACGGCGATCAAATGCCTGGCGAGCGCCGTTGCCCTGTACCGCGATTCGCCGATGCTCGACGTGCCGCAGGGTCCGCTCCTGTACGGATACGCACAGGTTTTGCTGGTCCGGTGGCAGTCCGCTGTGGAGGAGTGCGCCGAACTGCTGATCGAGGCCGGCGAGCCGGATCGCGCCTGCCTGCTGCTGTATTCCTTCCTCGGCCGCCAGCCGTACCGCGAGCGTGCCTGGGGCCTCCTCATGGTGGCGTGCAGCAGCAGCGGTGACGTCGCGGCCGCCATCGACGCGTACCAGCGCGCCTGTGGGTACCTGGCCGGCGATCTCAACGTGCGGCCCAGCCCGCTACTGATGTCGCTGTACGAGGCCATCCTGCGCGGGGATCCGCAGGTCCGGCTCGGATGCGGCCCAAAACCGCGCAGCCATTTCGGCCCATTCCTGGACACTGGATCGCGTACGCCAGGAGATGCGCAAAGGATGGGGCTTTGTCACACAAGGAGCCGCTTCCACCTGATCGTGCTGGTCGGGATGGGCGCAGGGAGACCGACAGCGCGGTGAGGTGAGGCTGCGGAGCGGGTGAGACCGTTGGCGGCGGGCCAGACGATGGCGAGCGGATAGGGCCGAGTCAAGCCTGATACGAGGCGGCCCGCAGGTTGCCTTCGCCCGCACACTCGGGCAGGAATTCGGCGTACCCGCGTTGCTAGGATTCTCTACGTGACGAATCCGCCACGCCCGAGAGCGACGCGGAACGCGGTGGAGTTCGTCGCTCAACTGCGTGCCGTGAAATCCTTGTCCGGCCTGTCGTACCGGGCCTTGGAACGACGGGCCCGGAAGGCCGGCGATCAGCTGCCGGCGAGCACCGTCGCGAGTGCGCTCAATCGGGCCTCGCTGCCGTCCGAGGAGGTCGTGGCCGCCCTGGTCCGGGCATGCGGTGGTGACCCGGTGGCGGTAGGGGAATGGGTGGAGGCACGCCGTGCGCTGGCATCGCTCGACCACCTCGCCTCGCTCGCGGGCCTGTTCGAGCAGGCTCCGGATGCGGCCATCGGACCGGACATCGAGCCACCGGCCGGGTCTACAGTGGCGGGCCTTCCGGCTGGCGGCGAGCATCCGGCCGGGCCGCGCGGACGGCAGGTCCCACCGCGTCTGCTGCCACCGGACCAGCCTCTGTTCGTGGGCCGGGATGCCGAAGTGGCCGAGGCCCGCCGGCTGCTCGACGGCGATTCCGCCGGGCCGGTGGCGTTGCTGATCAGCGGCCCGGCGGGGGTCGGCAAGACGGCCCTGGCGGTCCATGTCGGGCACCGGCTCGCCGCCCGGTTCCCGGACGGCCAGCTCTACGTCGACCTCCAGGGCTTCGGCGACGAGCCCGCCGAGCCCGGCTCGGTCCTGGGCGCGTTCCTGCGCGCGCTCGGCGTACGCGGCGGCGCGGTGCCCCCCGATCTGACTAGCCGGATCTACCTCTACCGCTCCCTGCTGGCACAGCGGGCGGTGCTCATCATCCTGGACAACGCCGCGACAACGCGCCAGGTCAGCGACCTGCTGCCCAGCGGCGGACGGTGCGCCGCGATCGTCACCAGCCGGACCACCTTGGCGGACCTGGGCGCTCGTCGTCTGCCCCTGGGCATCCTGGACACCGCCGCGGGATTGGCGCTGCTCTGCGAGATGCTGGGCTGGGACCGCACCGCCGCCGAGTCCGACGCCGCCCGGTTCATCGTGGCTGCCTGCGGTGGGCTTCCTCTCGCTGTGTGGGTGGCCGGCGCCCGACTCGCCGCGCGACCACACTGGCCGTTGGCCAAGGTCGCCCGGGCGCTCGCCGACGAGCAGCGCAAGCTGGACGAACTGGTGGTGGGCGACGTCGCCGTACGGGCCAGCCTCGAACTGACCTACCGGGCCTTGACCCCGACTGCTCAGCAGGCCCTGCGGATGCTCAGCCTGTTGCCCGGACCGGACTTCGCCGCGTGGGCGCTGGCCGCCCTGCTGGACGTCAGCCTGTCCGACGCGGAAGTGGTCATCGACGACCTGGTCGAGGTGCACCTGGTGGAGATCGGGCCGGTCGACGCCACCGGATTCCGCTACCGGCTGCACGACCTGGTGCGGCTGCTCGGCCGGGAACGAGCCGCACGGGAACTCTCGCCGCCGACCAGGGCGGTTGCGGACGGCCGGGTGCTCGGCGCGAGCCTGCACCTCACCGGCCTTGCCGCGGACCTCCTCAGCGCCGACTTCCAGGGCATCCTGCACACGGAACTGGTGTCCTGGCGGCTCCCGCCGCCGGACACCGACCAGCTCGTCGCCGACCCGGTGGCCTGGTTCGGCGCCGAGCGTCAGTTCCTCATCGCCCTCGTCGAGCAGGCGCTGGCGGACGGCGAGGTCGCATCCGCCGCCGGGCTGGCCACCGCGCTGACGACGTTCTTCCAGGTCGGCAGCCACTTCGACGACTGGGAGCGGCTCCAGAGCCGGGCGCTCAAGGTCGCGCTGCACACCGGCGACCACCCCAGCGCCGCCAAGCTGCACCGCTGCCTCGGTGAACTCACCACCATCCTGGACCGTTACCCGGAGGCGATCCATCACTTCGAGCAGGCCCTACAGCTCGCCAACAATCGGGATCCGGCCTACCGGGCCAGCGCCACGGCCGGGTTGGCGTACGTGCATCGGCTGCTCGGCCAGTACAGCACGGCGGTGCGGCACTTCACGCAGGCCGCCGACCTGGCCCGAGCCGCCGGGAACATCAACTGCCTCGTCTACGCCACCAACGGCATCGGGGTCATCGACCTAGAGCAGGGGCGGGTGGAGGCCGCCAGGAAACGGTTCGAGGAGTGTCTCCAGATGAGCCGAGCCGCCGGCTACCGACCCGGTGGGGCCCAGGCGTTGCGCTGCCTGGGACAGACCCACCGGGCCCGCGGCGCCTACGCGGCCGCCGCCGACTGCTTCCGGCAGGCCGCTGCGATCAGCGAAGACCTCGGCGACCGGCTGACCGCCACACACGCCAACTGCTGGCTCGGCGACGCTCTGGTGCGCCAGGGCATGCACGGCGAGGGGCGCCGGTTGCTGGCCCGGAGCCTGTGGACCTACCGCGAGTTCGGCAACGTCTGGGGGAAGCGGCCACCCTGTACGCGCTCGCGGAGGCCCAGCTCATGGCCGGCCGACCGATGCTGGCCCGCCGCCGCGCTGAATCCGCCGTCAGCCTGTGGCGGCAGGTCGGCTCCCGGACCTGGCTGGCTACCGGTCTCGACACCCTGGCCGAAGCACATCGGTTAGCGGGCGACCGCACCGCCGCGGCCCGGGCTCGGGACGAGGCCGCCGCCACGCGAGCGATCCGCGACAGCGGATAGAAGTGCGCCCGCAAGAGCTCCGCGGCGTGGCGATGACGAGTGCCGCTTGGGGGATTGAGAAGTCCTCACCCAGTAGCGCCTGCTGAGTGGCCTCGCTGAAAGGATGGTTCGTGGGATTATGTCCGTTGTGGGGTTGGCCAGAGGCTAGAGGTCCAACTCGCGAGCTACGTGGGGCCGGCGGTGATAGCGGCGATGGGTTTGCCGCGGTCGACGTGTTGGTGGTCGGACAGTAGGCCAGCGACGGCGCGGATGGTGGTGTCGAGGCTGTCGCGGTGGCCGAGGTGGCGGGTCAAATGCGCCAGTTCTTCAGGTTGTGTCGCCGAGGACCAGGGCCTTGATCGCGTTGGTGCGCGACCTTCCGGACACGAACCCTTGTCGTCCGGCGCGTCTGGCACTGGGACGGTGGCCGGGGTGGCGGGTGTGGCGACGCCGGCGACAAGGTATACAGACAGGGTTGGCCTTCGGTCGTGCTGGTTCAGTCACCTTCGCTCGTATCCGAAGGCCCTTCCCCATGTCACGCCACCACGCCACACACGGGCCGATCATCGATCTCCGCACCCGACCCGGCGGTCGCCCGAAACCCCTATTTACCAGTCTCTGACAAGGTTTTGCAGTCCCTGTGAGGCGGCGCTCGCCGCCGTGGCCCGGCGTTACCTGCGGCAGGCGTTCCTCACCACGAAAGTGGCGGTCTCCGGGGCCAACTTCGCCGTCGCGGAGGCCGGCACCCTCGCCGTCGTCGAGTCCGAGGGCAACGGGCGGATGTGCCTCACCCTGCCGGAGACCATCTGCGGTGCCTGCGTCGACGCCTGCCCGGTGAAGATCAACATTCCGGAGCTGCTCGTGTACCTGCGCGCCGAGGCTATGAGTCCCGCCGCCGGCCCGCCGCCGAGGCGTACACTATGGACCGGCCGAAGCTGTACGGGGCCGCGCAGCGCGCCGCCCGGCTCAGCCGGCTCGCCTGCCGGCGCGGCCGGGGCCTGCCGCCGACTACCGGGCACACGTGCACCGCGTTCCCGAGTCGGCCGTCGCCGACACGTCGCCGGCATTCTGCCGGCGGGGGCCACCGTGGTCGTACCGCCGGGACTGCCACCGGCGTGGCTGCCGCCGGCGGTGAGCGCGCTGGCCGACAACGGTCTAGACAACGCCCGGATCGGCGCCGCGGACGGCGTTGTCACCGGCGCCGCGATCGCTGTCGTGGCGACCGGTATGGTCGTCCTCGACGGCTCGCCCGACCAGGGGCGTCGGCTCTTCAGTGTCCTGCCTGATCTGCACGTCTGCGTGGTGCGGGCCGAGCAGGTGGTGGCTACCGTGCCGGAGGCGCTCGCCCGGCTGGCCCCGCCCCGCCCCGCCCGCGCAGCCGCGTGGGGCGCTATGCGGTGGCCTCGCGCACGGTTCGGATGCGGAACAGCCCCCCGCAGGTGGGCGGAGGGCTGTTCCGTGTACTGCGATCGCGGGTCACGCGGAGCGCAGCGCGACCTCGCGGTGGGGGACCAACCGCACCGGCCCGATCAGGCCGTACGCCTGCCGCGCGGCGATCGCGAACACCTCGGGCCGGGTCACCCGCAGCCGGTTCGACAGGGTGGTGGCCACCTCCACCTCGATGGTGTTGCGGCCGGCCCGTAGGTACGGGCCGACGTCGACCCGCGGGTCGAGGACGTCGCACGGCGGCAACGCCCGACCGTTCACGGTCACTGTGTACGTGTCGAACACTCTACCCAGGTCGAGGTAGGCGCCGAGGCCACCGGTCCAGGACGACCCGAGGTCGACCGTCGTGTGGTAGCGGCCGATACCGGAGGTGTCCTGCAATTCGGGGATCTCCGGCCAGGCCCGCAGCCCGTCGAGGGTGAGCCGGCGGATCGGCTTGATCGTCTCGGTCGGGGTGGCACCCGGCTGCCAGTCCTCGACCTCCAGGTCCCAAGAGGTCAGCGCCAGCGGCTCGGGCAGCGCCGGCACCGCGGTCCGCACGGTCCGCCCGGTGGACAGTGCCGTCTGGAAGGTCCCGGCGGCGGTGGAGCGGACCATCAGCTCGCCGTTCCGGAAGAAGACCGGGACTTCGCTGGTGACCGCGTGCACCGCGCTCCCCGTCGGGTCGTTCATCCAGGTCGCGTCGGCGAAGGCGATGATCGTGGACTGTCCCGGCTTGAGCGAGACGTGCACCCGGATCCGGTCGCCGTTCCGCTCGTACTGCGCGATC
Source organism: Micromonospora deserti (assembly GCF_003236335.1). Lineage (GTDB taxonomy): Bacteria > Actinomycetota > Actinomycetes > Mycobacteriales > Micromonosporaceae > Micromonospora > Micromonospora deserti. Next base: position 39,714 of record NZ_POUB01000012.1, read on the forward strand.
CGCTCGATCCGGCCGGTCCACGCGTCGAGGACGTACGGCACCGCGTTCCGGACTCGGCTGGTGAGCCAGACGTCCTGGTCGATGGCGTTGATCCGGCGGTTCTCGGCGTGCCGGGCGTTGGCGAGGTAGTACAGGTCGACGTTGTCGGCCGACCGGTGCTCGGTCATCAGGGTCGACGAGGTGTACTCCACGTCACGCTTGACGCCCAGCTCTGCCAGGGCACCCGGAACGCCGGACGCGACGGCGACGACCCGGACGTTGGGCAGGGCGAACAGCGCATCGAGCAGTTCCCGCAGCCGGGCGTCCTCGCCCGGCTGGGCGATGCCGATCACGTGCGGGTTCGACCAGGCGCCGATGAACACGAACGGCAGGCCGGCCCGGGCCAGATCGACGAACCGCTCGGCGGCCCGGACGGAGAGGGTGAACTCCCGGCCCCGGAAGACGTCGCCCTCCACGACCAGCGCCTTGTATGCGGGGCCGTCGGGGGCCAGTCGGCCGTCGCCGACCACGGCGCTCGGCAGCTCCAGCATCGACTCCGAGAGGAATCCGTGCGTCCAGCCAATCGGGATGCCCTCGTTGGTGAAGTACGCCGCGCCGATTCCGGTCGCGGTCCAGCCCTTCTGCCGGAAGAAGGCGATGTCCACCTTGTGAACACCGGTGCGCAGCGCGAGCTGGGTACGGGCGAGGTAGCCGGCAATGCCGCGGACGTGTCCCCAGGTCGGCTGGCGTGGGCCCCAGGATTCCGCGTAACCGATGCCGTTGTTGCCGTACGGCGAGAAGGCGGCGAACCCGGGCCACTGGGCGTCCGGCGCGGTGGCGTACGAGAAGCCGTGCAGGACGCACTGGTTGACGCCGCCCACGAAGATGCTGCCGACGGTCTGCAGCACCTTGTTCCAGGTGGTGTTGTAGGCGCCGTTGGCGTACGCCGCGGTCTCGCAGGACAGGATGGAACGACCGCCCATGTCCCGGCCGGAGGCGAGCACCCGGTAGTCGTCCAGGTTCTTGAAGCCGAGCGACTCCGATTCGGGCACGTCGAGCACGGCGGCGCTGTAGATCGCGTCGGTCTCCAGCCCGTACGGCTGCACCCGCAGCGTCATCCCCAGGCTGTACGCGAACTCCCGCAGCGGGATCAGGTGGTTCTCGTGGTACAGGTCGCTGAGCACCTGGTTGTAGTCGTCGCGGACGTGGTTGGTGGTGTCGCTGTCGTACGTGAAGACGTACCTCTCCGACCGCTCGACGATCACCGGCAGGTAGGGCAGCAGATCATACCCGTTCCGCCGCTGGAACTCGGAGACCATGTCCGGCGTCCAGATGGTCGCCTTCGTCTCGATCTCCAGCGAGTCCTCGAACAGGTTGTCACCGACCTCGCGCAGCAGGTCGCGGATCGCCGGGGTGAGGATCCTCGACTCCCACAGGTCGACGACGACCTGGGTGCCGGCCCTGCTGAAGTGGTCCACCACGTAGGAGTGCGGGTCGGTGTGCGGGCCGGCCTCCGGCTCCTGGGCCGAGCCCCGCTCCCAGTAGGCCAACAGCACCCAGCTGCCCTCCGGCGCGGTCCACCGGACGGCGCCGTCGCGGACCTGGTCGGTGATGGTCTGGACGGTCGCCGGGTCGAGTGCCACCACGGCCGCCGTCGGCGAGCCGACGACCCTGGCGACCTGGACGAACCGTAGCTCCTGCCGGTGGACGCCCGCCTCCGCCGGGACGATCGGCGCGGGCAGCGGGCCGTCGAAGACCTCGCCGCCGCCCAGGGTGACCACCCCGTGCACCAGCTCCTTGCACGCGGCGTCGTCGTCTGGGGTGATGGTCGGGACAGCGGTGGGCCAGCACGGGCCGAGCGCCAGGTCGACGCGGACGCCGCGCTTCCTGGCCTGGCGCAGAGCGGCCTCGACGCCGTCGAGCCACGGCCGGGTGCCCCAGCCGGAGCCGGCCGGATCCATCGGCGTCCGCACGCTGTGGTGCACGTCCTGGATCTCCACGCCACCGAAACCGGCGTCCGCGATCTGGTCGATCTCGCGGGCGATCTCGGCGGGGTCGACCAGGCCGTGCGGCCACCACCAGCGGAACTTGGCGGCCACGTCGGTGCCCGGGTTGGCGAATCGCTGCGCGAACGCCATCGGTACGCCCGACGGCTGACCCGGCGCGGCACCGGCGACGGCCGGTTTCCAGGGCAGTGCCGCGCCAAGCCCGAGGGCGGCCCCCAGGCCAAGGAGCTTGCGGCGGGAGAGGTGGCTCGGCTGGTCCTCGCCGGCGAGCGGTTGTTCCGTCATAGGGGACCTCCACGTCCAGACGTCGGCGAGTGCCGGCCGCGGCGGCGGACGTCCGGACTTCCCGCCAGGGATGGGGATTCGAATCGGGGAGCGAGTGATGAATCGTTTCAACCTGAGCGGGCGCAAGCGTAACCAAGCCGCAATGGTCAGGCAATAGCGTGGCCACATCCGGCCGTTCGTGGAGTGACGGCTGACGCCAGCATCGACGTCGATGGCAAGACCAACGAGATCACCTGCTTCGCGTCGTTGCTCGACCAGATCGACGACCTCACCGGTGTCGTCGTGACCGCGGACGCGTTGCACTGCCAGCGCGAGCACATCGCCTACCTCGCGCAGTGCGGCACCAACTGGATCCTGACCGTCAAGGGCCTCCGGCCCACCTGTACGCCCAACTCGCTGCCCTGCCCTGGCGAGCCGTTCCGCACGCCGATCGCACCGACCGGGGCCACGGCCGCCGGGAAATCCGCAGCGTCAAGATCCTGTCCGTCTCCGCCGGCATCGACTTCCCCCCGCCGCGCAGGCGTTGCAGATCCGACGCCGTCGTCGGCGACTCGACCAGCCGAGACGCTTCACCACCGAGACCGTGTACGCCATCACCGACCTGCGCGTGCACCAGGCCAAACCACAGGCCAGGTCGGCCTCGACCAGCACCAGGTCCGTCGCTGGGACTCCTGGCACCGCTCACCACCCTGGCCCTGGCCGCCCTCGCCGTCCTGGCGATCTACGCCGCCGACGCTGCCGACGAACCCCCGCAGAGCGGATTGATCAAGCTGACCCTCAACGAAGTCCGTCGTTCGATCAACGCCTTCATCATCCAGCCGATCCACCAACTCGCCCACCGTCTGCGCTGGTCACAGTGGCGGCGCCGCCATCAAGCCCGAGCCCGACGAGCCCACTACAAACGACGCCTCAACGCCGAACTTCAGCCATGATCCCGAACGGCGGCTGCCGTAATAGTGCAGCACCGCTAACCCCGAAGCTTGGCGACCGTCACGCCATGCGGTGCGCCTTCTCGCGACAGCAGCCAGGTGGTGATGCCGCCCACTGGATCTACACCGCGATGGACACCATCCGCGGCATCCTGCTCACATCATTCGCCTACGACAATCCCGGCCCACGCCTGGAGGCGAGCTGGCAACGCGTCAAGATCCACCTGCGGACGGTCTTCGACGCGACATTCAACGCCGATTGAGGCTCGCCTCCAGGCAGCCAGGGTTACGACACGTTCGCGTAGAAGGAGTTGGTGTCAACCTGGCCGTTGCCGGTAAACACCTCCGCGCCAGCTTGGACGCTCGTGAGGTACTTGGAGCCGCTCACCCAGCCGCGCGAGCGCAGGTGGTTCAAGAAGTCGCGCAGGTTCAGCGTCACGGATGTCGTGTTCGACGTGCGCACGAAGGAGAAGACGTTCCAACCCGTACCGTTGCCGGCGTCGATCCAGCCGCGATACAGATCCCAATTGGCGCCGGCGAGGCTGACCGTCGCCTGCCTGGTCCCGGCCGGACCCGCGCCGTTGAGCCGGTACGGCCAGATCATCACCTCGTCGCTGGGGTTGTTGTTGTAGGACGGGTTGGACATCGGGTGCAACCACAGGTCATAGGCGACGTTCATGGCGCCGCCGCTGTGCCGGACGCTGTAGTTCCAGCCAGTGTTGACGCTACGGTTGGCGGACAGCTGCACCGGCAGTCCGGTTCCAGATCGGCGCCAGCCCCAGTGCCAGCCGAGGATGGCGGCGGAATAGGACTTGACCGAGTAGGACGATCCCGACCAGCCATAAGACGTGCCCCAGCCGATGCTGTTGCCCGACAGCCAGTTGTCCCAGATGCACTGCCAGCCCGAGCCCGAGTTCCGGCCCCACACGTTGTTGTTGATCCAGTACTTCCCCATGTCGATCGCCGCGAAGTGCTCGCAGGTGCCGGCGGCTTTGGCGGGGGCCGCTTGGACCGTCGCGCCGGTGACGGCGAGGGCGGCCGTCGCGAGATACACGGCAAACCTGCGGATGAGGGTCTTGCGGGTGAGCTGCATGGAAGCTCCTCTCTGAGCACTACATAGTTGGGCTATCATACAAACTATGTGGATTCATGCAGATGCGTCAATATGTCAGCGGTGGGGATATGGCCGCCGCACGTCAACGTGACTCGACCACCAGGAAACTGCACATCCAGATCGCTTCGAAGGGCTTCCGGTTGGTCGGATTGGACGCTGCGTTACCCCTCCAACCCGATCTACTAATCCGATCCGCTACTCGACCACGAGCGACTGCGGATCCACGGAATGCTGAGTATCTTCACGCCTCGCTACGGCGGCAGTCAGATCGACGTACAAAACTGGGCTGCCATCCCTAGCCGGGCGCACCGGGGTGGGCCCAACTCTTACCGGGCCCGCCCTCGATCATCCCGTGCGCAGGGTGAGGATGCTGATCTCGCTCGGTGCGAAGATCCTCAATGGCGGCCCCCAGAAACCGGTTCCCCGACTCGTGTAGAGCTGGGTCTGGTCGCCGTGCTGGCTCAGCCCCGAAGAGGCCCTCGACTGCGCCTGCGGCCTCTACCTCAACGACCCCACCGCCTGGCTCACACCCCCGAAGAACTAACGCGGTGCTGCACTAGCTTGTGGAAGCGGCCCGTTCGTAGGCCAGGGTGAGTTCGGCGAGGACGCCGTCGGCAGGGTGCGGACGGCCTTCGAGGTGCGCGGCGCGGAGTTCGTCCATGAACCTCTCCCACATCTCAGGACCGCCGCGAGCGAGAAGTTGGGCGCGGATCGACAGCTCGGGTGATGTTGGGAGCCATCGGGAGCCCCAGGCGCCGAGATGCGCCATGAGCGGAACGAGTTCGATCGCCGCCTCGGTGAGCCGGTAGTCGATCTTCTGTTGGTGGCTCGGGTCATCGTGCCGACTGAGCAGGCCCGCGTCCACGAGCTTCGACAGGCGGCTGGCGAGGATGTTCGACGCGATGCCTTCGACCGAGTTCGTGAGCAGTTCGCGGAAGTGCCTGTGGCCGCCAAACATGACGTCCCGCAGCACGACCAAGCTCCATCGGTCGCCCAGCAACTCGACTGTCAGATTGATCGGGCACCCCGATTTTCCCTCGGGCACGGGCAGGCGACGGACCCCCACTGGTTGCGGCATGCCACCAGGGTAGTACGGTACCACCGGTTGTAAGTTGCAATCGGAAGTTGCTCATCAGGTCCCGAGGAGAGTGCGTGCCGCAGTTGTTAAGGGTGCAGTGCTTCAACGTGTCGCGTGACGGGTTCGGTACCGGGGAGGGGCAAAGCTTGGAGCGGCCCTTCGGCCACGCAGACCCCACCCCCCTGTTCTCCTGGCGCGCCGCTACCGCCAGCTTTGTGTACCGCACCGAACCCGGCGGTACTCGCGGCCTGGACGACTACATGACCCGCGACTACGACTACAACATCGGGGCGGAGATCATGGGTCGTAACAAGTTCGGCCCCCAGCATGGCCCCTGGGAGAACCACGAGTGGCAGGGATGGTGGGGGGACAATCCACCGTTCCACACGCCGGTCTTCGTGCTCACCCATCACGAACGCCCGTCGTTCACCCTGGCCGACACCACCTTTCATTTCCTCAATGCGAGCCCGGCCGAGGCGCTGGCACGCGCGAAGCAGGCCGCCGCTGGTCGGGACGTGCGCCTCGGTGGTGGAGTTACCACTATCCGCGAGTTCATCGAGGCCGACCTGGTCGACACGATGCACATCGCCGTCGCGCCTGTCGACCTCGGTCGAGGTGAGCGGCTGTGGGAGAGCCACACTGATCTTCTCGACCGCTTCCACCTTGAGTCAGTGCCGAGTCCTAGCGGGGTCACTCACCTCCTGTTCTGGAGACGATGACCACCCGACCCGCACACTTCATTCGGCTCTCCTGGTAATCGAGCGGATCGAGATCCGCAAGATTTCGTCGATCGTTCTTCCTGGTCAGACGTAAGGCGCCAGCGCGATGGTGTCGCGGATCGGTGCGGGGCGAAGGCGGAGGCGAAGACCGCGTCAAGCGGTGGCACGAGGTCGCGTTCGCGTAGTAGATGTTGCGTGTTTGGTCGATCTTGTTGGCTAGGGCGTACTCCTGGGCATAGCGGCACCGGTAGTACGCCTCGTCGTTGGAGCGCTGGCCCTGCATCCGGCGCTTGCACAACGCGCAGTAGACGAGGCCCTTGAGCACGTACAGGTGGCGGCTGCGGTGCTGCTTGTGCTCGTAACCCGGTCCGTCGCCTCGGCGGTGGAGCGCCTGCTGGACGACGTCATCGCGCTCCAGCAGGCGCTCGGCCAGCCGGAGCCGTGGCGAGAGCCCGGCTTCGCCGACCGAGTGCTGAATCTTCAGCGGAAGAGACAGCTCACGGGCGAGGCGGACCGCCGTGGCGTCGGTTCTTCAACCGTTCACCGGTCTGCACGTTGGCCCTGTGCCGCTACCTCGACCTGACAGCACCGCGCCACCTGTTCGAAGAGATCGAACGCATGGTGGCTGAGCGCTGGTATGAGCAGACGGCCTTCTTCGTACGACATCAGGGCTTCATCCAGGCCACCGCCGCTCGCCGTATCAGCTTCGAGGACTCGCTCGCCTTCGAGAAGGTCCATGAACTGACCTACCACGAGGTCGGATTCGATCTCTTCGAAGTTCCGGCAGCCCCGCTTCCGGTCCGCGTGGCCGCGGTCCAGCAGTATGTCGATCGGCTGAGCCGCCTGCCATGAAGGCGTACGGTCATGCCGCGGTCCGCGCTTGCAGTTGAACGGTTGGGGCCGGGCTGGGCCGTCTTCGGGAGCCCGCCCATCACGGGCGGGCTCCCCGGAGCCTGGCCCGACTCGAACGGTGCTGCCCCCCTGGGTTCAGTGGCACTGCCGTACCGGCGCCGCGCGTTGGGCAGGCCGGCCTCCTAGCGTAGTGCGCCCGGGCCCAACGAATGGTGCCAGCACATGCCGCACACAATGCGCAGTCGCGCCCGGCTGACGCTCGCGGGTAGCAAGACGCGGACCTGTCCTGCGGATGCCGGTCCGGGGGGCACGGATGTCGCCCAGATGGCCGACCGCGATGTGGTCCAGCCCACGGGTTGCTTCCTGCCCCTGTTGGTGCCTGTAGTGGAGGCGGTGTTGGGCGCCGGCGTCATCGCTCTTGGCGTACCGGACGCTACGCCTACTCCGTCTCTCGTGGGAGACGGGCGCGCCAAGAGGTCGGCACCTGGCCCGAGGGCAGCAGACGCGTGGCATCCATTATGGAGTGATCGATGATCGTTGGTACGATGATCGAGATCACTGACGCGATGATGACTGCGTCCAGAGATCAGCGTGTTCGAGCGACACTGACCAACGCACTCATTGGGGGATCCACATGCCGATCAGGCTCGCTGCTCGCGTGGCAGCTGCTGCCATCGTCGCCGTACTGGCCCTGTTGGCCGTACCCGCGCCGGCTCAGGCCGCAAATCCCTACAGCCCACAGGGCGTCTGCGGCTCCGGATACTCGGTCATTGACTCTGCGCCGATCTCCACGAGCAAGCTCTGGGCTACCGTTTACCTGCTCTACAACAGCGGCAATGGCAACAACTGCGTCGTCACGATCAAGCAGGCGGACATCGGCACGGCGACGTACACCGAAGCCAAGCTCCAGATTGAGGGTTCCTCGACGGTGTACCGCGATGGCGGCAGCTACAGCTACTACGCCGGCCCCGTCCGGCGGTACGCCGCCGGTAAGTGCGTACGGTGGGGCGGCGTCGCCTCCGACCGCGCGGGACAGTCGTTCAGCATCTGGAGCGGGTGGGAGCACTGTGGCTGATCGGCTATGGTCTCGTCGACGGTGATCACCGATTCGAGCGTCGACTAGACTGCCGGCGTGGGTGTCTCACTGCTGGTCGCGATGCTGTCCGGGGGTGCGGCTATTGTCCTGCTGCATAGTGCGGTGTGGAAGATGGCCCATCCCCGGGTGTTCCGGCAGATTATCCAGAGCCATGGCACGCTCGTCGCGCGACTCGCTCGATTGCTGGCGATCGGGGTTCCAGCCGTCGAGTTCGGCATTGGCGCCGGGCTGCTCGCCTCGCTGGCGGTAGCTACTGTGCACTTTGTCGCCCACCTCGCGCTCGCCTCGGCAGGGCTGGCATTTGCGGCGTACGGAGTCCGCCAGCTTTCCACCGGCCGGGCCGTTCGTTGTGGGTGCATGGGCGCCGACGACATGTTCGGTGCGGATACCGTGCTGCGGTCGGCCCTGCTGACCGCGATCGGCATCGCAGGCGCGCTCGACGGTCCGCTCGCACCGCCTCGTGTCGATTCCGGGCAGGCATGGATCATCGTTGGTGGTGGCGCCGCGCTGGTCGCGGCGGTCCTGCTGGTCGGGCTCAAACCGCTGGCCCGGACGCCGGTCAGCGCACGATGACTGAATGCTCCCGCGCTGGTACCGGTTCACCGACGACCGGGAGCCCGGGCACCTCACCGGCGATGAGCAGGCCGCCGGAGGTCTGCGCGTCGGCCAGGAGAAGCGCCCGGGTCGCGGTCAACCTGAATCCGTCGACCGCAATGCGCTCGGACGCGGGAGTGTCCTGGTTGAGCCGGAGCTCTGGTGGCCGGCGACGAATCTGGACGTGTGAGTCGAGACGCCGGGGTCGACCAACCTTCTCCCCGTTCAGGTGCAATGCCTCATCGGCACGGCCCGGCGGACCGGCCGGTTAGTCTCGGCGGCGACATCGCCCGGTTGATGCTCATCGAGCCGGTGCCCGTACACGTCCATGATCGAGGCGCGATCCGAGCAGCCGGGCGGTTGTGGCGGCTGCGGTGCTCGACCCGGCGCCGCCGGCCCTGACGAGGCGTGGCGTGGCGCGGGCACGGGCGCAGGACCTGGCCGGGGTACGCGAAACTCCGGACGTCCAGACCTATTTGTCTTGGCATGGTCACGCTCGGGTGGGAGAACCGCGTCGGATGGGTCTGTCGGTGCCGGCCGACCGGCACGCCGCCGACTGGCTACTTGCCGCAGCTGGCGCCGAGCTGCCGTTTCGCGCCTACGGGAGCTGGTAGCGGACCACCTCCGCCAGCATCCCGCGTCGCCGGACTGACGGTAGAGGCGGTAGCGCGGGTGCTCAACCTGCCCAGTCCCACCGTGGTGGGCGACCTCGTGGTGGCGCCACTACCGCTCGGACGGGCGGATCGGTCGCGCGGACGAGGGCATTCCCGCGGACGAGGGCATTCCCGCGGGTCTGCGGCGGGTAGCCGAGGTGGTACGCGGGGAGTGCGCGGCGCAAGGGCTGAATACTCCAACGATGGCGCGCTGGCAGGAACTCGGCGCGACGGCTGCGGCGCTTGTCGCATTGGCAAGACTCGGCGTGCTGGTGCGGGTCGCGCCGGAGGTGTTTCTTGCCCCGACGGCAGTCGAGGAGTCGGTCAGCGTCGTCCGGGCGCTGCCACAACCGTTCAGCGTCAGCCAGGCGCGACAGCGCTCGGCACGATTCGACGGGTCGCGGTTCCGCTAATAGAGTACCTGGATGCACGTGGAGTTACCGAGCAGATCTCAGTGGGTGGATTGCCTGTCGCGAAATTCGGAACCGAGCCCAACTGATTGACAACGGCGAGCGTCGTACGAGATCATGTTGGAATCCAGTGGTCTCACTTTCGCCCGCCCTGACATCCTTTCGCTCACCGACTATTCGCTACGGGTGAGCAGGTGGGCGGCGGATGCGGCCCGCTCAACGGAAGGAGGCAGATTGACGAGGTCACTCCGGGTGGGTGCCGCTCTCACAACCATGGCGGTGGTATCGGCGGTATCGATGTCGTCTTCCGCCAGTGCGGCAACCAACCCGTACACGGCCGCCGGAGTCTGCGGTTCCGGTTATTCGACAATCGAGACCAAATCGTCAACCTACGCCACCGTTTACCTCATGTGGAACGGCTCCAACGGGCACAACTGCGTCGTCACCCTGAAATCTGGTGCCGCCGCAGGCTCGTCGACCCGTACCGCAGTCTGGTTGGAGGCAAGAGGTGGTGCGTTCCAGAAGGACGATGCCAACTACACGTGGTATGCGGGTCCGGTCCGGTTCTATGCCGCTGGGACCTGTGTGATGTTTGGCGGCTACACCAAGTACGGTTCGGGCGTCTACGGCGGCGAAGATCTCAGTTGGGATCATTGCGGCGGCTGACGCGCTCCCGGCACCGCAGCAGGCCCGGCACCCCATCTGGGTTGCCGGGCCTGCTGCCTTTGGTCGCGGCCGATGTCCGTCGGTGCCGCTCCACGATCAATCACAAGATGGCTATTACGAACGGAATCAGAAAAGCGAGCACCAGGACGATCTTGATCACCCGATGTGCGCTGATCCAGGCCAGATCCCAGGAATTGTCGGTACTGAACCGGAGGTTGGCCAAGGCCATCATTGCACGACCGCAACCGAACCCGATCCCGGCGACCAGGGCGAGCACCGGGGAGGCGACGAACGCGACTGACAACGCCAGCACGTAGGGGAGCCCGCTGGGTACGTAGGTCCGCATCCCGGTACCTAGTTCAAAACCGAACTGAAGCGGCCCGAAGGATCGCCCGTGCCGATGCACGCCCTCGGGAACCAGACGCCTGTTTTCCGGCAGCCAGAACTTTACGACGTCGAATTCACGAAGAACTACGGCCGCCAGGAACAAGGCAAGCGCCCACGGCCAGACTGATCCTGGCGTAAAAGCCCGGACGACTGATCCCACCAACAGGAACCCGAAGGCGGACGTCACGCCGCCGCTGAGCAGTCCTAGACAGAATGTGATCTGAGATGGTCTACCCCGCCAGACCGGCGAGTTCAGCAGGTACGCCGAATTGCGGCTTCAAACTGAACCACTGGTCGCGAAGCCGGCCGTCACTGCCATCACCAGCCAAAGCGACCCGACAGTCCCGGCTCCCGCCGCGCTCACATACGTCGCAGCGGCGGTCGCCGAGGCGATCGCGACGGCCGCGGTGAGCGTCAACGGATGCCACAGCACCCGTCGCGGTACGACTCGAACCGATGCCACCATGGTCAGGCGGTGACTCGCTGCCGGCAGATTGTCAGCGTCGTCGTGCCCGAGGCGAACCCGTCCGAACAGCGGTAAGTCCGGCCGTTGACGGTCCAGCGCCAGGCGTTGTACGGGCTGCCAGACTGGCAGCGACCCGTGGTCGGGTTGAAGTGCCACCCCAAGCGGCAGTTCTTGTTGCTGATCGGGGCGCCGAAACAAGCCGCGGCGTCATAGGTGTACGCGCTGTTGCTCTGATCGGCCACCTGGGTGTAGCCACCCGGATACGCATCCGCGCAGTCGTTCCTCGACCACTCGGTGAGCCCTGTTGGGCTGGTCTCGGCGGAGCCCCGCCGCGATACGCCGAGCAGGAGGGCCGAGGCGCCGAGGGTCAGCCCGGCGAAGACGACCGTACGCATGAAGCCGCGCCTGGACGGCGTCGTCGGGATCCCGGCCAGCGCCAGGGATGGCTGCCCGCCACTCGCCGCGGGGTCGTTGCTGGTCGGGATGGCATGCAGTTTGAGCGTCACATCAGATCCTTTCCGACACTTGCCGTACACCCCATGCGGACAGGGTGGTCGGCACGTTCTGTCCGTTAACAAGCAGCGCCATTTCCCGCACCGCACCGCCCGGCCCGACAAGCAGCAGGATCGGTGGGTTCAAATGGGACAGTTGCGCCCAGGCGTCGCCATCCCGGGCGACGTCGACGCGATCACCGACGTGCGCCCACTCGTCCGCCGGCTCGTAGGTTAGCAATGCCGGCCTTACTGAAAGTGAGCTTGCCGCCTCCGCCAGCGTCTCCGCGGCGTCCTGGCATGCCGGGCAGCCGGCATCGGCGACAAGGACGACGCGTTCCGCACCGGTGGCCGGGGCGAAGCCGGGAAGAGTGATGTCGATCGCTTGCGGACGGACAGCGCCAGACTTGAGCTCGGCCAATTCGTTTCGCAGCAGACGTACGTCCCGTAGCGTCGCGGCCAGGCCGAGGTAGAGGACGATGAGCGCGACCCACGTCACGCCTGCGATGGCAGCCTCAGCCGACACGGCGCACTCCCTCCGACAAGCTCGACACCGTCACTCCCAACTCACATCCAGAGCCTCGAGCCAGCTCAGGAGCGCGTCGTCGTCCCCGGTGACGCTCTCCTCGAAGCTGACTTCGGCGAGGCCGCGCTGCGTACCGAGGAGGAAGAGAGAGTCGCGGACGCCCTCCCGGTCCTTGGCGAGTCCTTCCGGGTGCTTCGATATGCGCCACACCTCGCCGTGCTGCGCCTGCGCACCGCGCTGGGACGGAACCATGGTCCGCGCCGATTCGAGGCTCGGGATCACAACCCGCCGGTTCCGATCAACCAGGACACAGATCGAGTCGCTCTCAAGCTCAACGCCGGTGAGTCTGACTGGTTGGATCTTCAGCCCTTCGGGTGCGTCATCGAACACGAAGTACTCGAACGCCTTCAGGATGGCCGCCCGACCACCTACCGGGCCGGTGAAGAAGATGACCGCCTCGTGGTGCGGGCCGATCCATCCCGCGACGGTGTCATGCCCGTCATCGCTGACGGCGACCGCCACCTCCCGTCCCTGGTACAGAAACCGGTCTTTGACCGTTGCCGGGACGACGAGCTCGCACACCTCTGCGTGGTAGCCGCGGCCGCCAGTCTGGATCGCCTGCGAGAAGTTCGGGCCGAAAAACCGGGAGTGAGTTCCGATCGCCGACACCGTCGGGCTGTCCGGAAGGGACACCCGCACTCGGTTGCCGCTCGGCGCGCGCAGCTGAAGCGTCTGAGCCATATGTTGGCGCCTCCCTATGCCTGAATGGTGATCGAGGGCCAAGCTATCACGTCATGGTCAACTTGGTCGATGGCTAGATCACTTTGCCTGGGAAGGACCATCCACAGTGAAGCTGCTGGTACGGATGCGCTCCGATTGGGTCCCGCGCAGGCGCGCACCGCTGGAACGAACCGGCAACGGCCGCCGGTGGCGGCGACCGGTGGCCGGCCAGGATTTCGAGGCGCCGGGGGCCGCCGGGCGTGCCGGGACGGCCGATCTGGCAGGCTGGCGGGGGGAAGCGTCGGCGGCAGGGACGGAGACGTGCACGTGGCGGGCTGGAGCGCGATGGCGGGAATGCACGACTTCGTCGTGCCGGACGAGGTAGCCGCACAGGCGTCCGCTGAGGAACTCGTGGCGTACGGCTTCCCGCGCGTCCTCGCCCGGCCGCACCCAGACGGCGGCTGGCTGGTGATGGCGCTCGACGAGGGCCCCTATCCGGTCGACACCGTGGGCCACCGGCAGATCGAGGCGGTGAGCCGCGAAGCGGCGGCGATCGCGCGGGCACACGGCGGACGGCCCAGCGGTGGCAGCCGGTTCGACGTCAGTCGGATCGCCGAGCATCGCACCTGGACCGCCCCGATCGAGGTGACCGGCACTAAGGCGCGTCCACCGGTCCCGGAGGTCACCGTCGTCCCGGCGCCGCCCCTGGAGCCCTTGGCGCTCACGCCGGACTTCTCCGGGCCCGCGACGGTGAAGCTGACCGGGCTCGACGACGTGCCGTGGGCCGATCTGAAGCACGCGCACGGCTCCGCCGACGACGTGCCCGACCTGCTGCGCGAGCTGGCGGGCGGGACGCAGGAATGGAACGGGGTCCTCGACGAGCTGTTCGGCGACAACCTGCTGCACCAGGGCGACTGCTACGAGGCCACGGCCCCGGCGCTGCCGTTCCTGACTGAGCTGATCGTCGCGGACGTGGTGCCGGCGCGGCAGCGTCGCGATCTCTACCTGTGGCTGATGGTCGCCGGTGGCCGCCGTAACGACAACCTGGTCGGGTTCGCCGAGTTCGCCCGGGACAAGGGGGAGCCGCTCCAGCCGGGCGCCTGGACGGAGGAGGTCTTCCGGACCGTCGGCGACCAGGTTCCGGTGCTGCTGCACCGGTGGGACGCCGAACCGCAGGGTATCCGGTTCCTGCTCGCCGTCCTCGCCGCGCAACATCCCGGTCACGGAGTGCGGGCCGCCGACCGGATCGCCGCCCTGGCCGCCGAACTCGACGGGACGCAGCAAGGCGCGTACCTGCGGCTCGCCCTAGAGCTCGTGCACGGCCGCGGCGGGCGGGCGCTTGCACTCGCGACGGAAATCGTCGGCTGGGCCGATCGGCTGGAGCCGGAGTGGCTGGAGGCTCCCGGTGTGCCCGACGAGATCAAGGCGGCGCACGTGCTCGCCGAAGGCGCGCTCTCCACCATCGAGTAGCCGCATCACTCGGCCACCGGGACGACAACCCTGGTCACCGGCTCAGGCGGCCCGTATCCGCGCGGCGCTCGGCCTTATCCCCGGCGCGTCATCTCCCGCAGGCGTCGACCGGCTTGGGGCCGATCGCCTGGGTCAGGTCGACGGTCCGCTTTCCGTGGTCACTCTCAATCGTCAGGCGCCCGCCGTCGGTGCGCACGACGCTCCCGCAGACGGTCTCACCGCCAACGACGACCTGTAGCTGCGGGCTGATCGCCGCCGGGCCGTACCAGGTGACGGCGACCGCGGCGACCAGCAGGCGCCCTGGGGATGCTCACCGGCTCCGCGGCTCTCTGCGAGTACCTGGCGGCCCTCGACGAACACGGCCGTCGACGCGTCATCTGTGGATACATTCGGCGCAGGTGGCGGTGCCCCGCCAGACGACCGCTGGCGGGGCACCGACACTGCGGCTACTGCTGGGGGTTGATGGTCGTGAACGGGAGGCGGAGCCGGAGCTGGCCGGCGATCGGGACGTTGTGTTCCCGGACATCCCGCAACTCCTCGGCGGTAAGGGCACGGGCGTAGATGCGGAACTCGTCGAGGGCGCCGCGGAACGGGTTGACGCCGTCGATCCGTCGGCCGAGGTAAATGCTGCGGATGCCGAACTCCTTGCCGGTGGTCACCGAGCCGCGGGGAGCGGCCAGATCGGCGACGGTGGCGCCGTCGATGAGGACCGTGACCCGCGCCGCCGTGCGTCGCATGGCGACGTGGTGCCAGAGCCCGTCGTTGTACGCGCCCGGGATGGTGATGTTCGCGTCGCCCTGGCCGGTGCCGACGACACCCCGGATGCGCTTGCTCGCCGGTTCGGCCCGCAGCCAGATCTGCGCGGCTCCCGTACCCCACTGGTAGAACCACCAGATCACGTGGCTGCCGGTGGTTTCGCTGTACCGGAACCACGTCGTGATCGTGAACTCGCCGTCCCCAAGGTCGACGTCCGGATTGTACGGCACCTCTATGTGGTCGTCGACGCCGTCGAGCGCAATCCCGTCGCCGTACCGCCCATCGGTCAGCGTCGCGCCGCCGCGCACGTAGGCGGTGTTGTCGTAGCGCGGTGACGCGTCCGCGGTCGTCGGTCCCGGCTCCGGTGGCGGCGGCAGGCCGGGCGGCGAACCGTTCGGGGTGTCGAGGTACGCCTCGTTGAACTTGACGAACCGGATCACCTCGTACAGGGCGGCCACGCCGCCTTCGTAGAGCACCCCGGCCACGGGGCCCGCGACCGGGTCGGTCTCGATCTTGACCATGTCGGAATACCCACCCGGACCCCAACTGATGACCTTGCCTTCCTGCCAGGTCTCCCAGGTTTGGGCCTCGTCGTACGAGGACCGGATCGTCAGGGCCTCGCGCTTGCCGGGGTTCGCGGGCCCGGAAAACAAGATGCGGTCCCGCGCGTCACCTTCGTCGGTGGCGGTCAGGCGCAGCAACGCTCCCTGCACGACAGGCATCGTCAGCTCGGGCACCATCCGGAACGGCGCGTCGAAGCTTTCGCCGCCGTCGCTGGAGATCGCGTACGCCCGTGTGCCCTCAGCCGTCCCGGCTTCCCGCACGTTGACGTAGATCCGGCCGTCGGTCAGCTCCACCAGCGTCGACTCGTTGACGAAGATGGTGTCGTCGGCGCCACCGGCGCTGGTGCCGAGCCGCCACGTGTCGCCGCCGTCGTCGCTGTACGCCAGGTGGATGCCGGCGATGGGCTGCCCGTCGGGGCCGACGGACTCATGGTTGGCGCTCATCACCAGCCGCCCGGCGTGCGGGCCGCGTTTGAGCTGGATGGCGTGCACCGGACCGGTGGCGTACCAGTGGGTCCACTCCGGCAGTATCAGCTCGGTCATTTCCCGCGGCGCGCTCCAGGTCGCTCCGTGGTCGTCGCTGATCTGCAGGTACGGATCGCGGCCACCGCTTCCGGTGCCCGGGTTGTGGGTCGTGAACAGCACGACTCGACCGGTCCGTTCGTCCACGATAGGCATCGGGTTGCCGTGCGTATCGCCGTTGCCGCGCGACACGACCTGCAGCGGCCCCCACGTACGGCCGCCGTCGTGGGACCGCTTCAGCACCAGGTCGATGTCGCCCCTGTCGCCACAGTTGTTGATGCGGCCTTCGGCAAACGCCAGCAGGTCTCCGTTGGTGGCTTTCACGATCGCCGGGATCCGGAAGCAAAAATACCCGTCCGTGTTCGCCGTGTAGACCGCCTGTTCCTCGTGATACGGCTCGGCGGCGTGGGCGGTGCCGCTGGTGAGCGGAGCGGCAGCCATAGCCGCGATCACCACAGTGCACAACAGTCGACGGAATCTTTGGCTGTGCTTTTGTCTCGTCATGGAAAGCGATACCTCCACTGGTCACCGCTGGGGCGGCTCGTGGCGAACGGCAGGCGTAGCCCGAGCTGCGCTTGTCGCACCTGTTGCGCTCGCGGATCGTCCGCAGCTCTGCCCGTACCGCCCACCTCTCGTCACACGTACGAAACGTTGCTGGACATCCTACGTCCTACGTCAGATGTCGCAAGCCCTCCGGCAGCTTGTCGGCCAGCTTGGTCGGCACGTCCCTCCCGAGGCTCTTCAACCAAGGGCGGCATGAGGCGGCTCGGCATCACCCCCGCACGGCGGCGCCGAGGGACAACCCCTTCGTTTCCTGCATGGTGTCCATCATTGGCATCCATTTGCGTCGAACCCTCGCCGCGGTCGTGGCGCACTTAGGGAACAAGCTGAGTCGCGAGCGGACAGAAAGCCGGACAACTGTTGACCGCGACGGGGGCGGGGATCAAACTCGTTGACGACCGTGAGGAGATCCCATGTCTTGCATCCGGAGAATGACGCAAACCGCCGGCACCGTGCTCGCGCTGGTGCTCGGCCTGACAAGCCCGGCCTCCGCGGCCGGCCAGGAGGCCCAGTCGACGGCGTCGCCGGATGGCTGGGTCGGCACCTGGTCGGCCTCGGCTTCCGGCACCGTGCCCAACCTCCCCACCGGATATGCGGACCGGACTATCCGCAACGTCGTGCACACCAGCGTTGGTGGTTCGGGTGCGCGGGTCTCGCTGACCAACGTCCTCGGCACGGTGGCGGTGCGGATGGACGTGGTGACGGTTGCGGTCGCCGATGCGCCCGACGCGCCGGACGCGGTCGCGGGCACGATGAGAGCGCTCACCTTCGGCGGCACGCCGTCGGTGACGATCCCGGCCGGCGGCGAGGTGCTGAGCGACCCGGTTTCCCTTGCCGTGCCGGAAGATGGCGACCTCCTGGTCAGCGTGTACACCCCGGTGTCGTCCGGGCCGGTGACCTATCACCAGGTGGCCAACCAGACCTCGTACCTGTCGCAAAGTGGTGATCATGCGGCCGACGAGTCCGGCGCGGCGTTCACCGAGACGATCACTTTCTGGCCGTACGTGAGCGGCGTGGACGTCCTGGGAAAGGCCGAGGGCGCAGTGGTCACGCTCGGCGACTCGATCACCGATGGGAACAACTCGACACGGAACGCGAATCACCGCTGGCCGGACTACCTGGCTGACCGGCTGATCGCCGAGCCTGGGCCGACGCGGCTCGGCGTGCTCAACGCCGGCATTAGCTCGAACCGGTTGCTCAACAGCACCTGGAACCCCAACGCGCTATCCAGGTTGGACCGTGACGTGCTGACCGCGACCGGCGCGCGCTCCGTGATCGTAATGTTGGGAATCAACGACATCGGCGGCCAGCCGCAGCACCACGAGCCGTCGAAGGTCATCGCGGCGCTGGGCCAGATAGCGGCTCAGGTCAAGGCGAAGGGGCTGCGGGTCACCGGTGGCACGCTCACGCCGTTCGGCGGGTCGAGCAACTACACCGAGGAACTGGAAGGTGTGCGGCAGGCGGTCAACGACTTCATCCGCGACGGCGGCGCGTTCGACGCGGTGGCCGACTTCGACGTCGCGCTGCGGGACCCCGCGGTGCCGAACCGGTTACGGGCGGAGTACGACTCCGGCGACCACCTACACCCGAAGGACGCCGGTTACCAGGCGATGGCGGCGGTCGTTGACCTGGACAAGCTCGACACCCGCCCGCCCGGCCACTGGGTCGGCACCTGGCAGACGGCCATGGCGCGGACGACGCCCGGTGCCGACCAGGGCATGCCGAACCACTCGATCCGCAACGTGGTGCACACCAGCGTGGGTGGCGACGCGGCTCGCGTGCGCCTGTCCAACGCGCTCGGCACGGCGCCGGTCCTGATGGGACGGGCGACGCTGGCGGTGGCGGCCAGGCCCGACGCACCGGACGCAGTTGCCGGCACGATGCGCGAGCTGACCTTCGGCGGCGCGCCGTCGGTGACCATCCCGGCCGGCGGCGAAGTGCTCAGCGACCCGATTTCCCTTGCCGTGCCGGCAGACGGGGACCTGTTGGTGACCGTCTACACCCCGGCGCCGTCCGGCCCGGTGACCGAGCACCCGCGCTCGTACCAGACGTCGTTCATCACCGCGGACGGCGACCACGCGGCGGACGAGCAGGGCACCGCGTTCACCCAGCCGACTACGGCGTGGTATTACGCGACAGCCGTGGACGTCCGGTCCTCCTCCGCGCGCGGCGCGGTGGTGACCTTCGGCGACTCGATCACCGACGGGGACAAGTCGACCATCAATGCGAACCTGCGGTGGCCCGACGTCCTCGCCGACCGGCTCGCCGCCGAACCGGGACCGACCGCGCTCGGCGTGGTCAACAGCGGCATCAGCGGCAACCGGATTCTCGACAGCAGCACCGGAACCGGGATCGGTGGCCCGAACGCGTTCGCCCGCCTGTCCCGGGACATGCTGACCACGTCCGGGGCGCGCACGGTCATCGTGCTCGAGGGCGTCAACGACATCCTCAACCTCGAACACCCCGACCCGGAGACCCTGAAACTCGCCCTGCGGCAGATCGCCGCCCAGGCACACGCACAGGGACTGCGAGTCGTCGTCGGAACCCTCACGCCGATCAAGGGATGGCGCTCCTACACCGAGGAACGGGAGAACGTGCGGCAGGCCGTAAACGAGTTCATCCGCACGACTGACGACTTCGACGCCGTCGTCGACTTCGACGCGGTGGTGCGTGACCCGGCCGACCCCCAACGGATCAACCCGCCGTACGACTCGGGCGACCACCTGCACCCGTCGGACGCGGGCTACCGCGCGATGGCCGAGGCCATCGACCTCGGCACACTCCGCTGAGTGCTGGCTGCGTGCTGCCCCACCCAGGTCGGCACGCAGCCAGCCGCCGGCGCGGTCACGCGCGGCGAGCGGCCAGCAGCCATAAAACACCTGAATCAGGCGCCCTCTGAGAGTGGCGTTCAGGGATTGCCTTCATGCGTGTTGCCATAGGACCTCCACGGTCGGCGTGCCTGCCCCCGTCGTGGCCTCTTCGTCTAGGCTAGGCGTTGCGCACCTATTTGAGGGGGTTCGCCACCCGGATGGCCGGCTAGCGCACGCACTCGCTATGACCGAAGACTTCGGTGTCCCGCACCCCGGACCGCAGGTCCTATCGGTGTCACAGGGTGACCGGTGATGGGCAACGTAGGTGCGCCACTGTCTGCCTCGGCTCGCCGCCAAGTCCGGAAATCGAGTTCGGTCGGGTTGGTCGGCTGAGGCAGGATGTCGGGGTGATCCGGGGCAGACGCGACGGTTCATCCTCCCGCCTTCGGTGGTGGGGGAGCTGTCTCTTATACAC
>NZ_POUB01000130.1 GCF_003236335.1 Micromonospora deserti
GGCTGGGGCTGGGCGAGGCCAGGGCGTCGGCGGGGGCGGATTCGGTGCCGGGTACCGCCGGGGCGGCGGCGATGGTGTCGTCGACGGCTGTCGGGTCCACCTGCCGGTCGTCGGGCAGCGCCAGGGCCGCCACGCTGAGGCTCACCACGAGGGTGGCCGCCGCGGCGGCGCCGCCGATCAGCACCGGACGGGAGAAGCGCCGGTTGGTGCGGTGCCGGCCGTCGCCGCCGTCGGGTTCCTGTTCGGCGGGGCGCGCTGCCGGGCCGGTGGGCGCCGGCTGTGTGCCGGCGGCCGGTCCGGCCGGGTGATCGCCCAGCGCGCCGGACCACTGCTCGGTCGGCTGCTCGCCGTGCCACCCGTCGTCCGGCTGCTCGGGCCGGTCGTCGCCGGCCCGCCACGACCCGGTCGACGGCGCCGGGCCGGCCGGCTGCCGCGACTCGGCGGCCTGCCAGGGCTCCGCCGGCTGCCACGACGCGGCGGGCTGCCACGACCCGGTGGGCTGCCACGCCTCGGTCGGCTGGTCGCGGTACGGGTCGGCGGGCTCGGCATCCCAGCCGGCGGTCGGCTGGTCGCGGTACGGCTCCCCGGGCGCCGGCCAGTGCTCGGTCGGCTGGTCGCGGTACGGGTCGGCGGGTTCCGCGCCCCAGCCGGCGGTCGGCTGGTCGCGGTGTCCGTCGCCGGCCGGCCGGTCGTGTCGCCACGCGGCGGGCTGCTGGCGGTGCCACTCGTCCCCGGGCTGCTCCGGCTCGTCGCCGAACAGGTAGGACGATCGGGGCTCCGGACGGTCTGTCAGCCAGGCCGGCTCGTCGTGCGGCGGCTCGGCGCGCCGGTGCGCGCCGTCCGGGTCGTTCGGGTCGGTCCAGCCGTACACGCCTGTCGCCTCCACGGGTCGATTGCGGGCCGGGGTGACGCTACGTGGCGGGCGTGACCAGCGGCAACGTGGCTAAGAAAGAGTTAAGGGGAAGTCGGGCGACCGGGTAGGGACTTCCCGCGATCCCGGGCGTACAGTAAAGACGTCCGGACAGAGCGTGTCCGCGCCGTGTGGCAGCCCCCCGACAAGTGGGCAGGTTGACGTGGAGATGATCTACGGCCTGCGAGAACTTGACGAAGGAGGGGGTATCGGCTCAATATATAAGTGTCGCCAGTCGCGCCCGGTCATGCCCAGAATCGTCTGGAATGGCAGTCGCGTACACATTTGGGCGCGCGTTGGCCGGCTATCCGGCAGCGCATATCAAGGAGTCAACATGGCTAAGGCCCTGTACGGCCACGTAGGCGCAGCGCCCGACCGGCGTCTGCTCGACGAGGTCACCCGACTGCGTGCCACGGTTCAGGCACTGGAGTTCGAGATCACCCGGCTGCGTGCCGAGAACGATCGGCTCGCGGCGGCCGCGACTCAGGCGGACGGCCTGCTCCGTCTCGCGGAGCCCGCGCTCACCTGAGCCCCAGGTCGCACAACTGAATCGCAGCACGCGAAAAGGCGCGCCGACACGTATGTGCCGGCGCGCAGTTCTGTCCGCACCTTTCCCGGAAACCATTTCGCGATCTTGTGCGGACGGCCGCGGACCGCCCACGGAACCGCGCCCGCTCACCTTCTGAACCGTCGTCTCGTCAGCGGAACCGGGAATCCGATCCGTAGGTCGCTGCCCGCCCGCCGCCGCCCGGCACGGCGCCCACCAGGCGGGTCGCGTGCCAGGTCGTCCCCGGTCGCGGGTTAGGCTGCGGGTTCACCAGGTCCGCGCAGCCGGTGACGGTACGGCGGCCACCGGACGAGGATCGAGAAGGTGCATCTCAAGAGCCTGACGGTGAAGGGCTTCAAGTCCTTCGCCTCCGCGACGACCCTCAAGCTGGAGCCCGGGATCACCTGCGTGGTCGGCCCGAACGGCTCCGGCAAGTCGAACGTCGTCGACGCCATCGCGTGGGTGCTCGGCGAGCAGGGCGCCAAGGCGCTGCGCGGCGGCAAGATGGAGGATGTCATCTTCGCCGGCACCGCCGGCCGGGCACCGCTCGGCCGAGCCGAGGTGACGCTGACCATCGACAACACCGACGGTGCGCTGCCGATCGAGTACACCGAGGTATCGATCACCCGCCGGATGTTCCGCTCCGGCGAGAGCGAGTACGAGATCAACGGCGACTCCTGCCGCCTGCTCGACATCCAGGAGCTGCTCTCGGACTCCGGCATCGGCCGGGAGATGCACATCATCGTCGGTCAGGGCCGGCTCGACGGCATGCTGCACGCCAAGCCGGAGGACCGGCGGGCGTTCATCGAGGAGGCGGCCGGCGTCCTCAAGCACCGCAAGCGCAAGGAGAAGGCGCTGCGGAAGCTCGACGCGATGCAGACCAACCTCAACCGGCTCACCGACCTCACCGCCGAGCTGCGCCGCCAGCTCAAGCCGCTGGGCCGGCAGGCCGAGGTGGCCCGGCGGGCCGCCGCGATCCAGGCCAACCTGCGCGACGCCCGGCTGCGGCTGCTCGCCGACGACCTGGCGACCCTGCGCGCCACCCTAAACAAGGAGATCGCCGACGAGACGGCGGTCCGCGAGCGGCGCGAGCAGGTGGAGACCGAGCACACCGAGGTGCAGGCCCGCCTCGCCGAGCTGGAGGCCGCGCTCGCCGAGGACGCCCCGCTGCTGGCCGCGGCGCAGGACACCTGGTACAAGCTCTCCGCCCTGCAGGAGCGGTTCCGCTCCATCGAGCAGCTCGCCCGGGAACGGCTGCGGCATCTCAGCGCCACCCCCGACGACGAGCGTCCCGGCCGCGACCCGGACCAGTTGGAGGCCGAGGCGGAGCGGGTCCGTGAGCAGGAGGAGGAGCTGCGCGCGGCGCTCACCGACGACCAGATCCGGCTGGCCGAGGCGGTGGAGCACCGGCAGGAGCTGGAACGGCAGCTGGCCGCCGCCGAGCGCGAGCTGGTCGCCGCGGCCAAGGCGATCGCCGACCGGCGGGAGGGGCTGGCCCGGCTGACCGGCCAGGTCAACTCCGCCCGGGCCCGCACGGCGACCGCCGGCGAGGAGATCGAACGGCTCGCCGCGGCGCACGCCGACGCGCTGGCCCGGGCCGAGAAGGCGCAGGCCGACCTCGACGCCGTCGCCGCGCAGTCCACCGAGGCGGACCGGGACAACGCCGACCTGGACGCCCGGCACGCCGAGGCGGTCGCCGCCCACGAGAAGGCGCAGGCCACCGCCCGGTCCCTGGGCGACGCCGAGCGGGCCGCGGAGAAGGACGCGGCCACCTGGAAGGCCCGCGAGGAGGCGCTCGCCCTCGGCCTGCGCCGCAAGGACGGCGCCGGTGCGCTGCTGACCCGCGCCCACGAGGTGCCCGGCCTGCTGGGCAGCCTCGCCGGGCTGCTCACCGTCGCGCCCGGGCACGAGGCCGCGCTCGCCGCCGCGCTCGGCGGGCTCGCGGACGCGGTGGCCGTCAGCGGGGTGGACGAGGCCGTCGAGGCGATGCGGCTGCTCAAGATCTCCGACGCTGGCCGGGCCGGCCTGCTCGTCGGCAGCCCGGCCGGCCCGGGAATGGACGGCGGCGCCGACGCGCTGCGTCCCAAGCTGCCCGACGGCGCGCGGTGGGCGCCCGACCTGGTGGAGTGCGCCGCCGAGATCCGCCCGGCGGTGCACCGGGCGCTGCGCGACGTGGTGCTGGTCGACGACCTCGCCGCCGCGGCGGAGCTGGTGGCCGGCAACCCCGAGCTGCGCGCGGTCACCCCGGACGGCGACGTGGTGGGGGCGTACGCGGCGGCCGGCGGGTCGGCCAAGGCGCCCAGCTTCATCGAGGTGCAGGCGGCGGTCGAGGAAGCCCGGTCGAACCGGCTGGCCGCCGAGCGGACCAGCGCCGAACTGCGCGAGCAGCTCGTCGATGCCCGCGCCGAGGTGGCCGCCGCCAAGGAGGCGGTGCAGCACGCCGCCGCCGCGAAGCGTGCGGCGGAGAGCCACCGCAACGCCGCCGCCCGCCGGCTGGCCGAACTGGGCGCGGCGGCCCGCTCGGCGCGGGCGGAGACCGACCGGCTCGGCGAGTCCCGCTCCCGTGCGGAGGCCGCCCGGGAACGGGACCTGCTGGCCCTGGCCGAGCTGGAGGAGCGGCTGCGGCTGGCCGAGGAGACCCGGATCGACGCCGAGCCCTCCACCGCGGAACGGGATCAGCTGGCCGCGATGGTGCCGCAGGCCCGGCAGAACGAGATGGAGGTCCGGCTGGCGGTGCGTACCGCCGAGGAGCGGGTCTCCTCGATCGCCGGCCGGGCCGACTCGCTGCGCCGCCAGGCCGTTGCGGAGCGCGCGGCCCGGGAGCGGGCCACGGCCCGGCGGGCGGCGCGGAGCCGGGGCGCCGGGATCGCCCGGGCGGTGGCCGGCGGCGCCCGCGAGGCCCTCACCCGGTTGACCGCCTCGATCGCCGCGGCCGAGGAGCACCGCGACGCCGTGGCGCGCGAACGCGCCGCCCGCGAGGCCGAGTTGCAGGAGGTACGCGGCGCCGCCAAGCGGCTCGGCGCGGAGCTGGAGCGGCTGACCAGCCAGGTGCACCGGGACGAAGTGGCCCGCGCCGAGCAGCGGCTGCGCATCGAGCAGTTGGAGGCGAAGGCGGCCGAGGACTTCGGCTTGGACGTGGAGACCCTCGTCGCCGAGTACGGCCCGCACCAGCCGGTCCCGCCGACCCAGGCCGACGTCGCGGCGGCCGAGCGGGACGGCCTGCCGGTGCCCGAGCCGGTGCGCTACGAACGGCCGGTGCAGGAGAAGCGAGCCGGGAAGGCGGAACGGGAGCTGGCCCTGCTCGGCAAGGTCAACCCGCTGGCCCTGGAGGAGTTCGCCGCCCTGGAGGAGCGCTACAAGTTCCTCTCCGAGCAGCTGGAGGACCTCAAGGCCACCCGGCGGGACCTGCTCACCGTGGTCAAGGACGTGGACGAACGGATCCTGGAGGTCTTCGCCAGCGCGTTCGCCGACACCGCCCGGGAGTTCGAGCAGGTCTTCACCGTGCTCTTCCCCGGCGGCGAGGGGCGCCTGGTGCTCACCGATCCGGACGACCTGCTCACCACCGGCGTGGAGGTGGAAGCCCGCCCACCGGGCAAGAAGATCAAGCGGCTGTCGTTGCTCTCCGGCGGCGAGCGGTCGCTGACCGCGGTGGCGATGCTGGTGGCGATCTTCCGCGCCCGGCCCAGCCCGTTCTACATCATGGACGAGGTGGAGGCGGCGCTCGACGACGTGAACCTGGGCCGGCTGATCACGTTGCTGGCGCAGCTGCGGGAGAAGAGCCAGCTGATCGTCATCACGCACCAGAAGCGGACGATGGAGATCGCCGACGCCCTCTACGGGGTGACCATGCGCGGCGGCGTCACCCAGGTAATCAGCCAGCGGCTCAACCGGGCCGACGGGGACAACGAGCGGCACGGCCGCGGCGAGGAGAACGGGTAGTGGCTCGGGAACGCGCGACGGCGCTCCTGGTGGACTTCGACGGCGTCCTGCGGCGCTGGGACCCGGCGGTGGCGGCCGGGGTGGAGCGGCGCTACGGCCTCTCCGAGGGCGTGCTCACCGAGATCGCCATGCAGTGGGGGCGGCTCCAGCCGGTGCTCACCGGCCAGGTCAACCACGCCGACTGGATGACCAGCGTGGCCGAGGCGCTGGCCGGGCCGGCCGGCAGCCCGGACCGGGCCCGGGCGGCGGTCGAGGAGTGGCAGCGCTACCGGGGCGAGGTCGACGCCGAGGTGCTCGCTTTCATCCGTGCGGCGCGTGCCGGCGGGATCCGGGTCGGCCTGGCCACGAACGCCACCGATCTGCTCGACGCCGACCTGGCCGCGCTCGACCTGACCGGCGAGCTGGACGTGGTGGTCAGCTCGTACCGGCTGGGGGTGAACAAGCCGGCCAAGGAGTATTTCCAGGCCGCGTGCGAGGCGGTGGCGACGCCGCCGGCCCGGGTGCTGTTCGTCGACGACGAGGACTGGTCGGTGCGCGGTGCCCGGGCCGCCGGGCTGTCGGCGCACCGCTGGACGGGGCCTGGCGACCTGCGCTACCTGCGGGCGGCGCTGGCGTACTGAGGGCGGGGCCGGGTGCCGTCAGTCGCCGGTGACGCCGTCGATGCGCTCGCGGATCAGGTCGGCGTGGCCGTTGTGCCGGGCGTACTCCTCGATCATGTGCACGAAGACCCAGCGCAGGTTGAACGTCCGGCGCTTCGGGCCGACCTCGGTGAACGTGTCGTCCAGGGAGCGGCCCGCGGCGGCGGCACGGGCCAGCCCGACCTCCCGGTGGAACGTGGCGAAGTCGGCCTCGGCGTCGGCGGTACTGACGTCGTGGTCGGCGTCCGGGTTGTCTGGCGTGTAGTAGGGGTAGTCGACCTGCTCGCCGGCGAAGTTCTCCCGGAACCACCACGCCTCCACCTCGGCCAGGTGGCGGACCAGGCCGAGCAGGGTGAGCCCGGACGGTTCGACGCTCGGCGTCCGCAGCTGCTCGGCGGTCAGCCCGGCGCACTTGAGCAGCAGGGTCTGGCGATGGTAGTCGAGCCAACCCTCCAGGATGGTGCGCTCGTCGCCGACGTAGGGCTCGTGGATCCGGACGATCTCCGGGGCACTCCAGGTCATGCCGACCATCCTCGCCTGGCCGACGAACGGCCGGCGACCGGTTATCAGGGCACCACGACGCCGGTCAGCCGGCGTCGGTCAGCCGGTGGTGCATCACCGGGCGCAGGTGGCCGTCGCGGGTGGTGCCCTCGATGGTCACCTCGGCCGACCGGCCCCGGTGCGCCAGGGTGGCCACCGCGTTGCCGAAGTACGGGCCGGCCAGCTTCCGCCAGCGCACGGTGGGACTGCGGAGCCCGGCCGAGCGGGCCAGCGCCCGGGTGGCCCCGGCCGGGCCGGACGCCCAGCCCAGCCGCATCAGCGGGCGCATCCCGGCGGGCACCTGGTTGTGGATCGGTGAGCAGGTGAGCTGGTGCACCGGGGTGACCACGGCCCGGTCGTCGAACCGCGCCCGCGCCACGTACGAGTGGTGCACGTCACCGGAGAGCACGCTGATCGACGCCGGTGGCGGGTACGCCGGCCCGGCACCGACCCGGTCGCCCGGCTGACCGGGCGTGCCGCTGCCGATCCGGGCGAAGAGCGCGCCGAGGGCGTCGAACGAGCGGCGGAACGCGGCCCAGTGCTCCAGGTCGAGCCCGCGCCGCAGCCGCTCCGACAGGACGGCGACCCAGCGCCGGCGGGAGTCGGCGAGCTTCTCGTTCCACGACTCGACGTGGTGGATGCCCGGCGGGAGCAGCCAGGGCAGCGAGGCGCCGACCACCAGGTGGTCGTACCCGCCGTGGGCCTGGTCGAGGAACCAGGACCACTCAGCCGGCGGCAGCATGGCCCGCCGGCCCGGCTCCAGCACCCGGCTGCACCGGTTGTCGAGCACGACCAGCCGGGTGCGGCCCAGGTTGAGCGCGTAGCTCCACTGATAACTGCGGGCCCGCGCGGGCGCGCGCGAGGAGTGGGCGGAGCGAGCCCCCCGGCCGGGCGCGGAGGATCCGGCCAGCTCGTGGTGGGCCGGGTCGGACTCCTGGTCGACCCGGTGCCCGAACTCCTGGAGCACGCCGGTGGCGTCCTCGGCCGTGGTCACCTTGGCGAAGACCGGGTCGGCGGCGATCTCGTCGGGGGAGAGGTTGCCCAGGTGCTGGTAGACCCAGTAGGAGGCCAGTCCGCTGCCGATCCGCTCCGCCCACCAGGGCTGCCGCCGGGCGTCGGCGCGCCAGGCGGCGGAGGTGTTCCAGTCGTCGATGATCTCGTGGTCGTCGAAGATCATCACGCTCGGCACCGTGGAGAGCAGCCAGCGGATCTCCGGGTCGCGCCAGGACTCCAGGTAGAGCTTGGTGTATTCGTCGAAGCTGACCACCTGGTCGCCCGGGGCGCCCTTCGGTCGCCGCCGGCGCCGCTTGAGCAGCCGCCGCACGGTGGGCGAGGTCACGTCGGCGTAGACCTGGTCGCCGAGCAGCACCAGCAGGTCGGGCCGGGCGTCCGGGTCGGGGTCGGCCATCAGCCGCCGGGCGTACGCGTCCAGCGCGTCCGGCGGCAGCTTGCGGCTGGTGGCGTGCTGGGTGGTCTCCCGGCAGGAGCCGAAAACCAACCGGACCGGCTGGTCCCGGTCGTCGGCGGCCCGGGTGCGGATGAGGCTCGCCGGGAAACCGCTGCCCGGCACCGGCCAGGCCACCTCGCCGTCGATGAGCACCTGGTAGCTGGCCGCGCTGTCCGGGGCGAGCCCCTCCACCACCACCAGCGCGTAGTGGTGGTCGTACGCGGTGAAGGTGGGGGCGCTGCCGTGGGCGCCGTCGGCGGTGCGGACGGTGACCACGGCGGGCGCGCTGGCCTCGACCCAGACGGTCGCCCGCGTGCCCACGACCCGCCGGAGCAGCGGACCGATGAGCAGCTGCGCGGCGGGCATGGTCGACCTCCGAAATGAGCGGACTTCAGCTGTACTATCCGGCCGGCGGTCGCACCACTGCTGGCTGCGGCCGAGCCTACCGGCGCGTCCTGGTGCCGGCCGGGTGCGGTGGCTGGGACGGCGCCGCCGGCATCTGACAGGATTTCGGTATGAAGGAATACCTCCTCATCGCCCTCGCTCTGCTCGGCGTGCTGATCCTCGGTGCCATCGGGCTGGTCGTGCCGCGGCTGCGCCGGCGGCCGGAACCGCCGTTGCCCGAGACGGAGGTCGAGACCCGGGCGGAGGAGGACCGGGCCGGTCCGCCGGTCGAGGCGCCGGAGGCCGAGCTGTCCACCGGTGTCCTGGTGGAGCCGCCCACGGTCGTGGAGGCCCCGGCGCCGGTCCTGGAGGTCCCGGAGCCCGCCGCCGGGCGGCTGGTCCGGCTGCGTTCCCGGCTGTCCCGCTCGCAGAACGTCTTCGGCAAGAGCCTGCTCGGCCTGCTCAGCCGCGACCACCTGGACGAGGACGCCTGGGAGGACATCGAGGACAGCCTGATCACCGCCGACGTCGGCATCGACGCCACCCGGGAGATCGTCGACCGGCTGCGCGAGCGGACCCGGGTGCTCGGCACCCGCTCGGCCACCGAGCTGCGCGCGCTGCTCGCCGCCGAGCTGGTCAACGCCCTCGACCCGACGCTGGACCGGTCGCTGAAGACCGCCCCGAAGGACGGTGTGCCGGCCGTGCTGCTGGTGGTCGGGGTCAACGGCGCCGGCAAGACCACCACCTGCGGCAAGATCGCCCGGGTGCTGGTCGCCGACGGCCGTACCGTGCTGCTCGGCGCGGCCGACACGTTCCGTGCCGCCGCCGCCGACCAGCTGGAGACCTGGGGCGGCCGGGTCGGCGCGGAGATCGTGCGGGGCCCGGAGGCGGCCGACCCGGCCAGCGTCGCCTTCGACGCGGTCAAGCGGGGCATCGACACCGGCGTGGACACCGTGCTGATCGACACCGCCGGCCGGCTGCAGAACAAGGTCGGCCTGATGGACGAGCTGGGCAAGGTCAAGCGGGTGGTGGAGAAGCACGGTCCGATCGACGAGACACTGCTGGTCCTCGACGCCACCACCGGGCAGAACGGGCTGGAGCAGGCCCGGGTCTTCACCGAGGTGGTCAACGTCAGCGGCGTGGCGCTGACCAAGCTCGACGGCACCGCCAAGGGCGGCATCGTGATCGCGGTGCAGCGCAAACTGGGCATCCCGGTCAAGCTGGTCGGGCTCGGCGAGGGCAAGGACGACCTGGCCCCGTTCGACCCGGCACAGTTCGTCGACGCGCTGCTCGGTACCGAGCCGCTCGCCCGGGACGCGTAACCTCCCAGTGACGACTGACGATCGCGCCTACGCGGGGTGGCGCGACCCCAGCCACCCGTCGCCGCGCCTCGGGAGACCGTACGTGACTTCGCAGGAGATCCCGTTACACGGCGGGAACGTGAGCACCGTGGTCCGGGTCGGCGACACGGTCCGGCGCAACGCCGGGCCGTGGACACCGTCCGTGCACGCGCTGCTGCGCCACCTGGAGTACGTCGGGTTCACCGGCGCCCCCCGGGCCCTCGGCATGGACGAGCGCAACCGGGAGGTGCTGTCGTACCTGGAAGGGGAGTGCGGGGAGTACCCGCTGGCCCCGCACTGGGTCACCGACGAGGCGCTGGTGACGGTCGCCACCATGCTGCGGATGTTCCACGACGCGCAGTACGGCTTCGTCCCGCCGCCGGGGGCGGTGTGGCGCTCGTTCGGCCCCCCGCCGCCGGACACCGAGGTGATCTGCCACCACGACGCCGCGCCGCACAACGTGATCTGGCGGCCGGACGGCACTCTGGGGCTGATCGACTTCGACCTCGCCTCGCCCGGCGCGCGCATCTACGACGTCGCGTACGCGGCCTGGACCTGGGTGCCGATCTTCTCCGACCGGGACTCGATCACGCTTGGCTGGAAGCATCCCGACCGGCCGCGCCGGCTGCGCCTCTTCGCGGACGCGTACGGGCTGATCCCACGGGACCGGCACCGGCTGATCCGGACCCTGCGCAAGCGGATCGTCGACCACGTCGAGGGCATCCGCCGGATGGCCGCCGCCGGCGAGCCGGCGTTCGTCCGGATCGTGCACAAGGGGCATCTGCGCCGGCCGATGCGGGACCTGCGGCTGCTCGACTACGAACGGCACGCCCTGGAGTACGCGCTGCGCTGAGCCTGGCCGGCTCGCCCCGCCCCGGCCGCGTCGTGCGGTGGTGAGGTTCTCTTCACACGTCTGAAACACACCGTCACCGGCCGGAAATCGACGGGTGACCCTGGGGGAAACAGGAAGCGAGCAGGCTTCCGCGCAACCGGCGTACGGGCGACGCTGCCCCGGAAGCCGTGAAGGAGGGAACTTCACTTTTAGGAGGCCAGCGTGCCTGAAGCACCGACGATCGATACGGGCAACACCGCATGGCTGTTGATTTCGAGCGCGATCGTGCTGCTCATGACGCCCGGACTGGCGCTGTTCTACGGCGGTCTGAACCGGGCCAAGGGCGTGCTCAACATGATGATGATGAGTTTCTCGGCCATCGGGCTCGTCAGCATTCTTTGGTTGTTCTACGGCTTCACCGTCGCCTTCGGGGACGACAAGGGCGGCCTGATCGGCGATCTCGGGCAGTACCTCGGCACCAAGACCTTCATGGCCGAGACTGACCTGTGGGGCGAGACCGGCATCCCGCTCTATGTGTTCTTGGCCTTCCAGATGATGTTCGCCATCATCACCGTCGCGCTCATCAGCGGTGCCATCTCGGACCGGGCCAAGTTCTCCGGCTGGCTGCTGTTCGCGTTCGGCTGGGCCACCCTCGTCTACTTCCCGGTGGCGCACTGGGTGTGGGGCGGTGGCTTCATCGGCGCCAAGCTCGGCGCGCTGGACTTCGCCGGTGGCACCGCGGTGCACATCAACGCCGGCGCCGCCGCACTGGCGCTGGTGCTCGTGCTCGGCAAGCGGCTCGGCTGGCCTCGGGAGGCCATGAAGCCGCACAACGTGCCGATGGTGGCGCTCGGTGCCGGGCTGCTCTGGTTCGGTTGGTTCGGTTTCAACGCCGGCTCGGAGCTGACCGCCGACTCGACCACCGCGATCGCCTTCCTCAACACCCAGGTCTGCACCGCCGCCGCGGTGCTGGGCTGGCTGGTCGCCGAGTGGTTGCGCGACGGCAAGCCGACGCTGGTGGGCGCGTCGTCGGGCGCGATCGCCGGTCTGGTCGCGATCACACCCGCCTGTGCCTTCGTGGCCCCCTGGGCGGCGGTGCTGCTCGGTCTCGTCGCCGGCGTGCTCTGCGCGCTCGCCGTCGGCCTCAAGTACCGGCTCGGCTACGACGACTCCCTCGACGTGGTCGGCGTGCACTTCGTCGGTGGCTGGATCGGCTGCCTGTGGATCGGCCTGTTCGGCACCAGCTCGGTCAGCTCGCTGGTCAGCGACGAGGGGCTGTTCTACGGCGGCGGGGTGACCCAGCTCGGGGTACAGGCGCTCAGTGCCCTGATCGTCACGGTGTACTCCTTCGCGATCGCCCTCGGGCTCGGCTTCCTGATCGAGAAGACGATCGGGTTCCGGGTCTCGGCCGAGGCCGAGGTCGACGGCATCGACCTCGCGGAGCACGCGGAGAGCGGCTACGACCTGTCCCCGGCCGCGGGCGGCAGCGGCGGCGCCTTCGCGCTTGCCGGGATCGGGACGCCGGGCGCCGCCAAGCCGGCGGACGAGCCGGCCGAGCCGGCGTCCGCGCCGGTCAACGAGAAGGTCGGCGGTTAACGTTCCTGGGATGGAGGGGTTGGACATGAAGCTGGTGACCGCGGTCATCAAGCCGTACCAGCTGGACGCGGTGAAGGAGGCCCTGCACGCCCTCGGGGTGGCCGGCCTGACCGTCAGCGAGGTCCAGGGCTACGGCCGGCAGAAGGGGCACACCGAGGTCTACCGGGGTGCCGAGTACACGGTCGAGTTCCTGCCCAAGATCCGGGTCGAGGTGCTCACCGACGAGATCGACGTCGAGAAGATCGTCGACGCGGTGGTCGCCGCCGCCCGCACCGGCAAGATCGGCGACGGCAAGGTATGGGTGACCGCGGTCGAGGACGTCGTCCGGGTCCGTACCGGCGAGCGCGGCCTCGACGCGCTCTGAGCCCGCACCGACCGACATGACCTCGTTGACCAAGGGGAACGCGTCCGGATCCACCGGTGACGCGGACCTCGTGGTCAACGAGGTCGTCGGCGTGCCCGGCGGCATCGGGGCCGCGGCCCGGGCGGCGCGCGCCGACGCCTTCGACGCCTGGCTCGGATCGCTGCTGCCCGACCGGCCCGGCGTGGCGCTGGTCGCCGTGGGCGGGCTCGGGCGGCGGCAGTGCGCGCCGTACGGCGACCTCGACCTGGTGCTGCTGCACGCGGGCGTGCCCGGCGTGGACGAGTTGGCCGCCGCCCTCTGGTACCCGGTGTGGGACGCCGGGCTGCGGCTGGACCACTCGGTGCGTACCGTCGCCGAGGCCCTGTCGGTGGCCCAGGACGACGTCAAGGTCGCCCTCGGGCTGCTGGACGCCCGGCTGGTCGCCGGGGACGCCGCGCTCGCCGACACGCTGGTCCGCACCGCGGTCGACCACTGGCGGCGCACCGCCGTACGCCAGCTGCCCGCCCTGCGGGAGATCACCGGCTTTCGCTGGGAGGCGCACGGCGAACTGGCCTTCCTGCTGGAGGGCGACCTGAAGGAGGCCGCCGGCGGGCTGCGCGACGTGGGCATCCTGCGCGCCATCGCCACCGCCGGCATCACCGACGCGCTGCGCCCCGCGGTCCGCGCAGCCCACCTGCGGTTGCTCGACACCCGGGACGCCCTGCACCGGCAGGTCGGCCGCCGGGTGGACCGGCTGGTCGCCCAGGAGCGCGACGGGGTGGCCGCGCTGCTCGGCCTGGACGATGGGGACGCCCTGCTGCGGCGGGTGGCCGGCGACGCCCGCACGGTCAGCCACGCCCTCGACGACGGCTTCCGGGCCGCCGAGCGGCTCCGCTCCGGCCGCCGCCGGGGCGCCGACGGCCGTCCGGTACGCCGTCCGGTCGCCCGGGACGTGGTGGAGCACGACGGTGAGCTGGTCCTGGCGCGGACCGCGATCGGCGCCCGCCCCGACCCGAACCTGTCGCTGCGGGTCGCCGCCGCCGCGGCCAGCACCCGGCTGCCCATCGCCCGGGCCACCTGCGAGTGGCTGGCCGCGTACTGCCCGCCGCTGCCGGCGCCGTGGCCGGCCGAGGCCCGGGCCGCGCTGATCACCCTGCTCGGCGCCGGCCCGGGACTGGTGCCGGCCTGGGAGACCTGCGACCGGTACGGGCTGATCGAGGGCTGGCTGCCGGAGTGGACGCGGCTGCGCAGCCTGCCCCAGCACAACCCGGTCCACCGCTTCACCCTCGACCGGCACCTGGTGCAGACCGCGTACGAAGCCAGCCGGTACAGCCGCGAGGTAGACCGGCCCGACCTGCTGCTGCTCGGCGCGTTCCTGCACGACATCGGCAAGGGGCTGCCCGGCGATCACAGCACCGTCGGCGCGCCGCTGGCCGAGGCGGTGGCGGCCCGGATCGGCCTGCCGGAGCGGGAGGCCGCGTTGATCGGCACGCTGGTCCGGCTGCACCTGCTCCTGCCCGACGTGGCGACCCGGCGCGACCTCGCCGACCCGGTCACCATCGCCCGGGTGGCCGAGGCGGTCGGCGACCCGGCCACCCTCGACCTGCTGCACGCCCTGGTACGCGCGGACGCCGCCGCCACCGGCCCGGCCGCCTGGTCGGACTGGAAGGGCCGGCTCATCGCCGAGCTGGTCGCCCGGGTCCGCACCGCCCTGGACACCGGGGCGCTGCCCGCCCCGCCCGCCCCGGACCCGGCGCTGGTGGCCGGGCCGCTGCCGGTCGTACACCTGACCGGGGACCGGGTGGCGGTGGCCGCGGCGGACCGGCGGGGCCTACTCGCGACGGTGGCCGGCTGCCTGGCCCTGCACCGGCTGGAGGTGCTCTCCGCCGACGCGGCGACCGTGGACGGCCGGGCCCTGGTCCAGTTCCGGGTGCAGCCCCGCTACGGCCTCGCGCCGGACCCGATCGCGCTCGGCAGCGACCTGCGCCGGGCGGTCACCGGCGACGTCTCGGTGATCCAGCGGCTGCGCGGACGGGCCCTCGCGGCGCGGGGCGCCGGCGCGGCGCCCCGGGTGGTCTGGCACCGGGAGGCAGCCACCGACGCCGTGCTGCTGGAGCTGCGCGCGGCCGACGCGGCCGGGCTGCTCTACCGGGTGACCTGCGCCCTGGACGAGGCCGGCGCGCAGGTCCGCGCGGCTCGCATCTCCACCCTCGGCGGCGATGTGGTGGACGCCTTCTACCTGGTCGGCGGCTGGCCGGACGACGTGACCCGGGCCCGCCTAGAGGCCGCCGTCCTCGCCGCGGTGTGAGCCGGACGACGCCGCCGGGCGCTCTGCGCGCCCGCCCACTACGTCCCGCCGCGTAGTCGCAGAGTCGCCCGCCGGCCGACGTGCCGCGGCCCCCCGCGCGGAACTCTCGGTGGCATGAACCTGCCTGTGCGAACCGAAGGACTCACCAAGCGGTACGGCGACCTGACCGCCGTGCGGGATCTCAACCTGACCGTACGGGCCGGCGAGGTGTACGGCTTCCTCGGCCCGAACGGCGCCGGCAAGACCACCACCCTGCGGATGCTGCTCGGCCTGGTCCGTCCGACCGCCGGCACCGTCCGGCTGCTCGGCCGGCCGCCGGGCGCCGGGCGGTTGGCCGCGGTGGGGGCGCTGATCGAAGGCCCCGCCTTCTACCCGTACCTCTCCGGACGGGAGAACCTGCGGGTGCTGGCGCGCTACGCCGGTGCCGCGGCCGACCGGGTGCCGCTCGTGCTCGACCTGGTCGATCTCGCCGACCGGGCCCGGCACCGCTATGCCAGCTACTCCCTCGGCATGAAGCAGCGCCTCGGGGTCGCCGCCGCCCTGCTCAAGGATCCCCGTCTGCTCATCCTCGACGAGCCCACCAACGGCCTGGACCCGGCCGGCACGGCCGACATGCGGCGGCTGATCCGCCGGTTGGGCGCCGCCGGCTGCACCGTGCTCCTGTCCAGCCATCTGCTCGGCGAGGTGGAGCAGGTCTGCGACCGGATCGGGGTGGTGTCCAGCGGCCGGCTGATCGCCGAGGGCAGCGTGGCGGACCTGCGCGGCACGGCCGGCCTGCGGGTGCTGGCCGAGCCGCTGGACGGCGCGGCCGAGCGGGCCCGGGCCCTGGTCGGCGCGGAGCGGGTGCGGGTGGTCGACGGGGGACTGGAGCTGGCCGTCGAACCGGACCGGGCGGCCTGGCTGAACACGGAACTTGTCCGGGCCGGGGTGGCGGTGCGCGAACTGCGCCCCCGAAAACGCGACCTGGAGCAGGTGTTCTTCGAACTGATCGGAAAGGAGACGGCCGATGTCCGGTAGCTTCCGGGCCGAGCTGGTGAAACTGGTGCGACGGCCGGCGGCCTGGCTGCTGCTCGCCATCACGCTGGCGCTGGCGGTGCTCTTCACCTATGTCTTCCCGTACGCCGGCTACGCCGCCGGCACGGGCGGCCCGAACAGCGGGCGGGCCCTGTCGACGCTGCTGCCCGACCGGCTGGTGGGCAACTCGCTGGGCGGGCTGCCGGTCTTCCTCGGCGCGATCGTGCTGATCCTCGGGGTGCTGGTGGTTGGCGGCGAGTACGCCTGGGGAACCTGGAAGACGGTGCTGTCGCAGGGCCCGTCCCGGCTGGGCGTCTACGCCGGCAAGCTGCTGACGCTGGCCATGGCCGCCCTGGTCGTCGTCCTGGCCGTGTTCGGCGTCGGCGCGGTGAGCAGCGCGCTCATCGCGGCCGCCGAGGCGCGGCCGGTGCGCTGGCCCGGGCTCGGCGACCTGCTCACCGGGATCGGGGCGGGCTGGCTCATCGCCACGATGTGGGCGATGCTCGGTGTCGTGCTGGCCGTCGCCCTGCGTGCCGTGGCCCTGCCCGTCGGGTTGGGCCTGGTGTGGATGCTCGCGGTGCAGAATCTGCTCGCCGCCATCGCCGCACCCCTGCTGGACTGGGTGGCGCGGCTGCAGAAGGGCCTGCCCGGCCCGAACGCCGGCTCGTTGGCCGGGGCGCTCGGCGCCTCCGCGGACACGCCCGGGGTCGCGGCGGCGGTCGGTGGCGGGCAGGCGGCCCTGGTGGTCGCCGGCTACCTCGTCGCGTTCGCGGCGGTGGGTGCGCTGCTGCTGCGCCTGTCTCTCATACACATCTCCGAGCCCACGAGACTAGCGCTCACCTCGTATGCCGTCTTCTGCTTGAAAAAAAAACAGCAATCGCCCGGTCACCGTAAATAC
>NZ_POUB01000131.1 GCF_003236335.1 Micromonospora deserti
CCCGCGGCCGGTGCGGGTGGACAACCCCGCACCGGCCGCGGGCGGGCGGGAGATGGAGTCGCTGGAATCGGCGCTGCTGCGCGGCCCGTACGAGTTCTTCGCCCAGCAGCGGGCGGTGACCGCCCGGGACTTCGAGGTGCTGGCCACCGGCTCCGGCGCGGTCGCCCGGGCCCGGGCGTTCACCCGGGCCGCCGTCTACAGCTTCGCCCGGCCGGGCGAGGTGGAGGTGGTGCTGGTGCCGTACGTGCCGGAGGCGGCCCGGCCCGGCGGGCGGCTGCCGGTGGCGGTGCTGCGCGACCACGAGGTGGAGCAGGCGCGGGTACGGGTCGAGGCGGACCTGGAGCGGCGCCGGGCGCTGGGCACCTCCTGCCGGGCCGGGTGGGCCCGCTACAAGGCGGTGTCGATCCGGGCCCGGGTGGTGGTCCGCCGGGAGGAGGACGCCGAGGCGGTACGCCTGCGGATCCACGACCGGCTGCACCAGACGCTCAGCCCGCTGCCCACCGCCCTCAACCCGACCGGCTGGGCGTTCGGCGAGCCGCTGCGGGCGTCCAACGTGTACCGGCTGCTGGAGCACGCCGAGCCGGGCGTGCGCTACGTGGAGTCGGTGCACTTCGTCGTCGACGAGGCGCCCGACGCGCAGGTCCGTACCCTCGCCGTGGACCAGTACCAGCCGCGGACCTGGTACGCCGGCCGCGAGTCGGTGCTGTTCCGCTCCACCAACGCCGGGGCGGGCTGGGAGCCGACGGGCCGCTTCGACGGGGAGACCGTGCTGCGGGTGGCGCCCGCCCCCGCACCGGCCCGCCCGGGCATCGTGCCCCGGCCCGGTTCGGTGGCGGTGGTCACCGTCCGGGCTGCCGGCGGATCCCGGGTGCACCTGAGCACCGACCTGGGCGAGACCTGGTCGCTGCTGGCCGACCTGGACTCCCGGATCTCCGACCTGGCCTGGATCGACCGGGACGGCGCCGGCGCGCTGCTGGTCGCCACCGACACCGGGCTGTACGAGGTGTCCCTGCTGCCCGGCGCGGTGCCCCTGCAGATCCTGGTCGATCCGGCCGACGCCGACCGCGGGTTCTACGCGGTACGGGCGTTCGTCTCCGAGCGGGGCGCGCCCGGGGTGGCGGTCGCCGCGCAGGCCGGGTTCGGCGTCTACCTGTCCACCACCGCCGGCCGGCCGGGCAGCTTCGTGCACGTCGGCCTGGCCAATGTGGACAACCGGGTGCTCGCCGTGCAGTACGACGGGCCGGCCACCCTGCTGTGGAGCGGCGCCGGCGAGCCGGACCCGAAGAAGCCCGGCCAGGGCTGCTACCGCACCCGGCTGTTCGAGTCCGACGTGAAGTGGCAGCCGGTGCAGGCGGGCTGGATCGGCGGCACCTGCCGGGACCTCGCCTTCACCGGCCAGCTGGCGGTCGCCGCGACGCAGAGCGGCGGGGTACTGCGGCTGGACACGCTCGCCGCCACGCCGCAGTGGGCGCCGGTGATGGTCAACTGCGGGCTGCCGCTGCGGGACCGCTCCCGGTTCGTCCCGGTCGACGCGGTCGCCGCGACCGGCGGGCCGGACCGGCTGATCCTCGCCGGCGGCGAGCGGGGCGTGCACCGCAGCGCCGACGCGGTCGACTGGTCGGCCAGCGCCAACCAGGCCACCGCCGACGTGGTGACCGTCCCGGACACCTGGCTGCTCTGCTCCGGCGAGCACGACATCGAGGTGGTGCGGCAGGATGCAACGAGCGGCCATTGAGCGGCTGCTGCCCGCGGCGTACCAGCGGGCGTGCGTGCCGGGCAGCGTGCTGTGGGCGCTGCTGGACGTGATGGAGGCGCTGCACGCCCCGGACGAGGCGGTGCTGGCCCAGGTGGACGCCCTGTTCGACCCGTACCGGACGCCGGAGCCGCTGGTCGCGTACCTGACCCGCTGGGTGGCGATGGACCACGTGGTCGCCGCGCCCCGGCCGGACGCCCCGCCGCCGCTGCCGCTGGGCCGGCTGCGGGACCTGGTCGCCCACGGCGCGCTGCTGGCCCGCTGGCGCGGCACCCCGTACGGCATGCGGCGCGCCCTCGAGGTGGCCACCGGGCTGACCGGCTTCACCCTGCACGAGCCCGCCGAGCGGCCGTTCCACGTCGTGGTCACGGTGCCGCCGGCCGCGGCCGCCCAGCTCGCTGTGATCACCCGCATCGTCGAGGCGGAGAAGCCCGCGTCGGCCACCGCCGAGATCGTCGTCGCAGAGGAGCCACCATGACCACCGAGTGGGCCGTCGTCGCCGCCGCCGAACAGTTCACCCTGGACGCCCGCAACACCGGCGAGCTGACCTTCACCGTCTCCAACCCGGGCGACGCCCCGGACACCGTGGTCTTCGACGTCGCCCCCGGGGAGGGCTCGCAACGCACCTGGTTCACCGTCACCGAACCGCAGCGGGTGGTGCCCGGGCAGGGCTCGGTGTCCTTCCTGGTCCGGCTGGCCGTGCCGCCCGGCACCGCGCCCCGCCGCTACGACATGACCGGGTTCGCGTACTCGGCGAACACCGCCCCGGAGGAGAGTTCCCGCTCCAGCGGCCGGGTCACCTACGAGGTCCGGGCGGTCGCCCCGCCCCGGCGTACGCCTTGGCCCTGGATCGCCGCGGCGGCGGCGCTGGTGCTGGTCGTCTCGGCGGTGGTGGTCTTCCTGGTCACCCGCGACGGCGCGGTGCCGCCGGGCGAACCGCGGGTGGTCACCGTCGAGGCGGAGAGCCTGGTGCCGGCGGCGGTGGTGGAGTCGCCGCAGGGCACGGCGGCGCGGGTGGTGGTGCAGGGCAACTGCTGCGGCGTGGTCTGGTCGGAGAACGCGCAGCTGTTCTTCCAGGGCCTGGCGATCGGCGACCAGGTCAGCGTGACCGTGGACATCCCCGCCGACGGCACCTGGCGGTTCGCCACCGTCCGCACCACCTCGTTCGACTACGCCAACACCGTGTTCACCGTCGACGGCGCCCCGGTCGGCGACGCCTTTCTGGGCTTCACCCCGACGGTCGTCAAGACCGACTGGGTCGACGTGGGCACCGTCCGGCTGACTAAGGGCCCGCACCGGGTCACCCTGGTGGTGGTCGGCAAGACCCAGGGCACCGACCGCTACTTCGCCGGTGTCGACGCGATCCGGTTCACCGAGGTCGTGGCGGCGGCCCAGCGATGAGCGGACGGCAGAAGGCCCTGCTCGCGGCGCTGGGCGTGCTGCTGGTGGCGCTCTTCGTGGTCGCGGTCGGCGCGGGCCGGGACGACCGGGGCGTGCCCGGGGCCCGGCACGGCCTGGTCGACGGGCTGGGCCGGCTCGTCGGCGCGTGGTCCGCGGTGGACCCCGCGACGGTACGCGCGGACTGCGCCGCCGCCACCGGTGAGATCGTCGTCGTCGGCCGCTGCGTGCTGCGCGTCGCCGACCCGGGCGGGCTCCGGATCCTGGTCCTGCGCAGCCCGGACGCCTTCTCCGTGGCGGTGCGGCTGCCCGGGGACGCCGACGTCGCCGTCACCGACGACGCCCAGCCGGCGGACGGCGGCGGAGCGGTGGCTCGGGTCGCCGTCGACCGGCCGACCGACGTGCTGGTGCAGTGCCTGAACCAGACCAGCTGCACGGTCACCGTCGCCCCGTCCTGACCGAGGAGGCCCGCATGGGCGCGTTGCGCAAGCCGTTCCTGCTGCTGGCGATGCTCGCCATCGGGCTGGCCGCCGGCGTCGAGCTCGGCGCCGGGCTGCTCGTCGGCGGCGGGGACGCCAGCGCGGCGCTGCGGGACAGCGCCGCCGACCTGGACGTGCCGATCACCGTCGGGTCCGCGGTCGAGGAGCCGTCCGGGCGGGGCATCGGGTACCTGGCGCTGGTCGACGCGGTGGCGGTCTGGACCACCGGGCTGTACTGCCTGAGCCTGGTGCTGCCGGACCGGGTCCAGGGGCGGGTGCAGGGCGTGGCGACGCTGGTCTTCTCGATCGTCCTGATCATCGTGGCGTTCGTCGCGCTGCTGGTCTCGTTCGTCGAACTCACCGTCATGGTGTCGCTGTTCCTGGCGC
Organism: Micromonospora deserti; assembly: GCF_003236335.1. GTDB lineage: Bacteria > Actinomycetota > Actinomycetes > Mycobacteriales > Micromonosporaceae > Micromonospora > Micromonospora deserti. The sequence continues at coordinate 4,018 of NZ_POUB01000131.1, forward strand.
CCCCGTTCGGCACGCTGGCCTACCTGGCAGTGTGGGGGTTCTTCCCGGTCGGCGACGCGGCGCTCGTGCTCGGCCTGGTGCTGCTGCTCAAACTCGCCTGGGCCGGCCTGCTGGTGGCGGCCCAACCCCGCTTCCTGCAGAACAAGGGTCTGGTGCTGCTGGCCCTCACCACGCTGCTCTGCACGGTCGTGCTGGAGTTCCTGCACCAGCTGGTGCCCGTCATCCTGGTCAGCATCCTCGACGACCTCGGCGCGCTGGTCTTCGCCGTGGTCGCGGTCGTCTGGGGGCTGGTGCTGCTGATCGGCTCGATCCCGGCCATCGTCAAGGCGGTGCGGGTCACCGCCACCGCGTCGGATGGTGGACGCGGCGGGCCGCGACGTGGTGAAGATCGGCTATAAGTGGCGCATGGAGTTCCCCGCCCACCTGGCCACCATGCCGATGCACGCGATCACCGAGATCCACGGCGAGCCGGGGCTGCTGGCCCGGTTCCGGTTGGAGGTCCGCGCCTTCGACGACGCCGCGCGGCGCCGGCTCACCGAGGCCCTCGACCTCGCCGCCGAGCTGCACCGCGACGACCGGCGGGTCCGCGAGCCCTACCTCAACCACCTGCTCCGGGTGGCGATCCGGATGATGCACCACTACCAGGTCCGCGACGTCGACGTGATCGTCGCCGGTCTGCTGCACGACGCGGTGGAGGACCACCCCGCCGAGCTGGCCGGCGACCGGGGCGGCGACGACCGTACGGCGGCCGCGCTGGCCGCCCTCGCCGAGCGGTTCGGCCCACGGGTGGCCCGCCTGGTCGCCGCGGTCACCAACCCGGCGTACGACCCGGGACGGGACAGGCACGCGCAGTACCGCGAGCACGTGGCGGCCAGCCTGGACCGCGAACCGTGGGCACGGGTCATCAAGGTCTCCGACTTCACCGACAACGGCGTGGGCGTCATCCACACCACCGGGCCGAAGGTGACCTCCTCGGCCCGCAAGTACCGACCGCTGGTGCCGGTGTTCCGGGAACTCATCACCCGGCCGGACACCCCGCTGTCGCCACCGGTGAAGCGGCACATCCTCGACCAGCTGGACCTGGCCGAGGAGCGCTTCAGCGCGATCCTCGACCAGCCCGCGCCGCACTGACCGGCCACCGGAGGCGGACCCCCCGATCGTCGCCCGGGGTGCCCGGCCGGGGTGTCCGGCGGCCCGTCGCCGGTGGTCACCGTCGTCCCGGAACCCGGCCTCGCCCCGGCGCGGCTGCGCCCGGATCGAGCACCCCCTGTTAGCGTGAGAGCACGGACCATCAACGCACCGCCGACAGGCGGCGAGTTGGCGCTGGTCGGCGCACCCCTCGCGCGGCAGCACCCTCAGTCCACAATCCCGCCACCGGCCGCTCGTCGGGGTGCCGGCGGACCGGGTTGGCGGATTGAACCGGTGACGAGGGGAGGGGTGACATGACGGACGCCTCCGACCCGGAGTCGACGTCCGTTGGACGGTGGCGACAGCGGGGCACCCGCAGCCTGGTCACGCTCTGGACGGCGAGCGTCGGCACCGGGCGCTGGTTGGCGCGGCGCTGGCGACGACTGGTCGCCTACCTGCAGGACCAGGAACCCTATCCGGCACCGTACCCGCCACCGGCCCCGCCCGGCCGCCTCACCGAACAGCGCGACCCGCCAGCGCCGATCACGGTTCCCGCCCGCGGCTACGTGTTCAACTTCCACGTCCGCGCGACCTTCACCTGGTCGTCGGAGGGTCTGCGTCCGGAGGTGTTGAGCTGGTACGCGCAGTACTTCCTGCCGCAGGCGATCGAGCGGCTGACCCGACTCGCGGCGGAGCGGGCCCGGGACGTCGCGCCACACCAGGCGGGCGACCTGGAGGTGACGCTCCAGCAGGCACTCGCCGAGCGGGGCCCGTGGCGCTTCGAGCGCGGCGACGTGGCCGTCACCTGCGAGCCCGGCGCCTGGGTGCGACTCGACCCGCGGGTGAGGCAGGCCCTCCAGCCGCACTGGAAACGCCGCATCGCCCTGGAATGCCAGTACGACGAGCAGCTGCGGCGGGCCCAGTACGCCGAACGGCTCAGCCGGCGCTGGGTGGCGATCCTGAACGAGCACCTCGATAGCCCCGTGACCGGCGGCGCGACCGAAGACCAGGACTTGACCGACGCCCTGCGGCACATGATGTCCCTACAGCAGGCTGCCGTGCAGTGGGTGGAGGACCTGCTTCGCGACAGGCTGAGCAACGACAGCATCTTCGAACCGCTCACCTCGCTGGACATCCTCCCCGGTGGCTCGCAGGGCCAGGCTGAAGAGGCGTCCAAGCGGCCGACTGCTCCGACGGCAGCACATGGCTCCACAGGTGCCTCCGACCGACCACGGCAAGGTGGCTAGGCCGCTTTGGAAACTGTGTCGAGGTGCCACTCCAGGAACTCGGCCCTGGGGCGGTCGGTTCGCCGCTCCGGAAGGGCTATCTGCTCACCTGCCTTGGCGTAGAACTGGTCACCGTTGCCCCCAAAGGGCGGCATCCGATCTGCGCCGGGCGAAGAACAGCGGCGGTGACCGAGAGGGACCGTCGCCCCCGAATCAAGACAGCCGCTTGCCGCGTAGACCAATCCACAGGAGCCAGGCCTGCGCCAACCCGCCGAGTGTGAGGAACAAGCTATATGGGTCTCCCTCTGCCGGGATGAATTGGATCAGCAGGGAGCTAGGCAAAGTGGCCATGACTAGCCATATCCCAGCCATACTTCCGGGCCCAAGGAGGTTTGCGATTACCACGAATCCGAAAGCGCCAAGCACAATCGTAGCGTAGCTGCCAGAGATCGCCAGCGCGCTGATTCCGTTGCTGTAACCCGCTGCCGCCTTGCGCAGGAGTCGCATGGGGTAGCCCTTCTGTCGCCTTGTGCCCGGGGCCGTGGAACAGTTCACTCTTGACCCGCGCAACACTCCGTGAGTCCGTACGCCTACTTACCGTATTCGGGTCGCCAGTGCGCACGCCTTGACGATAGACCCAGGCGTCCGTATAACACATCCAACGAACCTATCCCGAGTACGCCGGGAAGGTGTGGTCTGAAGGTCGTGTAGAAGAGGTCGTCTACTACCTCCTTTGTTCGCATCGACAGATAGCCAGTGGCGATGTACGGCGCTTCGGCCGACCCTCGTAGTCGACCAGATGAGACTTTCCGGGCAAGGGTCGCGTGGCGCTCGGTGACCATGTGGTGCGACCGTGTTCGAGGTGCAGCAGCACCAGCGCGGCTGCGACGGTCCTGCCGATCTTCCGCGGGCAGAAGCTGACGTTACGCAGCGCCTTGAACGTGGGCGGACCTGACGCGCAGCGCGCCGAGCAGCCGTCCGGCGGCGGGTTTGGTCGCGGCGGGGGCGGGTAGTCGTGCCGCCCGTCCTACCCGACGGGACCGGACCCCGCGACGGTCCGCCCCTTGCGAGGTGATCCGACGAGTGGTGACGGTGCGCCCGCTGCCCCGGAACGGCCGGTGACCGCTGACCATGTGCGGCATCAGCGGCGAGGCGAGGTTCAACGGCGGCACACCGGACGCCGGCGCGGTGACCCGGATGACCGGGACGATGCGTCCCCGGGGACCCGACGGCGAGGGCCTGTGGAGCGACGGCTGGGTGGCCCTCGGGCACCGCCGGCTGACCGTCATCGACCTATCCGACGCCGGGGCGCAGCCGATGGTGCGCGCGGACCTGGGGCTCGGGCTGGTCTTCAACGGCTGCGTCTACAACTACCCGGAGCTGCGCGAGGAGCTGCGCGCCGCCGGCCACACCTTCCACTCGACCGGCGACACCGAGGTGATCCTGGTGGCGTACGCGCAGTGGGGGGAACGGTTCGTCGACCACCTGGTCGGCATGTTCGCGGTGGCTCTGGTGGACCGGCGGCGGCGCCGCCTGGTGCTGGCCCGGGACCGGCTCGGCATCAAGCCGCTCTACCTCGCCGAGGCACCCGGCCGGCTCCGTTTCGCCTCCACCCTGCCGGCGCTGCTGCGCGCCGGCGACGTGGACACCGGCGTCGACCCGGTGGCGCTGCACCACTACCTGTCGTGGCACTCGATCGTGCCGGCGCCGCGGACCATCCTGCGCGGGGTGCGCAAGCTCCCCCCGGCCACCCTGCGCGTGGTGGAGGCGGACGGGCAGGCGCGGGAGCTCATCTACTGGCGTCCCGACTACGCCCGCGACCCGGCCCGCGCCGGCCTCGACGCCCGGGACTGGCAGGTTGCGGTCGGCGACGCGCTGCGCACGGCGGTACGGCGGCGGCTGGTCGCCGACGTCCCGGTCGGCGTGTTGCTCTCCGGCGGGCTGGACTCCAGCCTGATCGTGGCGTTGCTGGCCGAGGCGGGGCAGCAGCAGCTGCGAACGTTCAGCATCGGCTTCGCCGGTCGTGGTGGTGAGACCGGCGACGAGTTCGGCTACTCCGACCTGGTCGCCCGCGCCTTCGCCACCGACCACCACCGGATCCGGCTGGCGGACGACGACCTGGTTCCGGCGGTGCGGCGGGCGGTCACCGCGATGACCGAGCCGATGGGCAGCCACGACGTGGTCGCCTTCCACCTGCTGTCCGAGCACGTCGCCCGGCACGTCAAGGTGGCCCAGTCCGGCCAGGGCGCCGACGAGGTCTTCGCCGGCTACCGCTACCACCGGCCGCTGGCCGGGGTGGCCCGGGACGACGCGGCGGAGGTGTTCGCGGCGGCGTTCTTCGACCGCGACCACACCGAGCTGAACCGGGTCGTCGCGCCGGCGTACGCGCTCGACCGGGATGCCAGCCGGGAGCTGGTCGCCGCGCACCTGGCCGCGCCCGGGGCGGAGACTGCGCTGGACGCGGTGCTGCGCCTGGACACGCACCTGCTGCTCCCCGACGACCCGGTCAAGCGGGTGGACAGCATGAGCATGGCCTGGGGGCTGGAGGTGCGGACGCCGTTCCTGGACCAGGACCTGGTCGCGCTGGCGGCGGCGTGCCCGCCGGAGCACAAGCTCGGCCAGGGCGGCAAGGGCGTGCTCAAGGACGTCGCCCGGGAGGTGCTACCGGCCGAGGTGGTCGACCGGCCGAAGGGCTACTTCCCGGTGCCCGCGCTGCGCACCGTCGACGGCCCGGTGCGGCGGTTGGTCACCGAGGCCCTCGCTGCGCCCGCGGCCCGCGAGCGCGGCCTGTTCCGTCGCGAGTACGTCGCCGAGCTGCTCGCCGAGCCGGACCGGGCCGAGGCCGCCGCCGGCAGCAACAAGCTCTGGCAGCTCGGCCTGCTGGAGCTGTGGCTCCAGGCGCACGACATCCGGTGACCCGTACGCGGGCCCCGCGTACGGGTCGTGGCCGCGTCCCCGCCGGCGCCCTCGGCGGTCACCCGGCGGCGGTCAGCCGGCGGCGGTCTGTGCGGTGAGGTGGTCCAGCACGGCGCGGATGTCCCCGCCGGTCTCCGTCATGACGCGCCGCTGCCGGGTCGCGCCGTTGCCGTCGCGGCGCAACCGGGTGAGCTGGTCGCGGACGTGGTGCAGGTCTCCGTGGCGTACCAACGCGGGCGTGACCGTGGCGAGCAGCTCGTCGACGAGGTCCCAGGCCGGCCGGGCGCCGCCGGCACGCAGGTCGATCAGGTCGCCGTCGAGGCCGTCGTGGGCGGCCCGCCAGTGCGCCGCGGCGACCAGGCAGCCCCGGATCCGGGGCGCGAGCACCCCGACGCGGACCTGGTCGACCATCGTCGCGACCAGCGCCCGGACCAGTCCGGCGACCAGCACCGTGTCGTCCACGGTGGGGCAGACGTCACCGACCCGGATCTCCACCGTGGGGTAGGTGACCGACGGGCGGGCGTACCAGTAGACCATGCCGGCGTCGAGCATGACGCCGGCGGCGATCAGGTCCGCCACCGTGCGGTCGTAGTCGGCGGCGGACTCGAAGTGCGGGGTGGGACCGATGCTGGGCCAGCGTTGCAGCTGCATCGACCGCCAGCTGGCGTGCCCGGTGTCCCGGCCGTCGTGCAGCGGCGAGTTGGCGGTGATCGCCTGCACCACGGGCAGCCAGGGGCGCAGCTGGTTGCAGACCTGCACGGCCAGCTCGCGGTCCGGCACGCCGACGTGCACGTGGCAGCCGCAGACCGCCGGGTCGTGCGCCACCGGCCCGAACCGTCGGGACATGGCGTGGTAGCGCGGTTCGTCCGGGACCGTCCGGTGCGGCTCGTGCACGGGGGTGGCGCCCACCGCCACCAGTCGCGCCCCGGCGGCCTCGGCCGCCTCGGCCGCGGTGCGCCGCTGCGCCGCCAGGCACCGGCGCAGCTCGGCCAGGTCGGCGGTGACCGGGGTGACCATCTCGACCATGCTGTGCCGGAACTCCTGGCGGCTCTGCTCGCGGGCCGCCCCGGGCAGGGCGGTGCGCACCCGGTCGGCGACCGGCAGGCTCTCCCCGGTCTCCGGGGCGAGCAGCAGGTACTCCTCCTCCACCCCGAGGGTGAGCGTCAGGTCGGGCACCGCGATGGCAGGTGGCGGGCGGTACGTCATGGGCGCTCGGCGTCCGTTCCTCGGGCGGCGCGCCGGGCGCCGCACGGCCGATGACACCGGGGTTCCCGACCGTCCGGGCGGGAAACGCCCCGCCGCGCCGGGCGGGTGGCTGAGCCGGCCTGGAACGAGCGTCGCATACCGGGCATTCCGGGTACAGTTTGGATCGTGCCCGGCCGACTCTCGAGGGGGTGTGGGATGTCGGACGCGACGGCGCAATTCTTCGCCCAGCTCGGCCGCCACGGGCACGAACGCCTGCTGCGCAAGACCAGCGGCACGATCCGCTTCGACCTCACCCGCCCCGGCGGCGTCGACCACTGGCTGGTCACCATCACCCACGGTCAGGTGCGGGTGTCGAGGGAGAAGGCCGCCGCGGACGCCGTGATCGGCGCCGACGAGCAGCTCTTCGAGCGGATGGCCCGCGGCGAGGTCAAACCGCTGCCGGCCTGGCTGCGCAACGACATCACCGCCGAGGGCCGGTTCCGGTTCGTCCTGCTGCTGGAGCGGCTGTTCGACCCGCCGCCCGGCGCCCGGCACCCCCGGTCCGTCCCCCCGATCAGCCGGGAGGTGCGGTGACCTCGGACCGGATCCGGATCCTGGACGGCAACATCTTCGTGCTCAGCGAGGACAACGGGGACATCATCGACGTGCGCACCAACCCGTGCGGGTTCTTCGAGCTGGACACCCGCTTCCTGTCCCGCTGGGTGCTCAGCGTCAACGGGGAACGGCTGCACCCGCTGGCCGTGCACGAGCCGCACTACTTCGAGGCCCGGTTCTTCCTGGTGCCCGGCACCCCGACCCACTACGTGGACGCGAAGGTGTCGGTGATCCGGGAGCGCTCGATCGCCGGCATTAGCTTCGAGGAGCGCCTCACCGTGCTCAACCACTGTCCGACGGCGGCCGAGTACGTCCTCCACATCGAGGTCGACAGCGACTTCGCCCCCGTGCTCGCCGTGGAGCAGCGACGTGTCGCCCCCGGGCGGTTGTACCGGCGGGTGGAGGAGGGGCACCTGCGGCTGGGCTACGTGCGGGAGCGGTTCTGGCGGGAGACGACGATCAGCGCGGACGACCCGGTGGAGATCGACGAGCGGGGGCTCACCTTCCGCGTCCGGCTCGACCGCAACGCCCGGTGGACCACGACACTCCACGTCACGGGGCGGGTGCTGCGCCCGGACGGCGAGGACGTCCGGAACCGGCTGCACCGCCGGCGCCGGCCCGGCCGACCGGAGCTGCGCCGCGACCTGCGGCGGTGGCTGACCAACGCGCCCCGGTTGAGCTGCGACTGGGACACCATGACCCACACCTACCAGCGCAGCCTGGTGGATCTCGCCGGCCTGCGCTACTCACCGCTGACCCTGCCGACCCAGGCGATGCCCGCCGCCGGCCTGCCCTGGGCCGCCACCATCACGGGTCGGGACAGTGTCCTGACCAGCCTGCAAGCGCTCCCGGTCGTCCCCGAACTCGCCGCCGCCACGCTGCGCATGCTCGGCATCGACCAGAGCACCGTCCTCGACGACTTCCGCGAGGAGGAGCCTGGCAAGATCCTGCGGGAGTTCCGGTACGGGGAGATGGCGGCGTTCGAGGAACACCCGCTGTCGCCGTACTTCGGCAGCGCCGACGTCACCCCGCTCTACGTCATCCTGCTCGACGAGTACGAGCGCTGGACCGGCGACGTCGACCTGGTCCGGGAGTTCGAGGCCGAGGCGCGGGCGGCGTTGCGGTGGATCGACGAGTACGGCGACATCCGGGGCGACGGGTACGTCTGGTACCAGCGCCGCAACGAGCGGACCGGCCTGGTGAACCAGTGCTGGAAGGACTCCCCCGACGCGATCTCCTACCGCGACGGCCGGCTTCCCGGCCAGCCCCGGGCGACCTGCGAGTTGCAGGGGTACGCGTACGACGCCAAGCGACGTGGCGCCCGGCTGGCCCGCGAGATCTGGCACGACCCGGCGTACGCGGACCGCCTGGAGCGGGAGGCGGCGGAGCTCAAGCGGCGCTTCAACCGGGACTTCTGGATCGCCGACGGCGAGTACTACGCGCTCGCCCTCGATGGCGACGGCGAGCGGGTCGACGCCCTGTCGTCGAACATCGGCCACCTGCTCTGGAGCGGCATCGTGGACGAGGCCCGGGCCGGGAAGATCGTGGAGCACCTGCTCGGCCCGGCGCTCTTCTCCGGCTGGGGGGTGCGGACGCTGGGCGCCGGCCAGGGCCGGTACAACCCGCTCGGCTACCACGTCGGCACGGTGTGGCCGTTCGACAACGCGCTGATCGCGTGGGGGCTGCGCCGCTACGGCTACCGCCGCGAGGCCGGGGTGATCGCGGAGGGGATCATCGCCGCCTCCGCGTACTTCGACGGCCGGATGCCCGAGGCGTTCGCCGGCTTCGACCGGGAGCTGACCCGGTACCCGGTGCGCTATCCCACGGCGAACAGCCCGCAGGCGCTGGCCACCGGCGCGACCTTCCTGCTGCTGCGGACGCTGCTCGGCCTGGAGCCGTACGGCGAGTACCTGGTGGTGGCGCCGGAGGTGCCGGCCCGGTTCGGCCGGATCGAGCTGCTCGACATTCCGGGACGGTGGGGCCGGATGGATGCGATCGGGACCGTCCACCCCGGCGCCCGGACATCACCCGTGGCGTAAATGGGCCGCACGACGGCCTGATCACCCGGACCAACCGCCTCGGGCCGGGCGGAATCCGGTGCGGGTAACGTGCTGCGGCATGACCGGCGTGCCGTACTCGCACTGCTCCTTCTGCGGGGCGTCCTACCCGGCGGCGGCCGGATGGCCGCGTCTCTGCCCGGTCTGCGGGCAGACCGTGTGGCGCAACCCGCTGCCGGTCGCGGTGGCGGTGCTGCCGGTGCGCACGGCCGTGGGCCTGGGCGTGGTCGTCGTCCGCCGGGACATCGAGCCGGCGCGCGGGCTGCTCGCGCTGCCCGGCGGGTTCATCGAGTACGGCGAGCAGTGGCAGGACGCCCTGGTCCGGGAACTGCGGGAGGAGACCGGCCTGCTCGCCGACCCCGCCGACGCCCGGCTCTTCGCGGTGCACAGCGCGCCGGCCGGCGGCACCATGATGGTCTTCGGCACGCTGCCCGAGCGGCCGGCCGACGACCTGCCGCCGTCGGCGCCGACCGAGGAGGCGACCGAGTGGCTGGTGCTCACCGAGCCGACCGACCTGGCGTTCTCCACGCACACCCGGGTACTGGCGGACTTCCTCGCCGGGCATGCCGGGCGACGCTGATCAGGTGAGGTACTCGGCCGGCACCGCGTCGGTCAGCCACACCCCGTTGGCGCTGCGGTAGAAGAGGTGGCCGTCGCGGACCATGGCCGCCGCGTCCACGGTGAGGACCACGACGGGACCCTGCCGGCGGGCGCCCACCCGCCGGGCGGTCTCCACGTCCGGGGAGAGGTGGACGTGGTGCCGGGCGCCCCGGTGCAGGCCGGCGGCCCGGATGGAGTCGACGGCGGCGGCGCCGGTGCCGTGGTAGAGCCGGTCCGGCGGCGTCACCGGCGCCAGCCCGAGGTCGACCGGGATGGAATGCCCCTGGCTGGCCCGGATCCGCTCCACCCCGTCGGGGCCCCGCTCGACCGCGAACCGTTGCTTGTCGTTGCCGGTCACCACGGCATCGAACTCGGCGCGGTCGATCCGCAGCGCGGCCAGCAGCTCCGTGACCGGCACCCAGCCGGCGCGGTCGGGAGCCAGCCCGAACCGCCCCGGATCGTGCCGCAACGCCAGCGACATCCGCTTGCTCAACCTGACCAGAGCAGGATCCACCCCGATATTGTCCTCACCGACGTCAGGCCCGGGGACGGGATGTCACCTCAGCGGTGCGGCCTGGGCGCGGCTCCCGACGGCCCGGCGTCGGTCAGGCGGCGGCACGGTCGGCGGGCCGGCGTCGACACGGGCGGGCGGGCCGGCGTCGGTCAGGCGGCGGCGCGGTCGGCGGGCGGGCGCCGGCGACGCGACGGGTCGGACAGCGCGAGCGGACGCCAGACGCCGTCCGGGGCGTACAGGTTGGTGCCGGGCGGCACGATCTCGTCGATCCGGTCCAACGTCGCGTCGTCGAGGGTCAGCGCGGCGCCGGCCAGCAGGGCGTCCAACTGGTCCATGGTTCGCGGGCCGAGGATCGCCGAGGTGACCGCCGGATGGGCGACGGGGAACGCCAGGGCCAGCTCCGGCAGGGTGGTACCGAGCTCGCCGGCCAGCTCCGCCAACTGCTCGACGGCGGCGTACTTCGCCGCGTTGCCAGGCGCCGCGGGGTCGAAGCGGGCCGGGGTCAGCGCGGGCCGGCCGGCGGTGAGGTCCACCGGGCGGCCCTGCCGGTACCGGCCGGAGAGGAAGCCGGCGGCGAGCGGGCTCCACACCAGCACGCCCATCCCGTGGCGCTGGCAGACCGGCAGCACGTCGGCCTCGATCCCCCGGGCCAGCAGCGAGTACGGCGGCTGCTCGGTGCGGAACCGCCCCAGGCCGCGCCGCTCGGCGACGTGCCGCGCCTCGACGATCTCCTCGGCGGGGAACGTCGAGCAGCCGAAGGCCCGGATGGTGCCCGCCCGCACCAGGTCACTCAGCACCCCGAGGGTCTCCTCGACGTCGGTGGTGTGGTCCGGGCGGTGGACCTGGTAGAGGTCGATCCAGTCGGTGTCGAGGCGACGCAGGCTCTCGTGCACCGCCCGCAGGATCCACCGCCGCGAGTTGCCGCCCCGGTTGCGCCCCTCACCCATCGGGAAATGCACCTTGGTCGCGAGCACGACATCGTCCCGCCGCCCACGCAGCGCCCGACCCACGATCCGCTCCGACTCGCCCGCGGAGTACATGTCGGCGGTGTCCACCAGGTTGACGCCCCGGTCCAGGGCGGCGTGGACGATCCGGACGCAGTCGTCGTGGTCGGGGTTGCCGACCGCGCCGAACATCATGGTGCCGAGCGCGTAGACGCTCACCTCGATGCCGGTGCCGCCCAGGACCCGGTAGCGCATGCTGGTACTCCTCGCTCTCCCCCGGCCGGCGGGTCCGCCCGCGGGTGCCGCCCACGGTAGGAGTTCGAGCGCGCTGGAGGTCAACACCGGCGGCGGCCCGGGGTGCGTCCGGGGCCGCCCGGCGCCCGCACGGGGGCTTCGGGGCTGCCGTCGGTCCGCCAGCACCGGGTCACGAATGACCGGTGCCGGGCCGGGCAGACGGCGGGCGCCACGTGACGGGCGGCGGCCGGTCACCGCGAGACACCTCGGGGGTTCGATGTCGGAGGCACCGGTGCCGTCGTCCGCGGCGACGTCGCCCGAGGTCGTGGAGTTGCGGGTACACGGTGTGTCCGGGGTTCCGGACCGCGGCCGGGATCGTGGCACGCGACTTCCCGCAGGCGCCGCCGGAGGCCACGCCGCGGCTGCGACAGGTGCAGCAGGCGATCGCCCGGGCGCGGTTCACCGAGCGCCTGGAGCCGCTCACCGCGGTGTACGCCCTCCTGGCCGCACTCGGCATGGCGACCAGCACCTTCGGCCTACTGCGGCTCTACCCCGGCGACGTGGTCGAGCGGTACACCGGAGTGCCGGTCGATCTGGTCAACTTCCTGATCGGGATGGGCAGCTACGCGATCGCGGCGGTCGTCCTCGGTCTGGTGGTGGGTGGCATCTTCGCCTACCGCACCGCCGAGTTCCGCCGCTACGTCGGCGTGCTGTGGGACCTCGGCACGTTCTGGCCAAGGTCGGCCCACCCGTTCGCGCCGCCGTGCTACGCCGAGCGTGCCGTGCCCGAGCTAACCCGGCGGATCACCTACCTGGTCGACAACGGGCACGCGGTGCTGCTCGCCGGGCACAGTCACGGCTCGGTGCTGCTCGCCGCGACCGTGCTCCAGCTCCCGCCGCGGATCAGTCGCCGGGTCGCCCTGCTCACCTACGGCTCGCCGCTGCGCCGCCTCTACGCCCGGCTGTTCCCCGCGTACGTCGACCAGGAGGTGCTGCACGAGGTGGGTGAGCGGCTGGGCTGGCGGTGGGTGAACCTGTGGCGCGACACCGACCAGATCGGCAGCTGGATCTTCTCCCCACACCGGGCGGAGGAGCCGCCGGCCATCGCCGGGCCGGCCGCCACTGTGGACCGGCGGATGCGCGATCCGTGGGACGTGGTGGTCCCGCCCAGCGACAGCGTCC
>NZ_POUB01000132.1 GCF_003236335.1 Micromonospora deserti
GTGGTGGTGGGCGGGGTGGTCCCACCGCCGCAGGGCGCACCGTTGATGGTGCAGTTCAGCGGCGCCTTGTACGGGCCGGTGCCGTTGTAGCCCCAGCTGAAGCTGGCGCCCGGCGCGAGCGGCCCGGCCCAGCTCTTCTTGACCGCCACGTAGTGGTCGCCGGTGCGGGTGACGTCGGCGTCCCAGGAGCTGCCGATGCTGGTGCCCGAGGGCAGGTCGAACTCGATGCGCCAGGTGCTGACCGAGGCGTCCGATCCGTTGGTGATCGTCACCCTGGTCTCGTGACCGGTCCCCCAGTCCTGCACTTTGGTGAACGACGTGGTCACACTGCCGGCGCCGAACGCCGAGGCCATCGGCACCGTTGCGACGGTCACCGCGACCACGGCGCCGGCCCAGAGGGCCCGGCGGAGCGATCTCTTCATGTGGCGTCTCCCCAAACAGTTAGGAAACTTTCCAAAAGGATGGTGAGACGCTACTCACACCGTCATCAGTTAGTCAAGATGTGCATCTATCGATTTCGCCCGGGAGCGCTGCCACCCGCGAGGGCGGCACGGCGGCGGGGCCGTGACGGCGCGCCCGGCCGCGTTTGTCGACCGGCGGTGGGGAGTGCGGGCCCGGCGAAGGGAGTTGGGAAGCCTCGACCGGATCGGCTACGACGCGGGTCGACGCCGGACGCTCGCCGACAGCCGGCGCTACCAGCCGGACACCCCCGCGTACGCGGTGATCTCCTCGGTCGACCCGGCGAACCGGGACCGGGAGTCCCCGGCCGGCGCCGACACGGTCCGCTCGACCCTGGCCGCCGGCACCCGCCGAGCCGGCGGGTCACCCGCCGAGCGGGCCGGCGGCCGGCACGGCCAACCGCATCGCGGTGCCGGAGGCCGGCCGGAAGCCCAACTGACGGTAGAGCGGCGCGCCGTCGGGCGAGGCGCGCAGGTCCACCCGGCGCACGCCCCGGTCGCGATACCAGTCGAGCAACGCCAACAGGCAGGCCCGCGAGTGGCCGCGCCGGCGGTGGGCCGGCTCGGTGACCACGTTGTACACGTAGCCGGTCTGGCCGGTGGGGTTGTCCGGGCCGCCGAGCCGGTTCTCGATGACGCCGTACGCGCAGGCCACCAACCCTCCCGGCAGGTCCGGGGCGTCGACGACGAACGCCGCCGCCGGCCCGTCGGGATCACCCAGCTGCGCCCGCGCGAGCCGCAGCGCGTGCTCCTGCCAGGGGCCGGGCGCCGGCTCCCGGCCGCGCACGGCCGCGAGCATCAGCCCCCGCAGCCGGATCAGCTCCTCCGCGTCGGCCACGCCCGCGCGGCGCACGTCGCTCATGCCGGGCACGCTAGTCGCGCCGGGCACCGCGGGTCGGACCGGCCCGCGCTTGTGGCGCAGTCCGTCCGTGCGCCGCCGTGACCGGCCGCGTCCACCGACCACCGGAGGCGACACCGCCAGACCCGGCGCACCCCGCGCAGCGCCGGGCGGAGGTCCGGGCCGTCCGCTGGCAGGCTCGACGACCACCGCGCAGGCCCCGGCCGCCGAGCCGGTGGAGCAGTCGGCCGCCCCTGACAATTCCGGAGGTGCCCGCCGAGCTGTGCGGCGCGGCAGACCGGGGCGGCCGCGTCAGACCGGGCGGCGGCCGGCGAAGCCGCACTCGACCCGGTGGTACCAGCCCACGTCGGGGTCCCCCTCCAGCCAGCACCAGAGCACCGACCGGCCGTCCCGCTCGCCGGGGAAGTCGAGCAGCACCGGCGCGATCCCCTTGACCTGGATGTCGTGCTGGTGCAGCTCGTCCAGGACGGCGTGCAGGCGCGCCTCCAGGCTCTTCACCTCGGCCAGCCCGCCGAGCGCGCTGACCCCGCGCTCCGCCAGGTCAGCCCGCAGCTCGGCCAGGTCGGCCCGCAGCCGGATCAGCTCGTCGACGCGCGGGCGCAGGGTGGCCACCAGGTGCCGGGCCTGGGCGAGAGTGAACACGCGGCCAGTATGGAACACCGCACCCGCCCCGGGGGCCGCGCCGCCCGGACCTGGCCGGGTTCCCCGGGGCCACACCGCCCGGCCCCACCGCCCATCCGTCTGCCGGCATCCCCCGCGCCATGTAGCTAACCTTCCTTGACTAGGCATTCACACGTAGCTAAGTTTCAACGAAACCGACGGGAGGTCGACCGTGGAGCGTAGGAGGTTCCTTGCCGGAGCGGGTGCGGTGACCGCGGGCACGGTCGCGGCGGCGGCCCCCGGATCTCCCGGCGGTGCGGTACCCGGCATCCGCCGGGTGGAGACCGGCCTCGACGTGCTCGTCGACTCCGGCTTCGCCGACCTCGCCGGCGAGCGGGTCGGGGTGATCTCGAACCCCACCGGGGTCGACTCGGCCTACCGTCACCTGGTCGACCTGATGCACGCCTCCGGCGCGGTGCGGCTGGCCGCGGCGTTCGGCCCCGAGCACGGGTTCCGCGGCTCGGCGCAGGCCGGCGGCAGCGAGGGCACCGGCGTCGACGCCCGCACCGGGGTCACCGTCTACGACGCGTACGGGGCCTCCCGGACCAGGTGGGAGAGCATGTTCGCGCAGGCCGGCGTGGACACCGTCGTCTTCGACATCCAGGACGTGGGTGCCCGCTTCTACACCTACATCTGGACGATGTACACCTCGATGGTGGCCGCGGCCCGGGTCGGCACGCGGTACGTGGTGCTGGACCGGCCGAACCCCGTCGGCGGGCGGGCGTACGGGCCGATGATGACGCCCGCCTACACCTCGGGTGTGGGGCTGAAGGAGATCGTCCAGCAGCACGGGATGACCGTGGGCGAGCTGGCCCGGTTCTTCGCTTCGGAGTTCCTGCCGGCCGAGGCTGGACGCTCGGTCGACCTGCACGTCGTCCGCTGTCGACACTGGAAGCGCGACAGGTTCGCCGCCGACACCGACCTGCCCTGGGTGATGCCCAGCCCGAACATGCCCACCCCGGACACCGCGCTGGTCTACCCGGGAACCGGCCTGTTCGAGGGCGTCGCCTCGATCACCGAGGGGCGGGGCACCTGCCGCCCGTTCGAGCTGATCGGCGGCCTGGCCGACGACTTCGACTACCACTGGTCCGACCGGCTCAACGCCCGTGACCTGCCGGGCGTCGAGTTCCGCGAGGCGTACTTCACGCCGACCGCCGCCGGGCAGAAGCCGGCGCTGCTCAACAGGCTCTGCGCCGGCGTCGAGGTGAAGGTGCTCGACCGGGCGGCGTACGACCCGATCCGCACGGCGGTCGCGATGCTCGTGGAGGCGCGCCGGTACCCGGCGTTCGCGTGGCGGCGCGACTCGTGGGACGCCACCCGACCGTACTGGGTGGACAAGCTGACCGGCTCGCCGCGACTGCGCACGATGATCGACACGGGTGCCGAGGTGGACGACGTGGTCGGCGCCTGGGCCGGCGAACTGGCGGCGTTCGAGCGGCGGCGCGCGCCGCATCTGCTCTACTGAGGACAGCCGGCCGCGAGCCTGACGCGCAGCGGCGTGCCCCCCGCTGACCCTTTTGCGTTCCGGCGAAACGCCACAGCCGACCCGCCCCCGAGCGTCCCTGCTGCGACGTCTGGCCCCTACCCCGGTTTCCATACCGGAATTGTCGCCAATCCACTCCTGGGCAATGCTGACCGGAAATCGCTCGGCAGCGTGACGTGTTCCCAATAGCAGTGTCTTTGCAACGAAATTGCAACGTGATTTCCATTCGCAGACGAGGGTCATGTAGGGTCGGTCAAGCCCTCAACCATCTGGGACTGTCTTATGCCGGCAGCCCGACGACATGACTGATGTCGATTGATGCGCGCACATGCGTACGTCGCTGAAATGGTCGTCGTACCGCGTGTCCGTCGGAATGGAGATCGTGTCCGCACTCAGAGTGAAATCGCTGTACAAAATCTACGGAAACCGCGCCGACAAGGCCGTGGAACTCCTCCGGGACGGTGCTGACCGGGACGAGAAGCTGGCCGACCTGCCGGTCACGGCCGCGGTCGTCGACGCGAACTTCGAGGTCCGGCGCGGCGAGATCTTCGTGGTCATGGGCCTGTCCGGGTCGGGGAAATCCACCCTGATCCGGATGCTCAACGGCCTGCTGACCCCCTCGTACGGCACGGTCGAGGTCGACGGAGTCGACATCACCACGCTGCGGCCGTCGGCGCTACGCAAGCTGCGTCGCGAGAAGATCAGCATGGTATTCCAGCATTTCGCGCTCCTGCCGCACCGGTCCGTGTTGGACAATGCCGGCTACGCGCTGGAGGTGGCGGGCGTGCCCCGTGCCGAGCGCCGGGAGCGGGCGCACGAGGCGCTGCGGATGGTCGGCCTGGACGGCTGGGCGGACAAGCTGCCGCAGGAGCTGTCCGGCGGCATGCGCCAGCGGGTCGGCCTGGCCCGCGCGCTCGCGGCCGGCACCGACATCATGCTCATGGATGAGGCGTTCTCCGCGCTCGACCCGCTCATCCGCCGCGAGGTCCAGGACCAACTGCTGGAGTTGCAGGCCGACCTGGGCAAGACGATCGTGTTCATCACGCACGACCTCAACGAGGCGATGCGCCTCGGCGACCGCATCGCGGTCATGCGCGACGGCCGGATCGTCCAGATCGGCACCGCCGAGCAGATCCTCACCGACCCGTCCAACGACTACGTCGCCCAGTTCGTCGCCGACGTCGACCGGACCCGGATCCTCACCGCGTCGTCGGTCATGGAGCGGCCCCTCGGCGTCGTCGATGTGAACTCCGGCCCGCGGGTGGCCGCCCGGGTGCTGCGGGAGACCCAGACGTCGGCCGTCTACGTCACCGGCCGCGACAAGCGGTTCCTCGGCACGGTGACCGCCGACGCCGCCACCGGGGCCGTCCGGGACGGCCGGCAGAACCTCCAGGAGATCGTGTCGACCGACCACGTCCGCACGGTCGCCGACGACACGCCCGTGGCGGACATCTTCGCCCCCTGCGCGGAGAGCCCGCACCCGGTCGCCGTGGTCGACGCCGACGGGCGGCTCGCCGGAGTGATTCCGCGCGTCACGCTGCTCAGCGCCCTGGGCAGTGTCGGCACCGAGGTCACCGGCGAGCCGACCAGGCCGGAGGCCGCCGGCGGCCCCGGAGCCGGCCCGGCGCCGGCCGGGACCGACGGGACGACCACGCCGGCGGCCCGCACCCCCGACCCCGCACCGGCCGTCGCCGACACCGCGACACCGGAGGTACCGGCCCAGGTGATGGCCGACCCGCCGCTCCGCCTGGAGGGAGAGCCCGCATGAACACCGCTGAAGGGCTGGACGGGATGCTGCCGTACGTCAGGATCGGCGAGGCGTTCGAGGCGGGCGTCGAATGGTCGACCGAACGGCTGTCCCCGGTCTTCGACGGCATCGCCACCGGCGTCGAGTCCCTGGTCGGACCGCTGGTCGACCTGCTGACCGCGCCGCCGGCGATCGTCGTGGTGCTGCTCATCGCGGGCCTCGGCTGGTGGCTGCGCGGCTGGAAGTTCGGCCTCGGCGCGGCACTCGGTCTCGCCCTCGTGGCGGGGATGCCGTTCTGGGAGGAGACCATGAGCACGCTGGCGCTGGTCCTGGTGGCCAGCGCCCTGGCTCTGCTGCTCGCCGTGCCGTTGGGCATCCTCATCGCGGAGAACCCTCGCGCGTCGGCGCTGGCCCGCCCGGTGCTGGACCTGATGCAGACGATGCCCGCGTTCGTCTACCTCATCCCGGCCATCTTCTACTTCGGCGTCGGTGCCGTACCCGGCGTGCTGGCCACCGTGGTGTTCAGCATGCCGCCCGGGGTACGCCTGACCGAGTTGGGCCTGCGCCAGGTCGACCGGGAGGTCATCGAGGCGGGGCAGGCGTTCGGCGCGTCCCCCTGGATGATCCTGCTGCGCACCAAGCTGCCGCTGGCACTGCCGGCCATCATGACCGGCGTCAACCAGGTCATCATGCTGGCGCTGTCCATGGTGGTGATCGCCGGCATGGTCGGCGCCGGCGGTCTCGGTGACGTGATCATGACAGCGCTCGCCCGGGTCCAGGTCGGCGCGGGCTTCGAGGGCGGCATCGCCGTGGTGATCCTGGCGGTGGTGCTCGACCGCCTCACCGACTCGATCGGCGCCCGCACCGCTGCCGCGAAGGCACAACGCGCCATGCAGCAGGCCTGACCCACCGTCTCCCGGCCATGCAGGGACGTCACCGGTGCCGGCGCCCTGCCTCGCTACCGCGAGTTCCGCCGGCGTACGGCAACAAGGAAGGAAATTCCAGATGTGGAGCAGTAACTTGGTACGCCGGGTCGCGCTGGCGGCCACCGCCGCGCTGGCTCTCACCGGGGCCGCCGCCTGCGGAGACGACTCCGACGAGTCCGCCGGCGGCGACAAGAAGATCACCATCGGCTACATGGCCTGGGACGAGGCCATCGCCGCCTCCTACCTGTGGCGCAACCTGCTGGTGGAGAAGGGCTTCGAGGTCGAGCTCAAGAACGTCGAGGCAGGTGTCGTCTACCAGGGCCTGTCGACGGGGGACATCGACCTGTTCCTCGACGGCTGGCTGCCGCAGACGCACGCCTCCTACTGGGAGCGCTACGGCGACAAGCTCGAGAAGATCGGCGTGTGGTACGACGACGCCAGCCTGAGCATCGCCGTACCGGACTACGTGACCGGCGTCGAGTCGCTGGCCGACCTGGCCGGGAACGCCGGCTCGTTCGACGGCCAGATCATCGGCATCGAGCCCGGCGCCGGGCTGACCGCGGCCACCCAGGACAAGGTCATCCCGGGCTACGGCCTGACCGGCAAGCTGGACCTGAAGACCTCGTCGACCCCGGCGATGCTGGCCGCGCTGGACAGCGCGATCAAGGACAAGAAGCCGATCGTGGTGACCCTGTGGCACCCGCACTGGGCCTACTCGAAGTACCAGCTGAAGGACCTGGCGGACCCGAAGGGCACGCTCGGGCAGGCCGAGCAGATCACCACCCTGGCCCGAAAGGGCTTCGGTGCGGACTTCCCCGAGGTCACCGAGATGCTCAAGAAGTTCACGATGGACGACCAGCAGCTCGGCTCGCTCGAGGACCTGATGTTCAACGTCCACAAGGGCGACGAGGAGAAGGCCGTGGAAGAGTGGCTGAAGGCCAACCCGGACTTCGCCGGCGGGCTGGGCGCCGCCTCCTGAGCCGGACCTGATCGGTCAGCCGCCGGCGCGGGGCCACCACGGCCCCGCGCCGGCGGCGGCACCGAGCCCGCCGCCGAACTCGAACCCTTCGTCACGGCCTGCCAGGAGCTGGGCTGGGGTCCACCTCGCCCTGCGGCTGCTCAACGAGGCGACCTCCGTCGGCCGGCACCTGCGGCGAGCACCACCGCCGAGCCGGTCAGTCGGCCTGGGCGGCCAGTTCGCGGGCGCGGTCCCGGGCCGCCTCCAGCGCAGCCAGCAGCGCCGCCCGTACGCCGTGCTTCTCCAGCTCGCGGACGGCGGAGATGGTGGTGCCGGCGGGCGAGGTGACCGCCTCGCGCAACTTCACCGGGTGCTCCCCGGAGTCGCGCAGCATCACCGCCGAGCCGATCGCGGTCTGCACGATCAGTTCGTGCGCGACCTGGCGGGGCAGGCCGAGCAGGATACCCGCGTCGATCATCGCCTCGACCAGCAGGTAGAAGTACGCCGGGCCGGAGCCGGAGAGGGCGGTGACCGCGTCCTGCTGGGACTCCGGGACCCGGATGGTCGCCCCGAGGGGGGAGAACATCTCCTCGGCAAGCGCCAGGTGCGCCCCGGTGGCGTGCGCGCCGGCGGAGATGGCGGTCATCGCCTGGTCGACCAGGGCCGGGGTGTTGGTCATCACCCGCACCACCGGGGTGCCCTCGGGCAGCCGGCGGTTGAAGAAGCTGGTCGGCAGGCCGGCGCAGAGCGAGATCACCAGTTTGTCGGCGGGCACCTTGGGCCCGATCTCGTCCAGCAGGACCGCCGCGTCCTGCGGCTTGACCGCGACCGCCAGCACCTCGGCCTCGTCCACCGCGGTGAGGTTGTCGACGACCCGCACCCCGTACCGGGCGGACAGCTCCTCGGCGCGGGCCGGTCGGCGGGCGGTGGCCAGCAGCCGGTCCATCGGCCAGCCGGAACGCAGCAGCCCGGAGAGCACCAGCTCACCGATCTTGCCCGCACCGATCACCGCGACCGTGTGCACCTCGGCAGACATCCCGCCGTACCCCTTCCTCGTCGTGGGTCGGCGCCGCGGCGGGCCCGGCGGGCCGCCGCGGCGCCGACGCGACGATCAGCTGCCGAAGAAGACCTCGGCCTCGGCGTACCGCTCCAGCGGCACGGTCTTCAGCTCGCGGGTGGCCTCGGCCAGCGGCACCCGGACGATGTCCGTGCTCTGCATGGCGACCATCTTGCCCCAGTCGCCCTCGTGCGCCGCGTCGATCGCCTGCAAACCGAGCCGGGTGGCGAGCACCCGGTCGAAGGCGGTCGGGGTGCCGCCGCGCTGGATGTGCCCCAGCACGACCGTACGGGCCTCCTTGCCGGTCTTCGCCTCCAGCTGCTCGGCCAGCCACTGGCCGATGCCGCCCAGGCGGACGTGGCCGAACGCGTCGAGCTCCTTGTTGTGCAGCACCATCTGGCCCTCGAGCGGGTGGGCGCCCTCGGCGACCACGACGATCGGGGCGTACTGGTGCTGGAAGCGCTTCTCGACGTAGCCGGCGACCTGGTCGACGTCGAACTGCCGCTCGGGCAGCAGGATCACGTTGGCGCCGCCGGCCAGGCCGGCGTGCAGGGCGATCCAGCCGGCGTGCCGGCCCATCACCTCGACCACCAGGGTGCGGTGGTGGCTCTCGGCCGTGGTGTGCAGCCGGTCGATCGCCTCCATCGCGATGTTGACCGCGGTGTCGAAGCCGAAGGTGTAGTCGGTGGCGCCGAGGTCGTTGTCGATCGTCTTGGGCACGCCGATCACGTTCACCCCCAGCTCGTGCAGCTTGGTGGCCACGCCGAGGGTGTCCTCGCCGCCGATCGCGATGAGCGCGTCCACGCCCTGCGCGGCGAGGTTCTCCTTGATCCGCTCGACCCCGTTCTCGATCTTGAACGGGTTGGTCCGGGACGAGCCGAGGATGGTGCCGCCACGCGGCAGGATGCCCCGGACCTCCGCGATGCCCAGCGGGCGGGACAGGCCCTCCAGGGGGCCCTTCCAGCCGTCCCGGAAACCCACGAACTCGTGGCCGTAGCTGGCGACGCCCTTGCGGACCACCGCCCGGATGACCGCGTTGAGACCTGGGCAGTCGCCGCCGCCGGTGAGCACGCCGATACGCATGATCTGCACATCCTCCTGGGAGCATCTGGTGAAGCCCGGTAAGCCCCAGGATATGTGTCAGATCAGACCATCGGCGCCGTTGCCGGCCCGGGGCGGGCCGTCAGTGCGCACTGTAGTCCGCGCGACTGTCCGGCGACACCGCGCCCCGGGCCGATCCCGCCACCCGGTCGACCTACCGACCGGTAGCTGACCTGGCGGTACGCGCCGGACCCGGACAGACCCGACCAGACCTACGAACCGGTCATCGCCCGCCACCGGACCAGGTTGTGCCGGGCGTCGACCAGGGCGTCGTGCCGCGCGGCCTCGGCCTCCGGCAGGGTCGGCCGGCCCCGGTCGTCCCAGAGCTGCCGCAGCTCCTTGGTGAACCGGGGGATCTCCCGGGGCAGCGCCGGCATCGCACCCCACAGCTGCGCCAGCGCCACGTGGTCGTACGCGGCGTACCAGGCCCACAGCTCCAGCTGCTCCCCGGGCCGGTCCCGCACCGGTTCGAGCAGGAAGTCGTGCAACTCGTCGCGGATCCGCTCGCGCGACTTCCACGCCCGGTCGGCCGGGGAGGGCAGCTTGTCGAGCACGTTGCGGCGCACCCACGGCACGGCTCGGGAGCCGTCGAACTCGGTGGAGACCGCGTAGAACTCGCGGCCGTACTCGTCGACGACGCCGATCGACACCAGGTCGACGATCCGGCCGTCCTCGATGAACTCGCAGTCGTAGAAGTAGCGGTAGACCATCCCCGCCATCCTCGCCCACCCCCGCCGCGCCCCGGCGACCGGGTCGGCCGCCGCCGACCCGGACGCGCCCGGCCTGGCGCGGCCACCTGGAACGTGCGCCGCTCAGGTTGGGGCCGCACCCTGCCGGGGGGCGAATCCGCACCTCACGATGCCGTCCGGCGCAGCTCGGGACTGTCACGGAAGCGATTTGAGGGGTGTACAGCAAGCGACAAGCCCGTCATGATCTGATGTGTACCGCTACCGGACGCCGAACCGGTGTCAGTTCACCTCGTCAGGGGCCCTCAGGTTCACCCGGTGAGCGAGTTGTGGTCCTTGACCGGGGAGGGGTCGGCCGTGGAGATGCGCCTGCCGGAGCCGGGTGACGCGCTCACGGGTGTGGAGATGTTCGCCGGGCTCGAGCCCGAGGTGCGGCAGCGGGTGATCGCCGCGGCGGTGCCCCGCACGTACCGCAAGGGACAGTTGCTCTTCGTCGAGAACGACCCGGGCGAGTCGCTGATCGTGCTCCGCCGGGGGGCGGTCGCGGTGTTCCGTACCGCCCCGACGGGCGAGCGCGCGGTGCTCTCGGTCATCCGCCCGCCGGACGTGCTGGGCGAGGTCTCCCTGCTGGACGCCTCCACCCGCTCCGCGTCGGCCGAGGCGATCGAGGACTGCGCGGCGCTGGCGCTGTCCCGGGGCGCGTTCATGGAGCTGGTGCACTCCAACCCGCGCATCCTCGACGCGGTGATGCGCTCGCTCGGCGGGCTGATCCGCCGGCTGACCGAGCAGAACGCCGACCACGTCTTCCTGGACCTGCCCGGCCGGGTGGCCAAGACGCTGGTCCGGCTGGCCGGGGAGAGCCAGGCCCCGATGATCACCATCGAACTCAACCAGAGCCAGCTCGCCGAGATGGCCGGCGGCTCGCGGCAGAGCGTCAACCAGGCGATCGGCTCGTTCGCCAGCCGGGGCTGGCTGCGCACCGAGGGCCGCCGGATCGTGGTCACCGACGTCGCCGCGCTGCGCCGGCGCGCCGGCATGAGCGAGCGCTGACGCCCGGCCCGCACCAGGCCGCACCGACGCACGGATGAGGCCGGCGGGCCTGTGCCCGCCGGCCTCATCCGGCTGTCACTTGTCGGTGTCGTCCGCGGGCGGCGCACCCGGCCCGGGGCCGATCTTCTGCGGATCGGTCTCCTTTGGGGTGGTCGTGGTCGTGGTGCTGGTGTTCCCCGAGCCAGTCGGCTGGCCCTCGGGCTCCTCTACCATGCCCTGCTCCTCCAGTTCGGCGAGAGTGACCGCGTCCACGTCGATCGTGTCGCCCGGGGCCCACACCGTCCCACCCGGATCGGTCCAGCAGGCGGACAGTCGCACTTGCACGGCACTCTCCCTGACGGCGAATCTTCCTGGTACGGAAGACTAGCCCCGGCCGATCAGCGGTAAGGGCCGGCTGCCCGTCGGGTACCCGACTGGCCGGTCGGGCGGGACACTGGGGAATCTCTGGCGTACGGAGTTCGACATCGACCTCACCTGCGGACACTGCTCCCGGGCAGCCGGGCCGGACGACCGTTTCTGCGGCGGGTGCGGGCGGCCCCTGGCCGCGACCTGCGCCGGGTGCGGGCACGCCAACAGCATCGAGGCCAACTTCTGCACCAACTGCGGGCAGCCGCTGCGCGACCACGTCGTCGCGGTGCAGGAGGACCGGCGGCAGGTCAGCGTGCTCTTCATCGACATCGTCGACTTCACCACGTACGCCGAGCGGGCCGACCCGGAGCAGGCCCGCGGCCTGCAACAGGCGTACTTCGCCACGGTGCGGCGGCTGGTGCACCAGTACGGCGGGGTGGTCGAGAAGTACATCGGCGACGCGGTGATGGCGCTGTTCGGGGCGCCGGTGGCCACCGACAACGACGCGCTGCGCTGCGTGCGGGCCGGCCTGGAACTCCAGCGGAACCTGGCCCGGCAGCCGGCCGGGCCGCACCCGCCGCTCGGCTTCCGGGTCGGCATCGCCACCGGGGAGGCGCTGGTCGACCTCTCCGCCGCCCGCGACGGCGGGCAGGCCTTCGTCACCGGCGACGTGGTCAACACCGCCTCCCGGCTGCAGGCGCTGGCCCCCGCCGGGGGCGTCGTCGTCGACGAGAGCACCTGGGCGGCGACCCGGCACGAGCTGGAGTACGCCGACCAGCCGCCGGTGACGCTGCGCGGGCGCTCCACGGTGAGCCGGATCTGGCTGGCGCTGCGGGCCCGCCCCCGCCCCGACCCGCACAGCGCCGAGCTGACCCCGATGGTCGACCGGGAACACGAACGGGGCCTGCTGGTCAACGCCCTGCACCGCACGGTCACCGAGCGCACCTCGCAGCTGGTGACCGTCTTCGGCCCGGCCGGGGTGGGCAAGAGCCGGCTGCTGCGCGAGCTGTCCCGGCACGCCGCCAACCTGCCCGGCACACAGGTGACCTGGCTGGTGGGCCAGT
This sequence comes from Micromonospora deserti, assembly GCF_003236335.1. Classification (GTDB taxonomy): domain Bacteria; phylum Actinomycetota; class Actinomycetes; order Mycobacteriales; family Micromonosporaceae; genus Micromonospora; species Micromonospora deserti. The sequence goes on from NZ_POUB01000132.1 coordinate 12,398, forward strand.
GCCCGCCGTTCGGGGAGAACGTCACCTACGCCGCGCTGGCGGACATCGTGCGGGGCTGGGTGGGCCTGCCGGACTCCGACGACGTGGCCGGCCTGCGCGAGCGGTTGCGGCAGCGGCTGGGGTGCCTGGCCGACCCGCACGCGGTACGGCTGGCCGAGGCGCTCGGCCCGCTGATCGGCCTGCCCGGCGAACGGCTCGCCTCCGGCGAGACCGAGGCGGCCTGGCGCCGCTTCCTGCTCACCCTGGCCTCGACCGGCCCGACCGTGCTGGTCTTCGAGGACATGCACTGGGCCGACGCGGCGATGCTCTCCTTCGTCGAACAGCTCGGCGCGGCAGCCCGGGGCGTGCCGCTGCTGGTGATCGCCACCGCCCGTCCGGAGCTGCGGGAACGCCACCCGGCCTGGACCGGCACGATCAGCGGGACGATGTCCATCTCGGTGCCGCCGATGCACGACGCGGACATCGACACCCTCTACTCGCTGCTGCTCGGGCAGGCGACGCTGCCGGCCACGGCGCGCGCGCCGCTGATCGAGTTCGCCGACGGCAACCCGCTCTACGCCAAGGAGTACGCCCGGATGCTGCTGGACGGCGGGCTGCTCGACACGTCCGCGCCGGCCCTGCGGATCGACCCGGCCGGCGGCGCCGGCATGCCGCGTACCGTGCAGGCGGTCATCGCCAACCGGCTCGACCTGCTGGACCCGGCCGACCGGGCGGTGCTCCAGGCCGCTGCGGTGGTCGGGGTGCAGTTCTGGCCGGCGCCAGTGGCCACCGCGCTGGGCCGGCCGGTGGAGTGGGTCGAGCGCGCCCTGGGCCGGCTGCACCGCCGCGATTTGGTCTACGAGCTGCCCACCTCGACCATGCCGGGGCAGCCAGAGTACCGCTTCCGGCACATCCTGGTGCGGGACGTCTGCTACCAGCGGCTGCCCCGGGCCGAACGGGTGCTGCGGCACCAGCGCACCGCCGACTGGCTGGAGCAGCTCACCGACGGCCGGCAGCACGACCTGGCAGAGGTGCTGGCCAACCACCGGTGGACGGCGCACGAGATCGCCCGCACCGTCGGCCTCGACCCCGCCCCGTACGCCCCGGCCGCGCGGGCCGCCCTGCACCGGGCGGCCCGTCGGGCGTACGAGCTGCACGCGCTGGAGACCGCCGCGACGCTGGTCGGCCGGGCGCTCGCCGTCGACTGCGGACCGGACCCGGCGCTGGAGCTGCTCGGGGCGGAGCTGGCGCTGTTCCGCGACGGCGACGCGTTCCTGACCGGCGGCGGCGCGGAGACACTGGCCGGGCTCGCCGACCGGCTCACCGGGGCCGGTGACCGTGCCGGGGCCGCCCGGGCCTGGACGCTGCTCGCCACCGCCGCGTGGAGCCGCGCGGACCGGTCGGAGACGCTGCGCTGCCTGGACCGGGCCATCGGCATCTACGCCGACCTGCCGGACACCGAGGAGAAGACCGGCGCGCTGCTCGAACTGGCCCGGGTGCACATGCTCAACGCCGAGACCGAACCGGCCTGCGCGGCAGCCCGGGTGGCGGCCGAGCTGGCCGAGCGGCTGGAGCTGCGCGAGGCGCGGGCCAACGCCCGGATCACCCTGGCGGTGGCCCGCTACCTCTCCGGCGCCGCCGAGGCGTACGCGGAGCTGGCGGAGGTCACCGAGCACTGCCGGGTGGAGCGGCTGACCAGCCGGCGGCGGGCGGTGCAGAACCTGGCCTGGGCGTTGCAGGAGGAGGGTGACCTGGCCGGCTCGGCCCGGCTGGTGGACGAGCAGCGCACGCTGGACCTGGGCGGCGAGCACAGCCTGGCCACCAGCTTCGCCGACCAGTGGACCCGCTCGTACTACGACGGCGACTGGGAGGCGGCGCTGGAGATGGCGGACGGGTCGACCCGGCGGCCGACCGCCGAATGGGACCTGCACATCGTGGCGGTGTCCGGCTGGATCCGCGCGCTGCGCGCCGAGCCGGGGCCGGCCGGGCCGGACCTGGTGGACCAGGCGCTCGCCGCCGCCCGGCGCAGCGGCTTCCACCGGGTGCTGCGCTCGACCGTGGCGCACGCGGCGCTCTGCCGGGCCGTGCAGGGGCGGCGGGAGGAAGCGGCGGGGCTGCTGGCCGAGCTGGACGAGGACTGGCGGCGGACCCGGATGATCCCGTTCGCCGAATGGGTGCCGGCGGTCGGCCACCTCGCCGTGCTACTCGGCGGGGACGCCGCCCGGCTGGTCCGCGACCTGCTCCGGCACGCACCCCGCACGACGCCCTGGGCCCGGGCGGCCGGGCAGGCCGCCGAGGCGAGCCTGGCCTGGCGGGACGGCGACCCCCGGACCGCCGCCGACCTGCTGCGGGAGGCGGCGCGCAGCTACGCCGGGATGAGCGACGTCACCGACCACGTCCTCGCCACCGCCCTGTCGGTGGGCCCGTTGGGCGAGGTGGACCCGGACGCCGCCGCCGAGGCGCTGGGGCGGGTGCGCGACTTCGCCGACCGCAACGCCGCTCCCGCCCTGCTCCGCCTCAGCCGAGACGGGTGAGGCGTCAGGCGGCGACCGGCTGCCGGGCGGCGGGCTCGGCCGGGGCCTGGTTCTTCACCTTCTGCGCGTACATGTCGACGTACTCGCGACCGGAGAGCTCCATCAGCTCGTACATGATCTCGTCGGTGACCGCGCGCTCGACGAACCGGTCCCCGGCCATGCCCCGGTAGCGGGAGAAGTCCAGCGGCGCGCCGAACCGGATCCGCACCCGCTTGAGCTTGGGGATGAGCGTGCCCGGCGGCTGGATCTCGTCGAGGTTGAGCATCACCACCGGAACCACCGGGGCACCGCTCTCCAGGGCCAGCCGGGCCACCCCGGTCTTGCCCCGGTAGAGCCGCCCGTCCGGCGAGCGGGTGCCCTCGGGGTAGATCCCGGCGATGCCGCCGGCCCGCAGCACCGTCAACTGGGTGTCGAGCGCGGCCCGGGCCGCCCGGCCGCCGGAACGGTCCACCGGGATGGTGCCGGTGCCGACGAAGAACATCTTCGTCAGCCAGCCCTTGACACCCCGGCCGGTGAAGTACTCGGCCTTGGCGACGAAGGTGACCTTCCGCTTGGTGATCAGCGGCGTGAAGATCGAGTCGGAGAAGGACAGGTGGTTGCTGGCCAGGATCACCGGGCCGGTGTCGGGCACGTGGCGCAGCCCTTCGACCTGCGGGCGGAAGATCAGCCGGAGCAGCGGACCGAGGATGACGTACTTCAACAGCCAGTACAGCACCGGCGTCCTTTCCCAGAGGTGGTCGCGGCAGCACCGGTGCACCCCGCGCTTCCCCGGGGGCGGCACTGCCGTCGCCGACGAGCCTACGAAGCGGGGGCCGCCCGCCACAACGGACGCCCGGCCCGGCTTCGGATCATCCGCCCCGTCCCTGTCGTGGCACACCCCTCGCGAGAACGGACAAAGGGGTGCGGTCGCGACCTGCGGCCGGCGGTCGGACTTCGTACGCCGCGCCACAAGGCACTCCCGGAACCGGGTCCCGACGTGTCACGATTCAAGGCACGGCGTACGGGTCGGCGCCGAGGGGGCTCAGGCGGCCGCGCCGCGGGCGCGGTGAGGAGGATGTCCGGTGTCAGCGGGTGGGGCCCGCCGGGGGCGGCGGGACAACGGGCTGGACGCGAGCGAGTACGCGGTCGCCGGCGACGTGGATCCGCGCGTCGGGGAGCACCTGCTCGACGTGCTCGCCGCCGGCGGGATCGCGGCGTACCTGCAACCCTCGGCCGACCTGAACCCGGTCACCCGCACCACCACCGTTCCGGCCCGCCCCGTCGACCGGCTCTACGTCGACCGGTCGCACCTGACCACCGCCCGGGACTACCTCACCCAGCTCGCCGACGAGTCGGCCACCGAGCGCACCCGCGAGGAACCGGACGTCGACGCCGAGTGGGCCCGGATCGTGGCCGGATTCCACCGCACCCCGACCGCCGGCGACAACCCGTGGCCCGCCGCCGAGGACGTCGACGACTCCACCGCCGCGGGCGGTCCGGCGACCCGCGGCGGCCCGGAGGACGGCGCCGGGCCGACCGCCACCGACGTACGCCGGCTGCCGTACGCCGCCGACATCTCCGGCGTCTCGGTGAGCCCGAGCCGGTACGACGAGCCGTCGCTGCTCGACGGGCTGGACACCTTCGGCGCCGACCTGCCGGACGACGACGAGGAGGAGGGCTACAC
>NZ_POUB01000133.1 GCF_003236335.1 Micromonospora deserti
GCACCGCCCCGAACGACCGCACCAACCCCCCGGGAGACACCCCATGACCGACACCGGACGTCACCAGCCGGCGCTGCGGCTGACCCGCGCCGACCTGGACGCGCTACCCAACTACGTACCCGGCCGCAGTCCGGCCGACCTGGCCCGCGAGCTGGGGCTGCCCGAGGCGATCAAGCTGGCCAGCAACGAGGTGCCGTACGGCCCGCTGCCCGGCGTGGTGGAGGCGGTCGCCGAGGCCGCCGCCGGGGTGCACCGCTACCCGGACATGGGCGTGGTGGCGCTGCGCGAGGCGCTGGCGCAGCGGTACGGCGTGGCCGCCGACCGGATCGCCACCGGCTGCGGGTCGGTGGCGCTGGCCGAGCACCTGGTCCGGGCCACCTGCCTGCCCGGCGACGAGTTGCTCTATGCGTGGCGCTCGTTCGAGGCGTACCCGATCATCGCGGCGACCAGCGGCGCGACCAGCGTTCGGGTGCCCAACGACGCCGGGCACGGGCACGACCTGCCGGCGATGGCCGCGGCCGTGACCGACCGGACGAGGATGATCCTGGTCTGTAACCCGAACAACCCCACCGGCACCGCGGTGCGCCGGGCCGAGCTGGACCGCTTCCTGGACGCGGTGCCCGAGGACGTGCTGGTCGTCATCGACGAGGCGTACCGGGAGTTCGTCACCGACCCGGAGGTGCCGGACGGGCTGACCTACCTGGACCGGCCGAACGTGGCCGTGCTGCGGACCCTGTCCAAGGCGTGGGGGCTGGCCGGCCTGCGGGTCGGCTTCCTGGTCGCCCAGCCGGAGGTGGCCGCGGCGGTACGGAAGGTGGTCACTCCCTTCTCCACCAGCATGGCCGCCCAGGCCGGCGCCCTGGCCGCGCTGGCCCAGGCCGACGAGGTGGAGCGGCGCTGCGCGATGGTCGTCGCCGAGCGCGACAGGGTCACCGAGGCGCTGCGCAAGCTCGTCCCGGCCGTGCCGGACAGCCAGGCGAACTTCGTCTGGCTGCCGCTGGGCGACCGCGCGGTGGACTTCGGCCGGGCCTGCGAGGCGCGCGGGGTGATCGTGCGGCCGTTCGCCGGCGACGGGGTCCGGGTCACCATCGGCACGCCGGCCGAGAACGACGCCTTCCTGGTCGCGGCGGAGCCGGCGCTCGGCTGAGCACCGCCTCGGCGAACGGGCCCGGTCCGGTCCGCCATCCCCGAGCGGACCGGACCGGGACGGCTCAGCCGGCCGGCAGCGGCTCGAATCCGGGGCCCAGGTCGGCGGCCGCCGGCGCCGTGATGTCGGCCCCCTCGGTGACGGCCAGCCGGACCGTGCGGGACGCCGGCGCGGCGTCCGCCGGTGATGCGGTGAGCAGGATCAGGATCGCGCCCATCAGGGCAGCCACGAGACGCACAGTGGGACTATAAGTAACTTATGTCCGTTTTGTCGAAGAGGTGGGGGCCCCGGCGCGTCACGTCCGGGCCACCACCACCGGCTCGGACGTGAAGAAGTAGCGCTGGTCGTCGCCGTCCGGGTCGACCGGCCGGCGCAGCCGCTCGACCGCCACCCAGCCGTCCGCCGCGTACGCCGCCCCGGGTGCCCAGCCGGTGCCGTCCGAGCCGGCCGACAGGGTGAACCAGGACCGCTGCGCCCCGGTCGCCGCGTCCAGGGTGACCAGGTCCTTCGCCTCGGTCAGCAGGTGCACCCGGCCGGGCTGGACCGCGAGCAGCCGCCCCGGCGGCAGGTCGTCGCGCCGCCACAGCTCGGCACCGGTGCGCGCCGAGCGGCCCACCAGGACCCCGTCGACCACCGCGACCGCCACCTCGCCGGCCAGCGCCGCGTCCGGCCGGTCCAGAGCGGGGGCGGCGGTCGGCCCGCCGACGCCGAGCAGCCAGCCCCGGACCGCGTCGTCGGCCGGCCCGACGGTCCGCAACGCGGCGCACCCGGAGCGGCCGCTCAGGCAGCCGACCGGGCTCGCCACCAGTTCGTCGCCGACTCCGGGCGGCCGCCAGCGGCTGCCCACCACGCCCGTCCCGGCGTCCCGGAACTCGACCGTGGCGGGTCCGGCGCAGGCATCCACGGTGATCAACTGCCCGGCCGTGGTGGTGCCGACCGCATCCCGGCAGCCCGAGTCGACCGCCGCCCGCCAGAGTTCCCGCCCGGCGGCCAGGTCGACGCCGCGTACCTGCCCGGCGCCGGCGGTCACCACCACCTGCCGGCCGTCGGCGGCTCGGGTCACGAAGAGCCCGCGCGGGTCCCAGACGACCGCCGCGCCGGTGCGCCGGACCGCCCGCTCCCCCACCGGCGCCGGCCCGTCGGCGCGCCAGGCCACCCGGCCGGTACGCGCGTCCAGCGCCACCAGCCGCCCGTCCGACCAGCGGCTGACCACGGTCGTGCCGCTCGCCACCACCCCGTCGAGCGCCGCCGGCCAGCGCCGGTACGACCAGTACGGGGTGGTCCGGTGCCGCCCGTCCACCGGCCGGTCGGCGTACACCTGGCGGTGGCCCGCGTACACCCGCAGCCGGCCGTCGACGATCAGCGGTGCGACGGGGAGCCGGCCGACCACCCCGGCGGCCGGCGTCGGGGCGGCGGGGTACTCCGCCCGGGCGACGGTGCTGACCTCGGCGGGGGCGAGCACCCGGTAGACCGTGGCCGCGACCGCGACGGCGGCGAGCAGCGCCGCGCCGACCAGCACGATCCGCCGCCCGCCCTTCGGGAACCCCATGCGCACCTCCGCCCGGCACCCTACCCAGCGGGGCCCGTCGAGGCCCGGTCAGGTTGCCGCACGGTGACGGCGCACCCACCCGAGGGCGGGGCGTACCGGCCGCCGTGCCGGCGGGCGGGACCGCGTCGAAGACCGGCTCAGGCCGCCTCGGCGGAGCGGGCGGCGGCCGCGGCGGCGAGGTCGGCCAGGTCCCGCCGCAGCGCACCCTCGACGGCCCGTGCGGCCAGCCCGCCGAGCAGCAGCGCGACCATCCGGCCGTACGGCGCGGTCGGCACCGCCTCCTGCGCCACGGTGACGGCGGTGCAGCCCCGGCGTCGCCGCTCGACCTCGCGCAACGTCCAGGTGATCCGGTAGTCGGCCCCGGCCCCGAGCGAGCTGAGCACCAGCCGCCGGGGCGGCTCCGCCTCGATGACGACGAACTCTTCGACCAGCGCCGTGCCGTCGGGCTGCCGGCGGGTCTCCCGCCAGGCCGTGCCGGCGCCGAACGGGCCGGTGGTGAGCGCCTCGACCGGGCCGGTGGCGCCCGGCCGCCCGGCGCGGCGGGTCAGGTCGGTCAGCAGCCGCCAGACGACGCCGGCGCGCGCCTCGACGAACTCCGTGACAACCACCGTCGACATGCCACCTCCCGTGGCGTCGACGGTACGCCGGGTGAGGACGGAGCGGGGCCCCCGGCGCGGAATTTCCACCGCCGGAGACCCCGATCGAGCCCGGCCGGGGCGCGGGGGATCAGGGACGGAACTGGCCGGCCCGGATCGCCCCGACGAAGGCCGCCCATCCCGGTGGGCTGACGGCGAGCGTGGGGCCGCCCTGGTCCTTGGAGTCGCGTACGCCCACCACGCCGAGGACGCCGACCAGGTTGTCCGCGACCTCCACGCAGAGACCCTGGTCGTTGGAGCGGCTGCTGGTACGCCAGACCGCGCCCGCGAGATCGTTCATCGTCGTCACCTTCCTGTCCGGTCGGGACGCCACGCCGCGCCGGGTCCGGACCGGAAGGGGGCGCCGGCCCGGACCCGGCGCGGCACGGCGACGGAATCCGGGACGATCAACGCGGGAAGGGGCGCGCCTCATCGCACCATCTGTGCGACCGGGGCGGCGGGTGGATCAGCGGGCCGGGAGGATGGTGCCGGTCACCTCGCCCAGTGCCACGGTGGTGCCGTCCGGGCCGGGCGCGGTGGCGGTAACGGTGACCGAGTCGCCGTCCTCCAGAAAGCCCCGGGTCTCGCCGCCGGCGAACTTCACCGGCTCCGCCCCGCCCCACGTCAGCTCCAGGAACGAGCCGACCTGGTGCCGTTCCGGCCCGGAGACGGTGCCCGAGGCGTACAGGTCGCCGGTGCGCAGCGAGGCGCCGTTGACGGTGAGGTGGGCCAACTGCTGGGCCGGCGTCCAGTACATGCCGGCGAACGGGGGCTGGCTGACCCGCTCGCCGTTCCACCACACCTCCAGCCGCAGGTCGAGCCCGAGGTGCGGCACGTCCCGCAGGTAGTCGGCGACCGGCGGGTCCTGGTCGGGGGCGGGCACGAAGGCGTCCCCGAGCGCGTCCAGCGGGGTTACCCAGGCGGAGACCGAGGTGGCGAAGGACTTGCCCAGGAACGGGCCGAGCGGCTGGTACTCCCAGGCCTGGATGTCCCGGGCGGACCAGTCGTTGACCAGCACCACGCCGAAGACGTGGTCGGCGAAGTCGTCGACGGGGACCCGGCGGCCCAGCGGGCTGGGTACGCCCACCACGAAGCCGACCTCGGCCTCGATGTCCAGGCGGACCGACGGGCCGGCGACCGGGCCCTGCGGGGTGGCCCGCTGGCCGGTGGGGCGGATTACCGGGGTGCCGGAGACCACCACCGTGCCGGCCCTGCCGTGGTAGCCGATCGGCAGGTGCTTCCAGTTCGGCAGCAGCGGCGGCTGGCCGGGGCGGAAGATCTTCCCGACGTTGGTCGCGTGGTGCTCGGAGGAGTAAAAGTCGACGTAGTCAGCAACCTCGAAGGGCAGCAGCAACCGCACCTGGTCGAGCGGCGCCAGCAGCGGCTGCACCGCCGGCCGGTGCGCGGGGTCGGTGAGCAGCTCGGTCACCCGCCGCCGGACGGCCGTCCACTGGGGACGCCCGAGCGCCATGAACTCGTTCAGGGTGGGCCGGCCGAGCGCGCCGGCGGCCAGCACCAGCCCAGCCGCTTCCGCGCCGGCCAGGTCCAGCACGAAGTCGCCGATCCGTACGCCGATGCGCGGCTCGCGCTCGCCGTGGCGGAACACGCCGTACGGCAGGTTGGTCACCCCGTACGGCGAACCGTCGGCACCCGTCACCCAGGTCATGCGTCGAAGCCCCCGTTCACCAGCCCCAGCCGGCTCAGATCGGTCAGTGGTTCCAGGATGCTGCACGAGCCGAAGCCGATCCACAGCGGACGCGGAGTGTCCAGCCGGTCCTCGATGAGCTGTACCAGCGGGCGCGGGTCGGCGGCGGCGAGCAGCTCGGCGACCGGCGCCACGCCCGCGCCCCCGGCGGCGGCGAGCGTGGCGGCCAGCACGTTGGCGAAGCCGTGGTGGGTGAACCCGGTCTCCGGGTCCAGGTGCCGCACCGCGTGGTGCAGCCCGGCGGTCAGCTTGAACGGCAGGTCCCGGTCCCGGCAGGCGCAGATCACCGCGGCCAGCTCGGCGGGGGTGGGGAAGAGTTCGGCGGCCAGCCCGCCGGTGCGGAACTTCGCCGCCACCGGCACGCCGTCGGCGCGGGCCGCCGCGATCGCGTCCAGCGCGCCCATCAGCCCGAAGGTCAGCGGCAGCTCGGCGAAGACGTCGAGGGTGCCGCCGCCCGGCCCGCCGGCCCGCCCGCTGGCGGGGCGGGCCAGCGCGGTCAGCTCGGTCAGGCCGGGCAGCGGGTCCTCGCCGCGCCTGGCGACCGCCGCCTCGATCTGGCGGACCTGGATCCGCGGATCGACGTCGGCGCGTACCGCCGCCAGGTGCCCGACCGGCACGTCGGCGACGACGCCCACCGCGATCCGCTCGTCGGCGCCGAGCAGGCCGGCGAGCGCCGGCAGCGCCGAGGCGGGGACCAGCAGCGGACCGACCAGGTCCGCGTACCAGGAGGTGCGGTGTCGCCGGTGGGCGGCGACGGCGTCGGGCAGCGTCGCGCTGCCGGGCGGGAAGACGGCGGCGTCGTCGACCAGGCCGTCGAGGAGCGCGGGCGGCTGCGTTGACACGAGACAAGAATGTACGGGACGCTACAAGGAACGGACAACCACGTCCGGTTATCGGACATTGGTTGGTCGGTGCACGGAACAAGTCCGGGAGGCGAGATGCCGTACTACCGCAGCGTCGGCGAGGTGCCGCGCAAGCGCCACACCCAGTTCCGGCAGCCCGACGGGCGCCTCTACGCCGAGGAGCTGATGGGCCAGGAGGGCTTCTCCTCCGACTCGGCCCTGCTCTACCACCGGCACGCGCCCACCGCGATCGTCGCGGCCGAGGAGTTCACCCCGCCCGCGATCACCCGGATGCCCAACCTGCCGCTGAAGCCCCGGCACCTGCGTACCCACAAGCTCGACGGCACCGGGGCCGACCCGCTGCTCGGCCGCCGGTACCTGCTCGCCAACGACGACGTGCGGATCGCCTACGTGCTGGCCGACCAGCCCTCCCCGCTGTTCCGGGACGCCACCGGCGACCACTGCCTCTACGTCGAGTCGGGCACTTTGCGGGTGGAGTCGACGTTCGGCGTGCTCGACGCGGTGGCCGGCGACTACGTCATCATCCCCACCTCGACGGTCCACCGGCTGGTGCCCACCGGCGACGAACCGGCCCGGCTGCTCACCGTCGAGGCGTCCGGCCACATCGGCCCGCCCAAGCGCTACCTGTCCGTACGCGGCCAGTTCCTGGAGCACGCCCCGTACTGCGAGCGGGACGTCCGCGGGCCGGACGCGCCGCTGCTGGTCGACGGCACCGACGTCGAGGTGCTGGTACGGCACCGGCGCGGCTGGACCCGCCACGTCTACGCGAACCACCCGTTCGACGTGGTCGGCTGGGACGGCCACCTGTACCCGTGGGCGTTCTCCATCCACGACTTCGAGCCGATCACCGGCCGGATCCACCAGCCGCCGCCGGTGCACCAGACCTTCCAGGGCCCGAACTTCGTGATCTGCTCGTTCGTGCCCCGCAAGGTCGACTACCACCCGGACGCCATCCCGGTGCCGTACAACCACCACAACGTCGACTCCGACGAGATGCTCTTCTACACCGGCGGCAACTACGAGGCCCGGCGCGGCTCCGGCATCGAGCAGGGCTCGATCTCGCTGCACCCGTCCGGCTTCACCCACGGCCCCCAGCCGGGCGCGGCGGAACGCTCGATCGGGGTGGACTTCTTCGACGAGTTGGCGGTCATGGTCGACACGTTCCGCCCGCTCGACCTCTGCGACGCGGCGACCGCCTGCGAGGACGACGCGTACGCCTGGACCTGGGCGCGCCGCGGCTAGGCGTCGCCGCGTCCGGCGCGACGTCGAGTCACCCGACGGTGCGGGGGAGGACGGCGAGTTCGGCGGCGACGGCGGTGGCGATCGCGAGGACCAGCGGCCACGGGGTGCCGACCAGGGCGTAGAGCAGGATCAGTGCCGGTGCGGCGGCCGCCGCGTAGACCGCCAGGGCCAACGCCCGGTCGGAGCGCAGCAGGCTGGGCAGGATGGTGCGGGTCAGCCCGGGCAGCCTGGCGGCGAAGCGCCAGACCACCAGCGCCCCGCCGAGCGCGGCGAACGCCGCGGCGAACCGGGACAGACCCGCGCTGCCGGGCGCGAGGCAGGCGATCAGCACGGCGGCGATCATCGACCAGCCCGCGCCGTACACCACGAGCTGCCGCAGACCGGCGGAGATCGTACGGCCGGAGTCCACCCGCCCCGGGCTCGTGGCGGCGGCCTCGGCCAAGTGCTCCAGGGCCTCGCTCCAGCGCCGCTGCTCCAGCCGGAGCACGCCGATGTCGTGCCGCGCCTCGGCCAGCTGCGGGTCGAGCCGGAGCGCCTCCCGGTAGGCCCGCTCGGCGAGGTCGAACATCTGCATGTTCGCGGCGACCAGGCCGAGCACCAGATGCGCCTGCGGCTCCTCGGGCGCCAACTCGACCCCGCGCCAGGCCGCGTTGAGCGCCGGCTGCCCGTTGCGCGAGCCGGCCAGGATCGCCGCCGCGCTGCGCTGGGCGTACGCGTCGTCGGGGCCGAGCGCCAGGATCCGGTCGGCGGTACGCGCCGACTCGGCGTACTCCGCCAGGTCGGCCAGGGCCAGGCCGCGGGCGACCAGCGCCGGGACGCTGTCCGGGGCGGCGGCGACGGCGGCGTCGGCGGCGGTCAGCGCCTCGGCGGGGCGGTCCGCGGCGAGGTGCACCCGGGAGAGCATGGCCAGCGCGTCCGGGTTGCCCGGGTCGAGGGCGATCGCGAAGCCGAGTTCGGCGGCGGCCTCGTCGTAGCGGCCCAGCTCGGCGAGGAGCTGGGCTCGCTGCAGGTAGCCGTCGGCGGCCGACCGGTCGGAGGTGGCGTCGCTGGAGGACATCGCGGCGAGCCTAGGCGGCCGGAGCCTCGTACACCAGGGCCACCGCGAGCCCGGCGAGCCCTTCGCCGCGGCCGGTGAAGCCGAGGCCGTCGGTGGTGGCGGCGGAGACCGTGACCGGCGCCCCGACGGCCGCGGAGAGCACCCGCTGGGCCTCCTCGCGGCGCGGCCCGATCTTCGGCCGGTTGCCGATCACCTGCACCGACACGTTGCCGATCGCGAAGCCGGCGGCCCGCACCCGGCGGGCGCTCTCGGTGAGCAGAGCGACGCCGGACGCGCCCGCCCACTCGGGCTGGCCCACCCCGAAGTTGGCGCCGAGGTCGCCGAGACCGGCGGCGGAGAGCAGGGCGTTGCAGGCGGCGTGTGCCACGACGTCGGCGTCCGAGTGCCCGGCCAGGCCGTCCTGGTCGGGCCAGAGCAGGCCGGCGAGCCAGCACGGCCGGCCGGCTTCGAAGGCGTGCACGTCGGTGCCGACGGCCACCCGGGGAACGATCATGCGACGAGGGTACGCGTCAGGCGCCGGCGGCCAGCAGATGCTCGGCGAGCGCGAGGTCGAACGGGCGGGTGACCTTCAGCGCGTACTCCGAGCCGGGCACGCAGACCACCGGGACGCCCTGCTTCTCGACCAGGCCGGCGTCGTCGGTGAGCGGGTCGCCGGCGGCGGCGGAGTGCGCGGCGGTCAGCACCGCCCGGCGGAAGCCCTGCGGGGTCTGCACCACCCGCAGCGCGGTGCGGTCGACGGTGCCGAGGACCACCTCGCCGGCGCCGACCTCCTTCACCGTGTCGACCACCGGGAGCACCGGGATCACCGCGTCGTGGCCGGCGCGGACCGCCGCCGCGACCGACTCCACCAGCTCGGGCGGGGTCAACGCGCGCGCGGCGTCGTGCACGAGCACGATCTCCGGGCCGGCCGGCACCGCCGCGAGGGCGGCGGCCACCGACGCCTGCCGCTCGGCGCCGCCAGGCAGCACGGTCACCGGGGCGACCGGGGCCAGCAGGGCACGAACCGCCTCGACCTCGGCGGGCGGGGCGGCCACCACGATGGTGTGCACGGAGGCGGCGGCGGCGAGCCGGCGGACCGCGTGCACGAGCAGCGGCTCCCCGGCGAGCAGCCGCAGCGCCTTCGGCCGGCCCGGGCCGAGCCGTACCCCGGCACCGGCCGCAGGCACGAGGACCGCGACGTCACCGCGCGGATTGAGCTGCGCGGTCACGTCGCGGTCCTCGGTGGTGTTTCTTCGCTGCGAATCGGGTACGACGATGCTGTGGGGACTAGGCCTCGGTCAGCACCTTGTCGAGCAGCGTCTCCGCCTCGTCCTTGGTGCTCTTCTCGGCCAGCGCGACCTCGCCGACGAGAATGTCGCGGGCCTTGGCGAGCATGCGCTTCTCGCCCGCGGACAACCCCCGCTCCCGCTCCCGGCGCCACAGGTCACGCACGACCTCGGCCACCTTCAGCGGGTTGCCGGAGGCCAGCTTCTCCAAATTCGCCTTGTAACGCCGCGACCAGTTGGTCGGCTCCTCGGTGTGCGGTGCACGGAGCACGTCGAAGACCTTCCCGAGGCCCTCTTCGCCGACCACCTCGCGCACACCCACGATCTCGGCGTTCTCGGCGGGTACCCGGACCGTCAGGTCACCCTGCGCGACCCTCAGGACGAGGTACTGCTTGGGCTCGCCCTTGATGACCCGAGTCTCGATTGCCTCGATGAGTGCGGCCCCGTGGTGGGGGTAAACAACGGTCTCGCCGACACTGAAAACCATAGGTTCGAAACCCCTTTCGCTGTGTCTAGGGTAACACGCTCAGGCACCGATGTCTCACCGCTGTCCTGACCGTTGGCGCAGCTCAGGGGCCCTGTGAGAGGTATTTCTTCGGCTTGACAGGCCGTCAGACCGATGATTCGAACACGCTCCGTAACCTGCGGATGACGGCCCGGTGCGGGTGACGGAAACGTCGAGATCAAGGGCTATGCGCTCGTCCCATGGTATCCCGCCGCACGCTGACGCGCCCAGATGTAGCGGCAGGAGGCCCGGTGCGGGACGCTGGAGTGGAGCCGCTGTCCGGTCACCGAGACGGTTCCAGGGGGGTCCGATGGGCAAGCCCGACGCAGACGGACCCGGACTGCCCGACCTGCCCCCGGAGTGGGGCCGGGTGGTCGTGCCGGACGACGCCTCCGCGCTGGCCGCCGAGGCCGAACAGGTCCGCCGCGAGCTGCGCCGGGGCGGCCGGGCGAGCGGCCGCCAGCCCACGCTGGCCCTCCCCCTGCTGGTGCTGCTGGTGGCGGTGCTCACCACCCTCGCCGGCCTGGTCGCGGTCAGCTGGCCCCGGTCGAGCCGAACCTACGTGCCCGCCACCCCGGCCCCGTACGCCCCGCCGGCCGGGCTCACCGGCCGCTCGCTGCCGGCGCTGGACCTGGTCGACGCCGGGCAGTCCCCGGTGCCGCTGCGCGGCCTGCTGCCGGCGATGATCATCCTGGTCGACGGGTGCGCCTGCCCGAGCCAGGTGGCCGAGGCGGCCACCGCCGCGCCGACGGGGGTGACCCTGATCACCGTCGCCGGCGACCGGGCCGTCGCGGCCCCGCCGGCGCCCGGCGCGGCGGCGGTACGACCGCTCGCCGACCCGGCCGGCGGCCTGCGCGCGTTCCTGCACCTGCCAGCCCGGCCCGGCTCCGCCACCGCGCTACTGGTGGACCGCTCCGGGGTGCTGGTGAAGGTGGTGCCGGAGATCCGCTCGGCCGAGGACTACCGGGCCGACCTGGCCCGCCTCGGCAGCTGACCCGACCGCCTCGCCCGGTCGCCCGGCCGGCCAGTGCCCCGGGCACCGCCCGCGCGACGCTTGATCGACCGGTGCCCGCGGCACTGCGCGGGCCGGGACGGTGGCGTCAGGGCAGGGCGACCAGCTGCGCCTCGACCCGGACCGGCTCGGCGCCGGCGGTCGAGAGGCCCACCTCGACGGGCCGGCCCACCCCGGTCACCTCGGTGCTGGTGACGGACCCGTCGCAGCCACTGGTCAACGGGGCGGCGGACCGGCCGCCGACGATCACGACCAGCAGCTCGCCGGGGCCCCAGCAGCGGTACTGGAGCAGGTAGCGGGCGCCGTACCCGCCGCCGGCCTGCCGGAAGACCCCGTCCTGGGCGGTGAGCGTGGCCCGCTCCCGCCAGATCGTGTCGGCGAAGCTGTCAAGCCCGCCCCGCCGGCCGCCGGCCGCCTCGCCGCCGGTACCCGGGTCGATCCGGACACGGTCGCGCGGGTCCACCCGGAACGCGGCGCCGGTCCGCGGGTCGACCCGGAAGCTGGCGCCCCGCGCGGAGCTGCCCGGCACGAAGCCGTCACCGGTCTGCGGCGCGGCGCTCGGCGCCCCCGCCACCGGGCCGGTGGCCGGCGCGTTCGCCTGCCACCACCATCCGCCTGCGGCCACCGCGACCAGCGCCACCACGCCGAGCAACCCACCGGCCAGGCGGTCACCGGCGGGCGGCCCCTCCGCGCCGGTCGGCGTCTGATCCGCCCTGACCCGCGGCTCGCCCGCCCCGGCGGGCCCTGGGTGCGCCCACTCGCCGTTCATGAGCCGAGGGTAGCCGCGCGGCGGCCGGCCCGGTCAGTCCTGCCGCTCCAGCAGCGCGGCGTAGAGGGTCAGGCCGGGACCGAACGCCAGCATCACCACCCGCCGTGGCGGCACCGCGGCCTGGTGCAGCCGGTCCAGGATCAGCAGCACCGTCGGCGAGGAACAGTTGCCGTGCTCGTCCAGCGTGGCCCGGGACGCCGCCAGGCCCTCCGGCGGCAGGGCCAGCTCGCGCTCGACCACGTTGAGGATGCGCGGCCCGCCCGGGTGCACCGCCCAGCCGTCCACACCGGACACCGCGGCGCCGTGCCGGGCAAGCAGGTCGTCGACCAGCCCCCGGACGTGGGTGGAGAGCACCTGCGGCACCTTCGGTGACAGCCCCATCCGGAAACCGGTGTCGGTGACGTCCCAGGTCATGTGGTCGGCGGTCGAGGTGTCCGTCACCGAGGTGACCTCGCGCAGCGCGTATCCCCGGCCGTCGGGGACGACCACGGCGGCGACCGCGGCGTCGGAGAAGAGCGCGTGGGAGACGATCTGCTGGGTGTCCACCCGGGCGGTGGAGGGCTGGATGTGCAGGCTGGTCAGCTCCGCGCAGAGCAGCAGCGCCGGCCGGCCGCGGGCGGTCACGAAGTCGCTCGCCGCGCCCAGCCCCGGCAGGGCCGCGTAGCAGCCCATGTGGCCGACGAACATCCGCTGGGTGCCCGGCGCCATGCCCAGGTCGCGGGCGAGCAGGATGTCCAGCCCGGGGGTGGCGTACCCGGTGCACGAGCACACGACGAAGAGCCCGACGTCCCCGGCGGCCAGGCCGGCCGCGGTCAACGCCCGGCCCACCGCCTCCTTGCCCAGCGGCAGCGCCTCGACCTGGTAGCGGCGCATCCGCCGTTCGGTGGGCCAGTCGGAGACGTCCTCCAGCAGCGGGTTCACCGCCGCCTGGCGGCGGGTGACACCGGAGTTGGCGAAGATCCGCTGGGCCAGCGCCCGGATGGTGCCGGGGAAGTGCCGCGCGAAGTAACCCTCCCAGAGCTCGTCCTGCGCGGCCGACGGCGGATGCGCCGTCCCCAGCCCCGCGATCACCGGTACGGCCACGATCCCCACCTCTCGTCCGGCCTTGCACACGCGGCGACCCTCCCCGCCCCGGAACGGGTCGCCGTCACCCCTCTCACCAACGAGGGGCCGAACCGTCATGGTCCGGGTCGCCGCCCAACGCCGCGATGCCGAGCCAGTCCGCGCAGACGTCGGAGGTCGCCGGGTGCAGGGAACCGCAGCGGGCGTCCCGATAGAGCCGCTCCAGTGGATGGCCCCGGCGGGTGGCCGACGTGCCAGCCGCCTCCAGCATGGACGCCGCCACATCAGCGGCGGTGGTGCCGGCCAGCAGCTTGGCCCGCCACACCCAGCGGTTGGTCTCCGCGTCGCCGGGCGCCTCGTCCACCCGCCGGGCCGCCTCGGCCACCACCAGGTCGGCCGCCGCCACCGCCGCGTCGGCCCGACCGAGCCGGGCCCGGACCGCGGGCAGGCCGGCGAGGTTACGGGCGTTCAGGTGCTCGGCCGCCGCGTCGACCGCCGCCCGGGCCACCCCGACGTAGACCGCGGCGTAGCTGGCCACCAGCCAGTGCGGCATCAACTGAGCGACCACCAGCGCCAGGCCCTCCACCCCGCCGAGCAGCCGGTCGGCCGGCACGGTGACGTCCAGGTGCAGGTCGTGGGAGGCGGTGGCGCGCATGCCGAGCGAGTCCCAGGTGGGCTCGACGATCAGCCCGGCCGGCCCGGCCGGGACCAGGAACTGGGACACCACCGACTGGTCGACGGCGCTGCGCGCGGCCACCAGGTAGCCGTCGGCGTGCCCGGCCCCGGAGCAGAAGGTCTTGCTGCCCTTGAGGTGGTAACCGCCGTCGACCGGCTCGTAGACGGTGGTCAGCTGGGACAGCCGGGCGCCCGCCCCACGCTCGCTCATCGCCACCGCGTACCAGGAGCCCTGGGCCGCCGCCCGGAGTAGCCGGTCCCGGGCGGCCAGCGCCTCGTCCGGCACGCCGAGCGCCTCGGCCAGTTCCTCGGTGACCGCGCCGAGCGCGCCGGTGACCGAGGCGTGCATGTTGAACACCAGGGCGCTCGCGCCGTTGCCCCGGGCGAGCTCGGTGGCGACCGCGGCGTACTCGGCGAAGGTTGCGCCCATCCCGCCCAGCTCGCGGGGGACCATCAGGCCGAAGAGACCGGCCTCCCGCAGGTCGTGGAAGTCCTCCACCGGGAACGAGCCGTCCCGGTCGTGGTCGGCCGCGCGGGCCGCCAGGCGCGGCGCCAACCGGCGGGCCGCCTCCAGCGCGTGCACCGTCATACTCGCCCCCTTCTCGCCCGCTCCCTTACCCCCGCACCGGCCGGACTATCCGCTGCGGACGCCACGCCCCTGGTAGAGCACCGCGGTCGACCAGGTCGGCACGATCCGGGGCGCCGGGCCCGTCCCCACGGAACGGTCGCCGGTACGCAGCCGGCGGGCCAGCCAGCCGACCAGGCCGGGTACGCCCGGCCGGATCCCGCGCAGTCGCAGCTCGACACCGTGCCCGGCGCACTCGGCGACCAGGGCCCGGGCGTCCACGAACAACCGTGGATCGTGGATGCCCCGGGGCACGGTGGGCAGCCGCTCGGCGATCCGCACGGCGAGCAGCCGGCTCAACGCGGTGTCGTTCAGCGTGTCCAGCACGAACAGGCCACCCGGACGGAGCAGCCGGCACGCCTCGGCCACCGCGCGCCGCCAGTCGGGCACGTGTTCCAGGATCTCCCCCGCCGCGACCACGTCGGCGCAGCCGTCGGCGAGCGGCACGGCGGTGGCGTCGCCGTTGACGGCGGTCACCCCGTGCGCGGCGGCCTGGCGCAGCGCCGACCGGGTCAGGTCCACGCCGACGTGCCGGTAGCCCTTGCCGGCCAAATGGGGGGCGAGCAGGCCGGCGCCGCAGCCGATGTCGACCAGGAGCGCGTCGGGCCGGGTCGCCGGCGGCACCAGCGCCGCCCGGGCCTCGGCGAGCCAGTGCAGCATGGCGAACGCGCCGTCCGGCCGCCACCACTCACCGGCCAGGTCGTCGTACTGGCGCGGATCGTTGCGCGGCAGGGTCCGGCCCGCGTCTCGCATGGACCGAGCGTGGCACGACTGACCGGTAACGACCAGACTTCCCTCATGTCGTCAACGGTGCTAGGGCTGGTCCGGGCGAGCCACCCCGAGCCGGCCGCCGCCGTCACCACGGTCGCCGGGCTGCTGGCCTGGGGGGCCGGGCACCGGCCGGCCGGCGTCGCCGCCGTGGTGCTCACCGTGCTGGCCAGTCAGCTCGCCGTGGGCTGGGCCAACGACGCGCTCGACGCCGGCCGGGACGCCACGGTGGGGCGTACCGGCAAACCGGTGGCCACCGGCGCGGTGAGCCGGCGCGCCGCGGCGCTGGCTGCCGCGGCGGCCGCGCTGGCCACCCCGGCGCTGGCGCTGACGACGAGCCGTCCGGCGGCGCTCTGCGCCACCGTCGGGCTGGTCTCCGCGCTGCTCTACGACTGGCCGCTGAAGTCGACCCCGGTGTCGGTGCTGCCGTACGCGGTCTCGTTCGGGTCGCTGCCCGCCTTCGTGGTGCTGGCGCTGCCGGGCGCGCCGGCGCCCCCGGTCTGGCTGGTCGCCGCCGCGGCCTGCCTGGGCGCCGGGGCACACTTCGCCAACGTCCTGCCCGACCTGGCCGACGACGCCCGGACCGGGGTACGCGGCCTGCCGCACCGGCTCGGGGCGGCCGGCAGCCGGGTCGCCGCCGCCGGGCTGCTGCTCGCCGCGACCGCCGCCCTGGTCCTCGGACCGCCCGGCCCGCCGTCGGGGGTCGGCCTCGCCGCGGTCGCGGCCGCCGTCGTGGTGCCGCCGCTCAGCTGGTACGGCGGGCGCTCCGCGGTCCGGGCCGGGCGGCGGCCGGTGGCCGCGTTCCGGGCCGTGATGCTGGTGGCCCTCATCGACGTGATCCTGCTGGTCGCGAATGGTCGGGTGATCTGAGGACCACCCCCGGAGGTGGCATCCCCGGGTCGGCGTGCGGGCCCCGATCAGCCCCAACTACCCTGGAGCGCGGTCTGCGCGGGCATGGCCACCATGCCCGGCGTGTGACCGGGTGGGATCGTGACGAGGAGGACCGACGTGACGCGCTCGATCAGGGGTTCCCGGCGGGCGGCCCTGCTGCTGACCGGGATGGCGGCGACGACCGGGCTGCTGCTGTCCGGCTGCGGCGCCGGCCAGGTCTCCGAGACCGCCAACAAGGTGCCGTCGGTCCAGGGCGTCAACATCCAGACGAGCAATGGCGAGTTCGCCGTCCGCGGCCTGCTGGTCGAGTTCCCCGGCGTCGACGGCTACCAGGCGGGCGCCGACGCCGTCCTCAACGCGGTTATCTACAACGACTCGCCGAACCCGGTGACCGTCACCGTGACCAGCGACGACGCCCGCGACGTCGTGATCAGCGGCGCCGGCGCGACGGCCAGCCCGACCGCCTCGCCGGGCGAGCCGGCCTCGCCCACCCCGCCGGCCACCGGCACCGCCTCGCCCAGCCCGTCGGAGTCGGAGCCGGCCAGCCCCTCGGCGACCGGCTCGCCGAGCCCGTCGGCCCCAGAGAGCCCCGCGCCGGCCGGCCAGCCGGCCCGGATCGAGATCCCGCCGCTGAGCTACGTGCAGCTCAACACCGAGGCCGAGCGGGTGCTCCGGCTCATCGGCCTGGACGAGGCGCTGCGCTCCGGGCAGAACGTCTTCGTCACCTTCGACTTCGGCAACGGCAACACCATCACCGGCCCGGCGCCGGTCGCCGTGCCGCTCACCCCGCC
>NZ_POUB01000134.1 GCF_003236335.1 Micromonospora deserti
CCCACCCACCCGCCAATGTGAACGCTCACACCACCAAGGAGGAACGCAATGACACGACTCTCGTGGCCCAGACGGGCGACGGCCGTCCTCGCCGCCGCCGCTCTCGGCGTGTCCGGCCTGACCGCCTGCTCGTCCGAACCGGAAGCCGCCGACGGCACGTACACCTGGTGGGACCCCTACCCCCAGCACGACGCCTCCTCGGCCTGGGCCAAGCGGGTCAACGCCTGCGGCGAGCAGGCCGGGGTCACGATCAACCGCACCGCGTACGACACCACCGCACTGACCAACCAGGCGCTCCTCGCCGGGCAGGAGGGCAACGCGCCCGACGTCATCCTGCTCGACAATCCCGCGGTCTCCACCCTCGCCGACGCCGGCATGCTCACCGCGATGAGCGACTTCGGCCTGGACACAGCGCGGTTCGACAAGAACCTCCTCGCCGCCGGCGAGCTGGACGGCAAGGCCTACGGCATCCCGATCGGCGCCAACACCCTCGCCCTGTTCTACAACAAGCGGATTCTCGACGGCGCGGGCGTGGACCCTGCCTCGATCAAGGACTGGGCCTCGCTCAACGCTGCCCTGCAAAAGGTCAAGACGTCGGGCAAGAAGGCGATCACCTTCTCCGCCATCGGCACCGAGGAGGGCTCCTTCCAGTTCCTGCCCTGGTTCTGGGGGGCCGGCGCGCAGCTGACCCAGCTCGACTCGCCGCAGGCGGTGGAGGCGCTGCAACTGTGGACCTCGTGGGTCCGGGACGGTATCGCGCCGAACTCCGTCATCAGCAACTCCCAGAACACCACCTGGGAGGAGTTCCTGACCGGCGAGTTCGCGTTCGCCGAGAACGGCACCTGGCAGATCGACAGCGCGGCGAAGGCGGACTTCCCCACCGGGATCATCCAGATCCCGGCGAAGAGCGGTGGGACCGCGCCGACCCCGACGGGCGGCGAGTTCATCACCGTGCCGGTGCAGAAGGACACCGGCCGCTACGACACCACCAAGAAGCTCCTCGAGTGCATGACGACGCCCGAGGGCCTGGTGGAGACCGGCACCACCTTCGCCTACTACATCCCCTCGACGGCGGACGGGCAGCAGGCGATCCTCGCCAAGAACCCCTCCCTGAAGCCGTGGGTCGACGCCGTCCGGTCCGCCAAGGGCCGCACCAGCGACAACCTCGGCACCGACTACCCGAAGATCTCCGAGGCCATGTGGACCGCGGTGCAGAAGGCGCTCAGCGGCGCGGCCACCCCGGCCGCCGCGCTCAGCGCCGCGCAGTCCCAGGCCAAGTCGGCCACGAACGGCTGAGCCACCGCCGCCGGTCACGGACGAACGAGGACGACCATGAGCCCCACCCGCACCGACGCGATCGGCGCCCTGGGCCGTACGGACGAGGCGGCGGCGGACATCCGGTCCGCCGCCGCCCCCCGGCCCCACGGCCGACGACGAGGCCAACGCTCCCGGCACTGGGCGGCGTTCGCGTTTCTCGCACCGCTCATCGCCTACCTGACCGCGTTCTACGCCTACCCGCTGTACCGCAACATCGAGCTCAGCGTCCACGACTACACGCCGCGCGCCTTCGTCCAGGGCAATCCGCGGTTCGTCGGGCTGGACAACTACCTCGACATATTCACCAACGACACCTTTGTTCAGGCCCTTCGAAACACAGCCGTGTTCACGCTGGGCTCGATCGCCCTGCAGTACGCGCTCGGCCTCGCCCTCGCGGTGTTCTTCCACCGCAACTTCCGGCTCGCCGGGGTGCTGCGCGCGATGTTCCTCGTGCCGTGGCTGCTCCCCCTGATCGTCTCCGCCTCGACCTGGTCGTGGATGCTCAACAGTGAGAACGGCATCGTCAACGCGGCGCTCCAGGCGTTCGGGATCGGGCAGATCAACTGGCTCACCTCCCCGGACACGTCGCTGCTGGCCGTCACCATCGCCAACATCTGGCTCGGCGTCCCGTTCAACCTGGTGATCCTCTACGCCGGACTGCAGAACATCCCCAAGGACCTCTACGAGGCGGCCGGACTCGACGGGGCGACACCGTGGCAGCAGTTCTGGCGGGTCACCGTTCCGCTGCTCCGACCGGTGTCGGCGATCACCCTGCTGCTCGGCCTGATCTACACGCTCAAGGTCGTCGACATCATCTGGATCATGACCACGGGCGGCCCGGCTGACGCATCGACCACCCTCGCGGTCTGGTCGTACCGGGAGGCGTTCGGCAGCGGGCAGCCGGACTTCTCGCCGGCCGCGGCCGTCGGCAACCTGCTCATCCTCATCGCGCTCGTTGCCGGGCTCGCCTACGTACGCCTGCAGCGTCGGGAGGACCACCGATGACCACGCACCGACCGTGGTGGAAGACCGTGCTCGGCATCGCGCTGACCGCACTGATGCTCTTCCCCGTCTACTGGATGTTCAACGTCTCGCTCACCAGGACAAGGGACATGCGCGCCGATCCGCCGCACTGGTTCCCCTGGGATCCGACGATCGAGGGCTACACGGCGGCCCTGGACCAACAGCTTCCCGCGCTGGCCACCAGCCTGTTCATCGGGCTCGGCACCGTCGTCCTGACCCTGCTGATCGGCCTGCCCGCCGGGTACTCCCTGGCGAAGCTGCACCCGCCCGGCGCCCGCACCATCGATTTCCTGCTCCTGGTCGCGCAGATGATCCCCGCGGTGGTGATGGCCATGGGCTTCTACGCGATCTACATCAGGCTGGGCATCCTCAACACCGTGTGGGGACTGATCATCGCCGACTCCACCGTGGCCGTCCCCTTCGCCGTGCTGCTGTTCCGGGCCTTCATCGCCGGCATCCCCGGCGATCTGTCGGCGGCGGCACAGATCGACGGCGCGGGCAACTGGCGGACCTTCCGGTCCGTCATCCTGCCGCTGAGCCGCAACTCGATCATCACTGTGGCCCTCTTCGCGTTCCTGTGGGCCTGGTCGGACTTCATCTTCGCCTCCACGCTCAGCCGGAACAGCGACGCGATCCCGATCACGCTCGGCATCTTCCGCTACATCGGCAACAACACCACCCAGTGGAACTCGATCATGGCCACGGCCGTGATCGCGTCCATCCCCGCGGCCTTCCTCCTCGTCCTCGCGCAGCGCTTCGTCGCGGCCGGTGTCACCGCCGGCGCTGTGAAGGACTGACCGCTCCACTCTCCACGCCACCAAACCAAGCGAGGCCACAGAATGATCGACGGTACCGCCCACGCCGACCAGCGGAACGCCCTCGACGACGCCGGTCCGGGCCCGCGGAGCGGCTGCCCGGTGCTGCCAGCCCGCGGTCCGGTCCGCCCGCTCGGGCTGGCGCACGCCACCATCACCGGAGGGTTCTGGGGCAGCCGCCAGGACGTCAACGCGACGGCGACGCTGGCCCACTGCGAATCGTGGATGGAGCGGGTCGGCTGGCTAGCGAACTTCGACCGGGTCGCCGAGGGATCGACCGCGCCGGACCGTCCCGGTTGGTCGTTCTCCGACTCCGAGGTGTACAAGCTCATCGAGGCCCTGTGCTGGGAGGCCGGCCGGAGCGGGGACGCCGCGGCCGAGACCGCGATCAAGCGGCTCACCGCCCGCGTCGCACGGGCGCAGGACAGCGACGGCTACCTCAACACCTGCTTCGGCCATGACCGGCAGCCGCCGCGGTACAGCGACATGGAGATGGGCCACGAGCTCTACAACACCGGCCACCTCCTGCAGGCGGCCACGGCCCGGCTGCGTACCGTCGGCGAGGACGACCTGGTTAAGGTGGCCCGCCGGGCCGCGGACCACGTGTGCCGGACGTTCGGCGCGGACGGCGTGCCCGCCATCTGCGGGCATCCGGAGATCGAGGTGGGGCTGGCCGAGTTCGGCCGGGCGCTCGGGGTGGACCGGTACGTCGAGCAGGCCCGGCTGTTCCTCGAACGCCGTGGGCACGGCACCCTGCGCGACGTCCCCCTGGGCCGCGGCTACTTCCAGGACGACCTGCCCATCCGGCAGGCCGGCGTCTGGCGTGGGCACGCCGTGCGCGCGCTCTACCTCACCGCCGCGGCGGTCGACGTGGCCGTCGACCGTGCCGACGACGAGCTGCTCACCGCGGTGCAACGGCAGTGGCGACGCTCGGTCGCGCGCCGGACCTTCATCACCGGCGGCATGGGTTCCCGGCACCAGGACGAGGGGTTCGGCGAGGACTGGGAACTGCCTCCGGACCGGGCGTACTGCGAGACCTGCGCGGGGGTCGCCTCCATGATGGTCTCGTGGCGGCTCTTCCTCGCCACCGGCGACACCCGCTACACCGACCTGATCGAACGGACCCTCTTCAACGTCATCGCGACCTCGCCGAGCAGCGACGGCAAGGCGTTCTTCTACGCCAACCCCCTGCACCAGCGGGTGCCCGGCCCGCCGACCGACGAGACCCAGGTCAGTCCACGGGCCGAGGCGGGCACCCGGGCCCCGTGGTTCGACGTGTCCTGCTGCCCCACCAACGTCGCCCGAACCCTGGCCAGCCTCGCCGGCTACCTCGCCACCACCGACGGCGACAGCCTCCAGATCCACCAGTACGCGCCCAGCACCATCCGGGCCGACCTGCCCGGTGGCAGGCAGGTGGCCGTCCGGGTGGAGACGGACTACCCGACGAGCGGATCCATCCGGGTGCACGTGACCGGTGACGCCGCGCAGCCGTGGACGCTGGCCCTGCGGGTCCCGGCGTGGGCGGCCGGCGCCCGGCTCGTCGAGGGCGGGCGGACCCGACCCGTCGAGCCGGGCATGGTCACCGTACGGCGTGCGTTCCGCGCCGGCGACGTGGTCCGCCTCGACCTGCCGATGCAGCCCCGCTTCACCTGGCCCGACCGGCGCATCGACGCCGTCCGGGGCTGCGTCGCCGTCGAGCGGGGCCCGGAGGTGCTCTGCGTCGAATCCCTCGACCTTCCGCACCCCGACCTGCTGCACGCCCTGGAGATCGACCCGTCGGTCCCGCCGAGCGGGCACACCGACGGCGCCCGGGTACGTGGCCGGCTGGTCGCGCACCCTGACAATGACTGGCCGTACGCCGCCACCCCCACCGCCGGCGACCCCGTGGACGGCGGGGGCGACGCCGGCTGGTTCGAGGTGCCCCTGCGCCAGTACCACTCGTGGGCTCGGCGTGGTCCGACCGGCATGCGCATCTGGCTGCCCACGGCGCACCGCGAGCCCGCCACCGGACAGAAGACGCCGGCCAGGTGAACGCCTCGTCCGGCCCGGTCTTCTCCCTCGGGCAGATCCCGTTCAGCCACATCGGATCCTGGTTCAACTTCTCGCCGGTGATCGCCGAGGGGACGTACGCCGACGACGTGCACCTGGTGTCGCACCAGACGCGACTGCATCCCGTGCTCCGGCTGACCCCACTGGCCGGGACGGGCCGCGTCGACGCCCAGGTCTCCGCCGTCCCGGCCGTGCTCACCTGGCACCACCACGGCAGCACCATCGAGCTCGCCTACGAGTCGGCGGAGGCGGTGCGACTTCGTGGTCGCGGCCTGGGTCTGGCCCTCTCCGCCACGAACCCGGAGCTCACCCCCTTCAGCGGCGCGTACTTCCTCCAGGACCCGGTCGACGGCTCCTACCTGTTCACCCAGTACGAGACCGGTCGACGCTACCGGGTCACGGTGCTGGCCGGGCGCGTCGCCGAGCTCACCGGGGTCCAGTCCCTCGGCGCGACCGGCCGCGGTCTCACCCTCGACGGCACCGTCGAGTGGGAGATCGCGATCGAGGAGTACGAGTCGGCCCGGGCACCGTACCGGGCGGACCGGGCGTTCGACCGGGTCGTCGACGGCGCCCGGGAATCGTTCCGGACCTTCGCCGACGCGGTGGCGCCCTGGCGTGACGACCACACGCCCGCCGCCGAGCTGGCGGCCTACGTGGTGTGGTCGGCGACGGTCCGCCCGGCGGGTTTCGTCACCCGACCGGCTGTGCTCATGTCCAAGCACTGGATGGACAAGGTCTGGAGCTGGGACCACTGCTTCAACGCGCTGGCACTGGTGGCCGGAGACCCCTCACTCGCCTGGGACCAGTTCCGGTTGATGTGGGACCACCAGGACCAGAGCGGGGCGCTGCCCGACTCGATCACCCACTCCGAGACGTTGTTCAACTTCGTCAAGCCGCCCATCCACGGGTGGGCGGTGCACCGGATGCGCCGGGCCGGGCAGGCCAACCCCGGCGAGTTGACCGAGATGTACCGGCGGCTCGAGCGGTGGACGACGTTCTGGCTGACCCATCGCCGGACACCGGGCAGCCCGCTGCCGCATTACCAGCACGGCAACGACAGCGGCTGGGACAACGCGACGACCTTCGACCCCCAGCGTGCCGTCGAGTCGGCGGACCTCGCCGCGTACCTCGTCCTCCAGCTGCGCGAACTCGCCGCCCTCGCCCGGGTCATCGGCGACGACGACGCCGCCGGGCGCTGGGACGCCGCCGCCACCCGGATGCGCACCGACCTGCTGGCACACCTGTGGAACGGTCGGCGGTTCGTCGCCCGCTGTGCGGTGTCGCGACGGACGTGGAGCAGCGACAGCCTGCTGGACCTCATGCCCATCGTGCTGGGCGAGGAACTCCCCCCCGACGTCAGCGCGCGGCTCGCCGAACGTCTCACCGCACACCTGACCCCGCACGGCCTGGCAACCGAGCTGACAACCTCCCCGCGCTACGAGCCCGACGGCTACTGGCGCGGCCCGGTGTGGGCGCCCTCCACCGTGCTCGTCGAGGACGGCCTACGCCGCGCCGGCCACATCGACCTCGCCGACGCCATCAGTGATCGGTTCCGCCTGCTGTGCGAGAGATCCGGGTTCGCGGAGAACTTCGACGCGCTGACCGGCGTCGGACTGCGCGATCGCGCGTACACCTGGACGGCAAGCGCGTACCTGATCCTCGCGGCCGCGCACCAGCAACGCCGCCGTGGCGCCCCGCGGCCACGGTCGGACGGGGAGGCGACCCGGGCGGCGGGGGTCTCGGCGCCGTCCGGGGGGCACCACTCCGTTCTTGGCTAGACGCCGGGCGGCGCGCCGCGCCGGCGCGGGATCGGTGACACGAACGGCTCTGGCACAGCAGCGGTGGCGGGGCAACTCCACAGTGGCCCGTCGGAGTGGGGCATGCCGACGCCGGTGTGCCCGAGCGCGCCCCGCCCCGCGATCCGGGCGATTTCGAGACAGGGAAGGGGTAGGCGATCCGGCCGCACAGGGTCATCGTGCGTGGGTCGACAAGCCAGCGACGGGGGACCTCCGCGTGGTACTCGATGCCGACCACAGCGGTGTCGCCCTTACGACCATCGACACAAGCTGATCACTTTCTGCGATAGCATCGTCACACCCCGCAGCCCTGCATGTATCGATGGCCTGGCTCCGGACGCCCCTTGCCGAGGAGCCACCCCGCTCCGAAGCCGGTGGAAGGGAATCTCATGCAACCCGTGCGAAACCGCCCCCGCCGACACATCGGTACCCGGGCACTGGCCACCACCGCCAGCCTGACCCTTGTCTCCGCCTTGGTCACCGCACCGGCCGCCCACGCCACCACCACCTGCAACGGCTTGCCCGTGACCATCCACGGCACCAACGGCAACGACACCATCGTCGGAACCGACGGCGACGATGTGATCGCTGGCCTTGGCGGCAACGACACCATCTCCGGCCTGTTCGGCAATGACGTGATCTGTGCCGGCGGTGGGAACGACACGGTCTACGGTGAATCGGAGACCATTGTTTCCCCGGGCGCGATACCGACCAGCAACGACAGCATCTTCGGTGAGGGCGGCAACGACCTGCTCGTCGGGGACATAGGGACCGCCAGCCTCGTCGTTGGTGCGGGCGTCGTTGGCGGTGACGATTACATTGACGGCGGCGAAGGCGGCGACACGATCGCGGGCACCACCCTCACCGGGACGCTGACTAGCGTGAACGTCTCGGCCACGGTCAACAATGATCATCTCATCGGCGGGCCAGGAGCCGATGTCATCTACGGCCATGCCCAGGCGGTGGAGATCATCGCCGGTGGCTCCATCAGCCTCAACGGCGGCAACACCATCATCGACGGCGGCGACGGGGCCGATGTCTTGTACGGTGACTTCGAGACCTACACCATCACGGTGACCGGAACGGCTACCGTCGCTGGTTGGCGCGACACCATCTTCGGCGGCGGCGGCAGCGACACCATCTATGGCGATGCGAAGAACGGCAACGGGAACGTCACCCCGCTTCCCCCGGGCACCAACGACACCATCGACGGCGGCCCAGAAGCCAACGACATCGCCGACGCCGGCCCCGGCACCGACACCTGCACCAACGTCGAGAACGCAACCGACTGCGAACTCTGAACCCGGCATGCCGGAGCGGCTAGCGCCCGGCACCACCACCGAGCACGCCTGCGCGAGGCCATGCGCGCTGGGCCTGAGATATGCCCGCGGGCCTGCTCGCCAAGCAGTTCGCCGGCGAGCAGGCCGATTGCGGTGGAACGCTCGGTTCCGGGTCGACGTCCCGGTGGCGGCCCGCCCCTAACGGGTAGCGCGCTGGTTGTACTTGCGCTTGGCCCACAGGTAAGACACCAGCGAGATCCCTGCGCACCAGGCGAGCGCGGTGATCGCACTGGTGCCGATCCCGGAGCCGAGCAACAGCCCGCGCAGGGTCTCGATGATCGGCGTGAACGGCTGGTACTCAGCGAAGGTGCGCAGCCCGGCCGGCATCGTCTCAGTGGGCACGAATCCGCTGCCCAGGAACGGCAGCAGGCTCAGGAACATGGGCGTGTTGCTGGCCGTCTCGACGCTGTCAGCGACCATCCCGAGCGCGACGGCGAACCAGGTCAGCGCGAACGCGGTCGCAGTCAGCACGCCGAGCACGGCGAGCCACTCGAGCGCGGTGGCGTTCGGGCGGAAGCCGATGAGCAGGGCGACGCCGAGCACGGCGAGCAGCGCCAGAAGGTTCTGCACCAGACTGCCGAGCACGTGCCCGGTCAGCAGCGAGATCCGGGCGATGGCCATGCTGCGGAACCGGTCGACGATGCCCTCGGTCATGTCCATCGCCACCGAGATGGCGGTGCCGGCGGCGGCCCCGGCCATGGTGAACAGCAGGATGCCCGGGGTCAGGTAGTTCACATAAGCGGAGCGGTCGCCGCCGATCCCGGCGCCGAGCGTGCCGCCGAAGACGTAGGCGAAGAGCAGCAGGAAGATGACCGGCATGCCGATCAGCAGCCCGGTCAGCGACGGGTAGCGCCGCAGGTGCAGCAGCTGCCGGCGCAGCATGGTCCGGGAATCGGTGAGGGCGTGGGCCATGGTGGTCACCGGGAGATCTCCTCGGAAGTCGCATCGGTGGTGGCGGGCGCGCCGGTGAAGGCGAAGAACACGTCGTCCAGATCCGGGGTGTGGATCGTCAGGTGGTCGGGCTCGGCCCGTACCCGATCGAGCGTGTTCAGCACGGCGCGCAACGAGGCGACGTCGCCGTCGCTGGGTACCTGCAGGGTCAGCGCGTCGTCGTCGCGGTGCGCCGTGTCCAGCACCGCGGCCGCCGCGTGCAACGTGTCCGGTTCGGTGAAGCGCAGCAGCAAGTGCCCGCCGGGGATCCGGCGTTTGAGCTCGTCCGGTGTGCCCTCGACGACGATGCGGCCGTGGTCCAGCACCGCGATCCGATCGGCGAGCTGATCCGCCTCCTCGAGGTACTGGGTGGTGAGGAATACCGTGACGCCCTCGGCGACCAGTTCCCGGACGATCTGCCACATCGCATGCCGGCTGCGCGGATCGAGGCCGGTGGTGGGCTCGTCCAGAAAGATCAATCGGGGGTTGCCGACCAGGGTCATCGCCAGGTCCAGGCGGCGCTGCTGGCCGCCGGAGAGCAGCGACACCGGCTTTCGTGCCGATTCGCCGAGGTCGAAGCGCTCGATCAGCCGGGCCACCCGCCGGCCACCTTCGGTCCGGCCGAGCCGGTGCAGGTCGGCCATCAGCCGCAGGTTCTCCTGTACGGTCAGCAGGCGATCGACGGCCGCGAACTGGCCGGTGAGGCCGATCGCCGCACGTACCTCGTCGGCATCGCGGGCCAGGTCGTGCCCGGCGACGCGGATCGAGCCGCTGTCGGGCGGCAGCAGGGTGGCGAGGATCCGCACCATGGTCGTCTTGCCGGCGCCGTTCGGGCCGAGCAGGGCGAAGACGGTGCCCTCGGTGACGGTCAGGTCGATGCCGTCGAGGACCACCTTCGCACCGAAGGTCTTGCGCAGGCCGGCCACCGAGACGGCGGGCCGGGTGGTGACTGTCGTTGTCATCTACGCCTCCTGGCGGTTTTCGGGCAGGGGCCATCGCCGGCCGGGGCACGAGCGCCACGGCCGGGACGGCGGGGTGGGTCAGGAGCGGTGGATCAGGATGTCGCCGAACGCCGTACGCGCGCGCACCTCGGCCTGCTCATCGGTCTCGGTGGGACCGGCGGTGGCCGTCATCTCGTTGTGGACCTTGCCGTACTGGGTGTGCACGTCGAGCCGGGCGGCGGTGCCCGGCCGGATGCCGATCTCGATGCGGCCGGCGGCGCTGCGCAGCGTCGCCGAGCCCCGGACCAGCTCGCGGACGCGGATGTCGCCGTTGGCGGTGTTCGCGGTTATCGAGGCGGCGGTGTGGTCCGCCGCGATGTCGCCGTTGGCGGAGCTGATCTGCAGATCACTACCGGCGTGGCCGATCCAGGTCTCGCCGTTGCCGTTCTTGAGCACGGCCGGCCCGGCGACCGAGCGCACCTGTAGCTTGCCCGAGCCGGTGGTCAGCTTGGCGTCGCCGGTGACGGTCTCGGCGGTCAGCAGCCCCATCCCGGTCGTCAGGGACAGGCTCTCGGCCTGCTCGACCTGCAGGTCGCCGGCGCCGCTGCGCAGCCGGCAGCCGCCCAGTGCCCCGGTGCAGCGGACCGCGCCGACGCCCAGCTTGGCCTCGAGATCGGTGCCGGCCGGCAGCTCGACGAGCACGTCGACGGCGCCGACCCTGCCGAATATGCCGAGGCCGGGTTGGCGGGGGCCGCGTACGGTCAGGGTGCCGGATGCGAACTCCACGCGGGTCTGCTCGGCGGCACGCACATCCCGGTTATCGGTGTCGTCTGCCGGGCGTACGTGCACGACGGTGTCCGGCCGCTCGCTCGCGACCACCCGCAGCTCACCGGCGGTGAGCTCGACGGAGGCGGTGATGGGCCCGGGAGTGTCGAAGGTGGGCATGGGGATTCTCCTTCTCCTCGAAGTCAGCGGACCCAGCCGGTGTAGCGCTGGCCGCCGCTGGTCGCGCTTCCGGTCGCGGGACGCCCCGTGTCGCTGTCGGCCGCGGCGGCCGCGGCCCGGATCAGCCAGGTGTTGATCGAGACACCGGCGCGGGCGGCGGCCTGCTCGACGCGGTTCTTCAGGTGTTCCGGCAGGCGCAGGCTGATCCGCACGGTCGCCTCGTCCTCGCCCGGGGTCGGAGCTGGTGCCGGACGGGGCGGCGGCGGGGCGGCTGACTGATCGGTCCACGGGTCTGCGGGCGGCGGCGTCACGACGAAGCTGGGCTCGCGGTTGCGCAGCCGCAGGTCCACGGAGCCGGGAGCGAGATCGCGGGTGATCTCGGCGGCCGCCTCGGAGAGGGCGTCGAGCAGGGCGAGCCTGGCTGCGGACTCGAGTGGCGCGGTGAGCCGCTCGGCTAGCTCGCGGGCGTCATCGCCGCCGGTTGCGGCGGCGAGCGCGAGCTCGTGGCGCAGGGCGTCGATGTAGGGGCGCAGGTCCATGGTGCCACTATGGCATCACTTTGATGCCATACGCAACCACGTGGCATCACCGTGATGCCTGAAGTCAGCCGCCAGTTCAGTGCTGGTACGGGCGCCATCAGCACCACGAGACCAGGGCGAGCAGCACGGTACCGCCGATGGCGCGTAGGGGCGTGTCAGGGAGCGAGGACTTGCCGTCGACCGGCGACGAGGACGTACCTCAGGCGCGGAGGCGGCGGACGAGCTTGCGCAGGCCGGCCTGCCAGCCGTCGGGGTCCTCGGCGCGGCGGCGCGCGTACGCGGCGACCTCGGGGTGCGGGAGGATGAGGAAGCGCTCCTCGGCCAGCCCGGCGATCACGGAGTCGGCGACCTCGTCCGGAGTGAGCACCGCCCCGGAGGCGGCGATCACCCGAGCGCCCAGGTGCCCGGCGGCCAGCCCGTCGGCGAGCATCGGGGTGTCCACGCCCTGCGGGCAGAGCGCGCTGACCCGGATCCCCTGGTCGCGGTAGGTGATCGCGAGCCACTCCGCGAAGCCCACTGCGGCGTGCTTGGTGGCGGTGTACGCAGCGTCCCCGACCGCGGTCAGCACGCCCGCCGCCGAGCAGGTCATCAGCAGATGGCCGCCGCCCCGGGCGAGCATCGCCGGCAGCACCGCCCGGGCGGCGTACACGTGGGAGAGCACGTTCACCCGCCAGGCGCGGTCCCAGCCGGCGTCGTCGACCTCCACACCCCCGCCGGTGGACACGCCCGCGTTGGCGCAGAACAGGTCGATCCGGCCGTACCGCTGCTCGGTGTCGGCGACCAGCGTGCGGACCTGCTCCTCGTCGGTGACGTCCATGCCGACGGCGCGGGCGACCGGGCCGACGCCGGCGGCCACCGCGCGGGCCGCCCCGGCGTCCAGGTCGGCCACCACGACCGCGGCGGCGCCCTCGGCGGCGAACCGCCGGGCCAGCGCCGCGCCGATGCCGCCGGCCCCGCCGGTGATCACCACCACCCGGTCGGTCAGGTTCACTCAGGCCACCTCCGTGCCGGCATCGCCGAGGCGGGCGATCAGGTCAGCCAGCGCCGCCGCGCCGCCGGCGGTCAGCTCGGGCGTGGGCAGAAGCGCCAGCACCGGAACGTCCACCCCGGCGTCGGCGTAGCGGCGGACCTGCTCCCGGCAGCGCTCCGGCGAGCCGTGCAGCACCAGCGCGTCGACCACCCCGTCGGGCACGGCGGCACCGGCGCCGCGCCGGTCGCCGGCCGCCCAGGCCCGCCACATCGGCCCGAGCAGCTCCTCCCGGCCGAGCCAGCGGTGGAACTCGGCGTACGCCGGCACGGTGAGGTAGCTGGTGATCAGCCGGCGGCCCAGCGCGCGGGCGTGCGCGGCGTCCTCGGTGGGGCAGACGAAGATGCGGGAGACCACCTCGAAGCCGGCCCGCCGCCTGCCCAGCTCGGCGAGCGCACGCGGGACGTCCGTGGCGGCGAGCCAGTTGAGGATCACCCCGTCGGCCTCGGCGGCGGCCAGCCGCAGCATCCCGGGCCGCAGCGCGGCGAGCAGCAGCGGCGGTGGCACGGCCGGCGGTCGTTCCAGGGTGAACCGGCGGATGGTGAAGGTGTCGTACGCCTGGTCGACCGTCGCGCCGGACAGCGCCGCGCGCAGGAACCGCAGCACGTCGCGGGTACGCCGGAAGGGCTCGGTGAAAGGGATCGCGTTCCAGTCGCCGACCAGCACCGGCGAGGAGGCGCCGATGCCGAGGGCGAACCGGCCGGGGGCCGCCTCGGCGAGCGCGGCGGCGCTCATCGCCAGCAGGCCCGGACCCCGGGTGAAGACCGGC
This sequence comes from Micromonospora deserti, assembly GCF_003236335.1. Classification (GTDB taxonomy): domain Bacteria; phylum Actinomycetota; class Actinomycetes; order Mycobacteriales; family Micromonosporaceae; genus Micromonospora; species Micromonospora deserti. The sequence goes on from NZ_POUB01000134.1 coordinate 13,492, forward strand.
GCGATCGCGGTGCCCAGGCGCAGCCGGGGCTGCCAGGCGGCGGCGAGCGCCAGCGGGGTGAACGCGTCGGCCCCGGCGACCTCGGAGGACCACAGGTCGGTGAACCCGGCCCGGTCGAGGGCCGCGTAGACCGCGGCGTGGTCGGCGAGCGGGATCCCGCCCAACGGCACGGTCATGCCCCATCGCTTCGTCACCGGTCGATGGTGCCCGCTCGCCAGGGCAGGGAGCAAGATCGGCGGGCGGGTTTCCCGGATGGCGCCGGGCCTGATGTGATCACCGCCCTGGTGGCGAGCATGGTGATGGGTGCCGGCGTTCGCGGGGACCGGCCCGGCCTTCGCCGGTGGTACGTGGTCGCAGGCGGGCTCGCCGGGTAGCGCGGGTGTCAGCCGCCGAAGGAGAGCCAGCGGAAGCCGGCGGCGTCGACGGCGGCCCGCTCCCGGTCGGTGAGCTCGGCCCGGCCGGTCGCCTTGCGGATCAGGGTGAGCCGGTCCCAGCCCAGCTCGGCCGGGACAGCCCGGCCGCCGGTGAGCAGGTCGGCGACGACCTGCGCCGCGGTCGGCGTCAGCCACGGCGGCCGGTCCAGCGCCGCCGCCAGGTCCAGGCCGTGCACGCCAACCTCCACCACCCGGGTACGCAGGAACTCGGCGAGGGCCATCGCGTCGCCGTGCCGGGTGCGTACCACCCGGCCGGGCGGTGCGGCGTCGACCGCGTCGAGGGCGGCCCGCCAGGCCCGGTCGAAATCCGCCACCAGCGCCGGGCCGTCGAGTTCCCGGGCCTCCCGCCGGCCGCCCTCGATCCGGGCGGCGTCCACCGGCGGGGTGAACTTGGCGGCGCCGTAATAGCCGCCGGCGTCCACCTCGGCGTGCGGCGGGGCCGGCGCGGCGAGCATGTCCACCAGGCGTCCGGCACCGGTGCGTACGTGCGCCAGCAGCTCCCGCACGGTCCACGGCCGGCAGTCGGTGGGGCGGTCGAGGTCCACCTCGTCGAGGCCGAGCAGCACCTCGCCCAGCCGTGCGCACTCGTCCCGGAACGCCGCCCGTACCGTCTGCATTCGTCCTCCCCCGTCCACGTCCGCCGCCGGTACCCTCTCACACCCCCGTCGGCACGACGGGCGCCCGCCGCGGCTGTTTCGACACCCGCCGTACGGGTACGTGCCACCGGACCGGAAAGGAGCGTGCAGGGATGGCCGGGATCATGATGCGCAGCCCCGCGTTCAACGACCACGACCGGCTGCCGGATCGCTTTTCCCGCGACGGGGGCAACCTCTCACCGCCGCTGGAGTGGTCCGGGGTGCCGGACGGGACGACCGAGCTGGTCCTGATCGTCGAGGATCCGGATGCCGGGCGGGTACCGTTCCTGCACTGGCTGGTCACCGGGATCGGGGCCGGTTCGGCCGGGGTACCCGAGGGTGGGGTGCCGCTGGGCGGCCGGGAGTGGCCGAACGGCTTCGGCACGACGGGGTGGGGCGGTCCCCAGCCGCCGCGCGGCGACGACCCGCACCGGTACTTCTTCCGGCTCTACGCGGTGGACCAGCCGTTGGAACTGCCCGACGCGCCGCAGGCGGACGACGTGCACCGGGCACTGGTCGACAAGGAGTTCGCCAGCGGCACGATGGTGGGCACCTACGCCCGCTGACCGCCGGTCAGCCCTGGTAGCGGGGCACGAGCCGGTGCACGGCGGCGAGCACCAGCGCCATCACCACCCCCATCGTCCCCGCGATGCCCGCGGCGCTGCCCGCGTAGGCGACGAAGAGGGGCCGGCGGGTCATCTCGTCCGGCGCGGTGCCGCGCAGGTCGACCAGCCAGGACAGGGCGAGCGCGCAGGCCACCACCGCCAGCAGGCCGCCGACGCCGAGCGCCGCCGCGGCGAGCCGGTGCGCGTCGGCGGACTCCACCTGCGCCCGCTCCCGTTGGGTGACCAGGAGCAGCAGCCCGGCCAGCGCGGCCCAGACGCCCACGACCAGGAACGCTGCCGCCGCGTCGCTGGGCCGGTGCCAGCCGGCGGACATCGTCGCCACCCCGGCGGTCGCGGCGTAGCCGGCACCGACGAAGGCGCCGAGCGCCCGCACCGTACGCGGCAGGACAAGCACCAGCGCCACCGCCACCGAGGCCGCGACCGTGGCGTGCCCGCTGGGCAGGCTGTTGCCGGCGTACGCCCGTTCCATGTCGATGCCGAAGTCGGGCCGGGTCAGTCCGTACTTGAGCAGTTGGGTGGTGACGTTGGCGCCGACGATCAGCAGGGTGGCCGTGACGGCCAGGGCGATCCGCCCCCGCATCAGCGCGATGAAGCCGATCACCGCGGTCGCCGCCAGCAGGGACACCACGGACATCGCGTTGAGGATCCGGTCCACCGGACCGTCGATCCGGTCCTGGCCGATCCGGTTGCCGGTCAACGCCACGGTGTCGATCCACTGGCCCAGCTCGGCGTGCACGGCGACGCGCCACACGACGAGGAACGCGAGCGCCTGGACGACCGCCAGCACGACCAACCAGACCGCGGTCCAACCCCTCGCCCTCGCACGCACCCGCACACGGTATCGGCAGGCCCGGGCGGGACGGCCGGAGGCCCGCCGCCGTCACCCGGCTACCTTGGGGCGGACGCGAGGAGGTGACCGTGACCAGCACACCGGAGCACACGACCCCGCCGGCGGACCGGGCGGAGCCGCCCGCGGCCCGGCCCGAGTCGCTCGCCGACCTGCTCGGCGGGCGGCGGGGCGCGGTCGACGCGACCCTGCCGCCGGTCGCCTTCGCCGTCGGCTGGCTGGCCACCGGGCAATCCATCTGGGGCGGGGTCGCCGCGGCCGTGGTGGCCGGGGCGGCGGTGGCCGGGTGGCGGCTGCGCCGGGGCGACCGGCCCCGATCGGTGCTGATCGGGCTGCTCGCCGTCTGCGTGGCCGCGCTGATCGCGTTGCGCACCGGCCGTGCCGAGGATTTCTTCCTGGTCCAGCTGCTGTCCAACGCGGCCAGCGCGCTCGTCTGGCTGGTCAGCATCGTGGTGCGGTGGCCGCTGCTCGGGGTGGTGGTCGGCGTCGCGCTGGGGCAGCGGG
>NZ_POUB01000135.1 GCF_003236335.1 Micromonospora deserti
GCGGCGGGGTTTGTGCGGGTCGGGTGGGTGCGGGTCGGCCGGGCTCAGGCCGGGTCGTGGCGGGTGCGCCACAGCCAGAGCAGGCCGAGCACCGGGAGCACCAGCGGCACGTAGCCGTACCCGCTGCCGAACTCCGACCAGACCGTCTCGTCGGGGAAGAGGTCCGGGTCGACCAGGCTGAGGACGCCGACGCCGACCACTCCGGCCAGCTCCACGGTGCAGCAGGCCAGCGCGACGCGCCGGCCTGCGGCGCCGGCGCGGGCCAACCCCACCGCCGCCACGATGTAGATCGCCGCGGCCAGCGCGGAGAGGAGGTATGCCACCGGCGCCTCGTCGAACTTCGTGGCGATCTGCAGGCCGGCCCGGCTGGTCGCGGCGATGGCGAAGAGCAGGTAGACCGCGATCAGCAGCCGCCCTGGTCCGGAGTTGGTCCGCTTCCGCTCCACGGCCGGCGCCTCAGCCACCAAGCACCGCCCAGGTCTGCTGGAGCCGGACCACGACCACCGGGATGACCAGGCAGACGGCGCAGACGATCGCCGAGCCCCACCGGGTCGGCTCCATCCGGGCCAGTACCCAGGCCAGCGGTGGCAGGCAGACCAGCGTCACCAGGTAGCCGGCGAACGCCCCCGGCTCGCTCGGCCGGTCGCCGCCGCCGAGGGTGACCAGGGCCACCAGCGCCAACGCGAGCAGCGCCAGCTCGAGCACGCCCAGGCCGACGAACTGCACCCGGTCCGGCGCGCGGTGCCGCAGCGCCGCCACCAGGGCCCAGGCGGCGACCAGCAGCGACAGCACGATCGCGGCAGTCGCGAGGATCCCGTCCACCGGCGAGCCGGCTGCGGCCGCGCTGGTCATCGACGCCACCTGGTGCTGGGTTCGGTCACCGCCACACTCTACTAACCCGCGTAGTACACCCCGCCACCGCCGCCCCGAAGGATTCCCCCGGCGGCCGGTCCCGGGCCGCCGGTGGCGGCATGCGCCGGGCAGGTGGGCCGGGCAGGTCTCCGGGCCTGGTGCTCACCCTCGGCGAGCAGCCCGACCCCGAGGGCTGCGGGTAGGCCCCCGCAGCCTCAGGGTCTGGTCGGCCGTACTCCGCCGACGGCGCGTTTCGGCACGGTCGCCGGTGTCGGGCGGCGGCGGGTCGACGGGACGACTAGCGTGGATCACGGCTGCGGGGTGGGCCGCGGCATGACGACGACGGTGTGGGGGTTCTCGTGCTGCGGTTCGGGCTGTTCGGCACCGGTCACTGGGCGACGGAGACGCACGGCGCGGCGCTGGACGCGCATCCCGGCACCAACCTGGCCGGCGTCTGGGGCCGGGACCCGGAAAAGGCCGCCACTCTGGCACAGCGCTTCGGAGTGCCGGCGTTCGACGACGTCGACGCGCTGATCGACGCCTGCGACGCGGTCGCGGTCGCTCTCCCGCCGGACGTCCAGGCCGACATCGCCGTCCGCGCGGCGACCGCTGGCCGGCACCTGCTGCTGGACAAGCCGCTCGCCCTGAACACCGTCGACGCCGACCGGGTGGTCGACGCTGCGGCGGCGTCCGGGATCGCCTCGGTGGTCTTCTTCACCCAGCGGTTCCACCCGAACGTGACCGCCTTCCTCGCCGCGACAGCCGCGGCCGGCGGGTGGCAGCATGCCCGGGCGACCATGTTCGCCTCGATCTACCAGCCCGGCAGCCCGTACGGCGGCTCGCTGTGGCGCCGGCAGCACGGCGCGCTGTGGGACATCGGCCCGCACGCGCTGTCGGTGATCCTGCCGGTGCTGGGCCGGGTGACCCGGGTCGCCGCGATGGACGGCCCGAGCGGCATGTTGCACCTGCTACTCACCCACGACGGTGGCACCACCAGCACGGCCTCGCTCACCCTGGAGGCACCGACCGAGGCGATGACCCGCGACGTCACCTTCTATGGCGACAACGGCATCGAGAGCGTCCCGGCCGGCGCCGGCAGCGTCCGCGCCGCCTTCGGGCTGGCGATCGACCAACTGCTGGAGGAGATCGAGTCGGGCACCCGGGACCACCGCTGCGACGTCCGCTTCGGCCGTGAGGTGGTCGCCGTTCTCGCCGCCGCCGAGACCGCCCGCCGCGAGTCCCGCACCCTCGACCTCCCGGCCTGAGCCGTCACCTGCTCCGGTGCCGCGACCCCGCCGCTGCCGGAGCCGCCGTGCGTCGGCGGGTCAGGCCAGCGTGTTCAGTGCCTCGCTCAGTTCGGCGGGAGAGTCGAACTCCTCCACCGGCAGCGCCCGCAGCATCTGCAACATCTCCGTGCTGACCCCGTTCTCCTGGCCCCAGCGCACCAGGTCATCTCGGGAGACCGGGTAGTCGAGCCCGGCCAGGTACTCCTGCAACTGCACCCCGGTGACGGTCATGCCCGCCGGCTACCCGCTCAGCCCGTCGGCACACTCTCTGGAAAGGGAGGCGACGCCGTGGCGGTTTGCCCGCCGACCCGCCGGGTAGCCGCCCGCCATGCTGGTTCAGCGGCTCGGCGCGCCGAGCGACTTCGACCCGTTGCTGGCGCGCGTCCGGGATGCCCGGATCGTCATGATCGGCGAGGCGACGCACGGCAGCTACGACTACTACCGGTTGCGCGAACAGCTCACCCGCCGGTTGATCGCCGAGTGCGGGTTCTCCTTCGTCGCGGTGGAGGGGGACTGGCCCGACTGCGACCGGGTGCACCGCTCCGTCACCGCCGCGCCGGGTGGCGCCGCCGAGCCGCAGACCGCGCTGGAACGCTTCGAGCGTTGGCCCACCTGGATGTGGGCGAACGCGGAGGTGGCCCGGTTCTGCCGCTGGCTACGCGCGTGGAACGTGGAGCGGCCCGAGGCGGCGCGGGTCGGCTTCCACGGCCTCGACGTCTACAGCCTCTGGGAGTCGATGCAGGCGATCTTCGATTACCTGGGCGAGGAGGACCCGGCGTCGCTGGAGGCCGCGCAGGACGCGTACCGCTGCTTCGAGCCGTACGGCAAGCGGGTCGAGGAGTACGGCATGGCCAGCCGTTTCGCCTCGGCCCGCTGCGAGGACGAGGTGGTGCGGCTGCTGGCGCGTACCCGGGAACATGCCGCCGTGGACGGCGCGGACAGCTTCTCGGCCTGGCAGAACGCGGAGGTGGTGGCCGGCGCGGAGCGGTACTACCGGGCGATGGTCGCCGGCGGGCCGGAATCGTGGAACGTCCGGGATATCCACATGGCGGACACCCTGGACCGGCTGCTGGACCGGTACGGCCCGGACTCGCGGGGGATCGTCTGGGCGCACAACACCCACGTCGGCGACGCCCGGGCCACTGACATGGCCGCCGACGGGATGATCAACGTTGGGCAGCTGGCCCGGGAGCGGCACAGCGCCGAGGCGGTGGTGCTGGTCGGTTTCGGCAGCTACCGCGGCACGGTGATCGCCGCCCCCCGCTGGGGCTCACCCGCCGAGGCGATGGTGGTGCCGCCGGCCCGGCCCGGCTCCGTGGAGCGGCGGCTGCACGAGCTGATGCCGGAGCGGGCGGTGCTGGTCTTCGGCGGCGACGACCAGCCTGGCTGGGTCACCGACACGGTCGACCACCGGGCAATCGGGGTGGTCTACGACCCGTCCTTCGAGTCGTGGGGCAACTACGTGCCCACTCGACTGGGGGAGCGCTACGACGCGTTCATCTGGTGCGACGAGGCGACCGCTCTGCACCCCCTGCCCGCCCTCAGCGCTCCCGGCGAGATGGAAACCTACCCCGCCGGCGTCTGAACCCGCTGGCCCGGCGATTCGGCGATCATGCAGTTGTGGTGCCCGGTGGGCCTGGCTTCGCCGGTTACGCGGGGCACCACAACTGCGTGATCCACGGGGGTCAGACCGGGGTGGGGGTGCGCTCGGCGAGGTGGGCACGCAGGCCCTCGCCCTCGATGTCGACGTTGGGCAGCGCCCTGTGCAGCCAGCGGGGGAGCCACCAGGCCCGCTCGCCGAGCAGCGACATCACCGCCGGCACGATAGTCATCCGGACTACGAAGGCGTCGATGGCGACCCCGACGGCGAGCGCGAACCCCATCGACTTGATAACCGGGTCGTCGAGGAAGACGAAGCCGCCGAAGACCGAGATCATGATCAGCGCGGCGGCGGTGACCACCCGGGCGCCGTGCCCCATTCCGTTGATGGTGGCCTGCCGGGCGCTGTCTCCGTGTACGAAGTCCTCCCGCATCCGGGAGACCAGGAAGACCTCGTAGTCCATCGCCAGGCCGAACAGGATGCCGATCAGCAGGATGGGCAGGAAGCTGATCAGCGGAGCCGGGGTGTCCAGGCCCACCAGGTCTGCGAGGTGCCCCTGCTGGAACACCGCCACGGTGATGCCGAAGGTCGCGGCGACGGTGAGCAGGAAGCCCGCCGCAGCCTTGACCGGCACCAGCAGCGAGCGGAACACCAGCATCAGCAGCAGCACCGAGAGCCCGACCACCAGCAGCAGGTAGACCGGCAGGGCGTCGGAGAGCTTCGCCGAGACGTCGATGCCGATCGCGGTGGCGCCGGTCAGCAGCACGTCCGCCCCCCGGATTCCGCCGACCGCGTCGCGGATGTCGTTGACCAGGGTCTCGGTGGCCGCGTCGGTCGGGCCGGTCTTCGGCACCACGCCGAGCAGCGCGGTCCGGCCGTCGGGGCTCAGCTGCGGCGGGGCCACCGCGAGCACGTTGTCGGTGCGCTGGATCAGCGCGGTCACCTGTGGCACGGCGGCCGAGGTGGCCTGCGGGTTGTCGCCGGCGATGACCACCGCCAGCCGGCCGGTGAAGCCCGGCCCGAAGCCCTCGGTGATCAGGTCGTTGGACACCCGGGCCGGGGACTCGACGGGCGCGGCGCCGGCGTCGGGCAGGGACAGCCGCATGTCCGGCGCGGGCAGCGCGAGCAGCCCGAGGCCGAGCAGGCCGACCAGGATGACCGGCACCCGGAAGCGGATGACGGTGCGGGCCCAGCGGAAGCCGAATCCGGACCGGTCCTCGGCCGGGACGGCCCCGGCGTCCGGTGCCGGCGTGGCGGCCGGGGCCCCGACGGCGGCGCGCAGCTTGCGGGGGAGGACCCGGCGGCCGGCGAATCCGAGCAGCGCGGGTTGGAGCGTGATCGCGACCAGCACCGCGACGGTGACCGTGCCGGCCGCGGCCAGACCCATCACGGTCAGGAACGGGATGCCCACCACGGCCAGGCCGGCCAGGGCGATGACCACGGTCGCCCCGGCGAAGGCAACGGCCGAGCCGGCGGTGCCCACCGCCCGACCGACGGCCTCGTCCGGCGGCAGCCCGTCGAGCATGTTCTGGCGGTAGCGGGAGGTGATGAAGAGCGAGTAGTCGATGCCGACGGCCAGGCCGAGCATCAGGGCGAGGATCGGCGCGGTGCTGGTCAGCTCCACCACGTCGCTGAGCGCGAAGAGGCCGGCCATGCCGACCCCGACACCGATCAGCGCGTTGAGCATGGTCATCCCGGCCGCCACCAGCGACCCGAAGGTGACCACCAGGACGATCGCGGCGACCGCCACGCCGAGCGCCTCGGTGGAGCCGACCTCCGGCTCGGCGTTGAGCACCTCGCCGCCAGGCGCCACCTGCCAGCCCTGCGCCTCGGCCCGCGCGCCGACCTTCTCGTACGCCGCGCGCTGGCCGTCGGTGACGTCGTCGGCCCGGCCGGCGAACTGGACCTGGACCAGCGCGTACCGGCCGTCCGGGGAGACGGCACCGACCTGGAACGGGTCGACCGCGCCGACCACGCCGGGCAGCGTGGCGGCCTCCTGGGTGATCTCCGTCACCATCGCCTGGCCCTGCGGGGTGCCGAGCTGGCCGGCCGTCGGTGCCTTGACCGCGATCGTGCCGGTCGCGCCGCTGGCCGTCGGGAACTGCTCGGCGAGCAGGTCCAGCGCGCGTTGCGACCCGGTGCCGGGCATGGTGAAGTTGCTGGCCGTCGGGCCGCGCAGGGTCGCGGCGGCGAGGCCGAGTCCGACGAGTACGACGAGCCAGATCGCCGCGACGAGTCGCCGCCGGCGCAACGAGCCCCGGCCGAGCCGGTAGAGCAGGGTCGCCATCAGGGTTCCTTGTCCTCGGTCGTGGGTGGATGGACGGGTCAGTCGACGGGTTCCAGTGCCCGTCGCACGAGGGCCAGCAGCGCGGAGCGCAGCTCCTCGTCGGGTACGTCGACGAACTCCCCGCACGTCTCGGAGATGCCGGCGAGCAGCACGAAGGCGGTGATCCGGGCGGACGCCCGCTCGGGGTGCCCGGCGAGCGCGTCGATCAGCCGCTCGGAGATCCGCTGGATGTGCGCGAAGGCGGGCTGCTGGAGCAGCTCCGGGAACTCACCGCGGAGCAGGGCGATCTCCCGCCGGAAGCGGACGGCGAGGTCGACGAAGCCCTCGGCCGCGACCCGCTGGGCGTCCGCGCCGGCGTGCGCGGCGATCCGCTCGTCGAGCGCCTGGAGCACCTCGATCGCCGGGGCCATCAGCTCGGTGAGGATCGCCTCCTTGTTGGCGAAGTGGTAGAGCACCGCCGCCTTGGAGCAGCCCACCTCGCGCGCGATGTCCTGCAACGACGTGCCCCGGTAGCCGGTCACCGCGAAGCGGCGTGCCGCCGCGGCCAGGATCTCGTCGTGTTTCTCCGCCACCGCCCGTGCCATGCCGGTCCACCTCCTCGGACCAGCATGCCTGACCGATCGGTCAGGCGTTGACCGATCGGTCAGATAGGGCCCGTGGTCTTCGCCACAACGCCGGCGTGCTTCCCTTGGACGGGCCCCGCAACCGCCGAGGGCGCCGGCTCCACCGGCGCGGCGTCAGGCGCGGCCGGCCACGCTCGCCGGGCCCGGATCCACCGGGCCGTGCGCCCGGTCGTACGCGGCCCGGGCCTCGGCGATCGCAATCCGGTGCCGCTCGGCCCAGCTGGTCAGGGCGACCAGCGACTCGTAGAGCTCCAGCGCGATCGGGGTGGCGGTGTACTCGACCTTCGGCGGCACGGTCGGGTACACCGTCCGACGCAGCAGGCCGTCGCGTTCCAGGTTGCGCAGGGTCAGCGTGAGCATCCGCCGGCTGATCCCCTCGACGAAGCGCTCCAGCTCGGTGAAGCGCACCGGGCCCTGGGAGGCGGCGACCAGGATGCCGATGCTCCACTTGCCGCCCACCCGGTCGAGCACCTCGCGGACCGTGCACGCCTTGGCCTGACCGGGGGTGAAGGGCGCGTCGCCGAGGTCGCACGCCTGGCTCCGATCGCCGGTCACGGGCACACCGCTGTTCCCCTGGGACATGAAAGTGCCTCCTTACGCTCCGCCTCATGGTCACAGAAGATGGCGTCGGTAACAAACCGTGCACCTAGGAGGCGTCCCCGTGTCGACCCGTACCGAACCGTCCCGCTGGCCCGCGCTGCTCGTGCTCTGCGCCGGTAGCCTCATGATCATCCTGGACGGCAGCGTCGTCGCGGTGGCGCTGCCGGCCATCCAGCGCGACCTCGGCTTCACCGCCACCGGCCTGGCCTGGGTGGTCAACGCCTACCTGATCGCCTTCGGCGGGCTGCTGCTGCTCGCCGGGCGCCTCGGCGACCTGCTCGGCCGACGGCAGGTGTTCCTGGCCGGCGTCGCGCTGTTCACCCTCGCCTCGCTGCTCTGCGCGGTGGCGACCGGCCCGGCGGTGCTGGTCGTGGCCCGCTTCCTGCAGGGCGTCGGCGGGGCGCTGGCCATGGCGGTCAGTCTCGGCATGATCGTCCGGCTCTTCCCGGAACCGGCCGAGCGGGCGCGGGCGATCGCGGTGTTCAGCTTCACCGGGGCCGCCGGCTCCTCCATCGGCATGCTGGCCGGAGGCGTGCTCACCGACCTCTTCGGCTGGCCCGCGATCTTCCTGGTCAACCTGCCCATCGGGCTGGTGATCCTGACGGCCGCCGTACGCCTGATCGGCGCCGACACCGGGATCGGCCTGCGCGCCGGCCTGGACCTGCTCGGCGCGATGCTGGTCACCGCCGGTCTGATGGTCGCCGTGCTGGCCATCGTCGGCACCGGCGAGCACGGCTGGACCGCGCCCCGTACGCTCGGCGCCGCCGCGCTCGCGGCGGCACTGCTCGGCGGGTTCGCGCTGCGCCAGCGGGTGGCCACCACCCCGCTGCTGCCGCCCCGGGTGCTGCGCGCCCCGGACCTGGTCGCCGCCAACGTCGTGCAGTTCCTCATGGTCGCCGCGTTCTTCGGCTTCCAGTTCCTGCTCGCGCTGGAACTCCAGCTGGTCCTGGCGCTCGACGCAGCCGCCACCGGGCTGGCCTTCCTCCCCACCCCGGTGGCGATCGCGGTGGTCTCGCTCGGCCTCGCCGGCCGGCTGGTGGCCCGGTTCGGCGCCCGGGCCGTGCTGCTCGCCGGGCTCGCCCTCGCCGTCGCCGGGTTCCTGCTGCTCGCCCGGCTGCCGGTCGACGGCCGCTACCCGACCGACGTGCTGCCCGCGATCCTGATCTTCGGGGTCGCCGGCGGGCTGGCGCTGCCGGCGGTGACCACGCTGGCCATGGCCGGCGCGGAGCCGTCCGACGCCGGTCTCGCCTCCGGGCTGGCCAACACCACCCAGCAGGTCGGCGGCGCGCTCGGGCTGGCCGCGCTGGCCACCCTGGCCGCCGAGCGCACCGGCCGGCTGCGGGACGCCGGTTGGGTCGAGGTCGCGGCGCTCGCCGCCGGCTACCGGACCGCCTTCGCGGTCGCCGCCGCGCTGGTCACGGCGGCGCTGCTGGTCGCCGTGGTCGCCCTTCGCCGGCCCGCGACGACGGGTCAGGGCGGCGTGGCGGGTCAGGGCGGCGTGGCGGGTCAGGGCGGCGCGGCGGAGCAGGGCACCCGGGCCGGCGTGTCCAGGGTGGCCGGGTAGGCGTGCGACGGCGGGGGACAGGCAGCTGTTGGCGCGGTGCGGCCGGCGCATTCCGGCGCGCCGCGCCTGGTTGACCGGCGCGGGCGGTGCCGGCAGGGTGATCGGATGGGCGGGGCTGAGGAGAACCGGGACGGGGTGGCGTTGACCAACCTCGACCAGTCGCTGTTCGACGGTGCGCAGGCCAGCAAGCGGGACCTGGTCGACTACCTCGACGCGGTCCGCGACCGGATCCTGCCGCAGCTGCGGGACCGGCCGCTGTCGGTGATCCGGGTGCTGCGTGGGCAGCCGCCGTTCATGCAGAAGAACCTGCCCAGGTACACCCCCGAGTGGGTCCGCCGGACGGCGGTCTGGGCCGAGGCGTCGCATCGGGAGATCTCGTACGCGCTCTGCGACGACCGGCGCACCCTGCTCTGGTTCGCCAACCAGCGGGCGGTGGAGTACCACCCGACCCTGGCCACGGTCGACGACCTGCACCGCCCCACCCACCTGGTGCTCGACCTGGACCCGCCGGAGGGCGCTGCGTTCCGGTTGGCCGTGGCCGCCGCGCTGCTGGTGCGGCAGGCGCTCACCGAAGCCGGCCTGTCCGGGGCGGTGAAGACCAGCGGGGCCAAGGGGGTGCACATCTTCGTGCCGGTCGAGGCCGGCGCCGGCGCCGAGGACATGGCCGCCGCCACCCGCGCCATCGCGGCGCGGGCGGAACGGCTCGACCCGGCGCTCGCCACCACCGCCTTCATCCGCCAGGACCGGGGCGGCAAGGTCTTCGTGGACTCCACCCGGGCCGGTGGGGCGACGGTGGTGGCCGCGTACAGCCCGCGGCTGCGGCCGGGCGTGCCGGTGTCGTTCCCGGTGGACTGGGCCGAGCTGGAAGCGGTCACCCCGGCGGACTTCACCATCCGTACGGTGCCGGCCCTGGTCGTGGCGGGTGATCCGTGGGCGGAGCGGATGCCCGCGCCGCAGCGGCTCCCGGCCGACCTGGTCGCCGAGGGGCACACCATCCCGATCGCCCGCGTGCAGGCCATGCACGAGGGCAAGCGTCGGGCCCGTGCCCGCCGTGCCGCCGGCTGACCCCGCCGCCAACGCTTACCTTCTTACGGTCTTTGCATGGGGTGGCGATGGTCTCGGCGTAGCCGCTACTACTCGGGCTCGCCCACTACGGCCTGCCTCGCGGTGACCGGGCTGACCGCAGCCTGTCCTACTTGGGGCCGCCCTCCGCTCCTGGGGCGGCATCCGTGTTCCGTACCCGCGCCCGGCGGGTCACGGTGGGCTATTGCCGGCCCCGCCCGGTTCCGATCCATCCGGACCGGACCATCCGGGAAGTGGCTCCGGCGTCCGGGGTGGCAGAAAGCGGCTGCCCTTCTCAGACAAGCAGGGGCGGGACGTCCCAGCACCCAGCGCTAGGATGCGGTGGCTCATCAGAGGGGGCCACATGGCGGAGGGCTACGAGATCCGGCTGGGCCTCGTGTCTGGTGAGAACGCTGTTGAATCAATCGTCCGTGCGCTGGAAGACGCTCTGTCGGTCTGGTTCGAGCCAACAGGGGATCGCCGTTACATCGGCGAGGATGAGTTGAATCTTGCGGCGATTAGGCTCGAGCTCGCGGCTGGCGATCCGGCCGACAACGTCCATCACCTGCTGTGTCCCTACTCGCTGCGAGTGACTTTGCGTGTGCCTGCGCAGGTGGAAGAGGCCCTGGATCCCCCGGGAACTCGCGAATCGGGACAATCAGGCGGTCGAATAATCCGTACGCCGTCCATCCGATGATCAACCCTTGTCGGAGTATCGAAGATGATTTACTCTGCGCTGACTCATATATGCACCGCTGCGTGTGCGACAGCCGTGGCGAGCTGCTGGAAGAGGCAAGGACACGATCAACCGCGTGTGCCGGCGGGCGCGGGCCGCCGTGTTCACGCCCGAGGTTGAAGCCTCACACGGCTGAGGCCTGCCGAACTTCGGCACGCATTCGGCACAGACGCCCACCACGGGCCGCTGACGGCCGGACATGGTCATACGACTAAGGCCCCTGACCGGGTTTCCCCTGGTCGGGGGCCTTTCGTGCTGGTCAACTCTGGTGCCCCCGGACAGAGACAAACCTGCAAGCCTTTGATCTTGATTGCCCGGTATTCCCGACGCCCTTTTACCTGATCAGGCGGTTGCCAGCGTCCAGGCCAACCTACCCGAGACAGTCACTAACGTTTTTGCAGGTTGGTCCTTGCGGCCTCGGCGTCTGCACAGGTCGGCCACGACCGCCCGGCTTCCGACCGCCAACGGCGGTGCCGGGCCAGCTTGGCGGGGCGCCGGGCGGGACTATCGACCCACCAGTTGGTCGGCGAGGTCGGAGCGGCGGTAGAGCACCGAGCGGCCGTGTCGGGCGCTGACCAGGAGTCCGCCGTCACGTAGGGCGCGGAGGTGTTGGTTGACGGCCGTGGTGGTGACGCCGAGGCGCGCGGCCAGCTCGGTGGAGGAGGCGGGTGTCTCGAGGTGGACGAGCAGACCCGCGCGCGTGGCGCCGACGATCGCGGCGAGGGCGTCGGGAGCCTGCAGTGGCTGGGGCTCCCACAGGGTGGCGAGGCCGCGGGCGGCGTAGAGGATCATGGGTGGCTCGGCGGGGGAGATGGGCGTTGAGGCGTTGGTGGTCCACAGCGTGGGCACGAGGGTCAGCCCGCCGATGGTCGGGCGGGCATAGTCCAGTTTGGAGCGGAGCTGTATCTCGACGACGTTGTCGACCAGCCGCACCGTGGGCGACAGGTCGGCGAACATCGCCGCGAGCCCGTGCTGGGCGATCTGCCGTCCGCGGTACGTGACGTCGCCCTCGAGTAGCGCCCGCATCCGTGGCCAGTGCGGCTCGAAGCAGCGCTGCCAGTAGCCGGTGAGCGCGTCAACGATGCGGGCGAGCACGCGGTGCGCGGATCCGCGCAGTGGCCGGGGGAGTGGGACGGCGCCGTGTATGGCCCGCAGGTCGCTGCGCACGATCGCCGGCTCGGTCTGGGCCAGCTGGGCCAGCTCGTCGTCGATGCGGGTCAGCGGCGAGTACGGGCGCGGGTTGAGGAAGTCGGGCGTCCACAGCCGGTCGTTGGTCAGCACGGAGAGCGTGACCTCGTCGAGGTCGGCGCGCGCCTCGTCCAGGGCGTGCAGCCAGCGCAGGTGCAGCGGAAACCGGCCCGGGTCGCGCCAGGCACGCAGAGACAGCACCAGCTCGTTGAGCGGGGACACCGCGAACCGCACGTCGGCCAGGTCCATGCCGACCAGCTCGTACCGGATCATGAAGAGTAACGCTACATCGTTGGTGGCCTCGCGGGGTCTCCTGCGAGAGCTACGGGCGTGCTTCTTGTCGCGAGCCGTACCACCGTCCGGCGCACGCTGCTGCCGGACGACCCGGTTGCCCGGGCGCTGACCTGGTCGACCATGTCCTCGTACCCCTGTGGATCGCCGGATGGACGACGGCGCCGGCGGTCACCGTCGCGGCGCTGCTGGCCCTCAACACTGTGATCCTCTCTCTGCTCCAGGGTCTGGGCGGCGCGCCGCGCGCGCGACCTGCCGGCGGCCGGGCGCTCCGTGGCCAGAGCCGGTGCGTTGCTGGCCGTCGCATGCGGGTTGTACGCGGCGGCTACCTCCGGCGGCATCGCGGTGGTCGTGGTGGTGCTGGCGCTGGCGCTGGCGACCGTGGCGCACAGCCTCGCCGAGGTCGTCTCCGAGGCCGGCGCCTGGACGCTGGCCTTCGATCTCGCCGATCCGGACAACGCCGGCGCATACCAAGGGGTCAGCCAGACCGGCGCAGCCCTTGGCTCGATGCTCGCGCCGCTGGTCGTCACCGCCACCGCCATCGAGCACGGCCGGGCCGGGTGGGTGGTGCTCGCCGCGCTTTTCCTGGCGGCCGGACTGTCCACAAGGGCACTCGTCCGGCGGCATGCCGCGGGATGAGGGCGGCCCTTCCGTTGTGGTGTCCACTGCGGACGAGTTCGAGGGCTTCGCGGGCCTGGCTTACGCCCGGCGGAGACGACGATCTTGTCGCGTCGTCGTCGTGAGCCTGATGCCGGTGAGGTCAAAGAGCTGCCCCGGATGTGTCATCGTGGTTGGCCGCCGCCGAGTCGGGACAGCGTTGCTCGGACCTCGGCGAGAACGGCGTCGGCGTCCGCCGCGCTGCTGCCTGGGTTCACGACGCAGGCGCGCAGGGCGAACGCTCCGTTGACGGTGGTGCCGGCGAGGAACGCGCGGCCACCGAGCTGTACCGCGTTCAGCACCTCGCGGTTGAGTTCGTCGAGGGCCTGGTCGTCGCCGGCGCAGTCGACGGGGCGGCAGCGGAAGCACACGACGCTGAGCCCGTTGGCGAGCAGTTGCAGGTCGGGTGCGGCCCTGACGCCGGATGCGAGCCGGTTGGCGGTGGCGATGTCGTGGGCGATGAGGTCTCGGTACCCGGTGGTACCGAGGTGTTTGAGCAGCAGCCACACCTTGAGGGCGCGGAACGGTCGGGTTTGGTCGAAGCCGTATTCGCTGAACCATACCGGCCCGCTCACCCCGTCTGGGTCGTCGTCGGTGCGCAGGTACGGCGGGACGAGGCTGAAGGCGTCGCGGGCGAGGTGCCGGTCGCGGACGAGGACGAGCCCGGCGTCGACCGGGGCGTAGAGCCACTTGTGCGGGTCCATGGCGAGGCTGTCGACCCGGGCCAGCGCCGTCTTGGTCGCGCGGTGTTCGTCGAGCAGTAGCACGGCGGGTGCGCCGTACGAGCCGTCGACGTGCAGCCATACGCCGTGCTCGGCGCAGACGTCGGCGATCGCGTCGAGCGGGTCGATCGCGCCGGTGTTGACCGTACCGGCGCTGGCCATGACCGCGACCGGGATATGGCCGTTGGCACGGTCCCGGACGATCTGGTCGCGTAACGCGTCCGGTCGCAGCCGGTGGCCGTCGTTGGAGGCGATGGTGCGGACGTTGGCCGAGCCGATGCCGAGCAGTTCGGCCGCCTTGCGGGCCGACCCGTGTCCTTCCGTGCCGAGATACAGCAGGAAGCGCCGGGCGTGGCCCTGCAGCCCGTCCGCGCGCACGTCGATATCGGCGCGTCGGGCGGCTCGGTGGCGGGCCACGGTCAGTGCGGTCAGCGTGGCCATGGAGCCGCCGCTGGTCAGCAGGCCCATGCTCTCATCGCCGAACCCGGCCAGATCGGCGAACCAGCGCACAACTTGGTGTTCGATGTGGACGGCGGCGTGGTTGCCGCCGGCCACGCTCGGGTTCATCGCGGCGGCGAGCGCCTCGGCGAAGACCCCGAGCGGGTGGGGTGGTGAGTTGACCCAGGCGTAGAAGCGGGGGTGCCCGTTGCCGAATGGGTACGGTGCGACCCGCTCGACGAAGTCTTTCAGCACTGCGTCAACGGGCGCGCCGCCGGTCGGGATCGGTTCGGTGGCGAGGGCGCGGGCCTGCTCGGCAGGGTACGGCTGGAACACGGCCCGCTGCGGTAGACCGGACAGGTAGTCGGCGACGATGTCGACCATCCGGTGCCCGAGCTGCCGCACGTCGTCGGCGGGCCAACTCCAGCCCACGGGGATCGGTGCCTGCGCGGTCATCGGCTGGCTCCATGAGCCGCGCCGCCAGCAAGGTCCATCACCAGGTAGTAGACGCACGGTACGGCCACCGGATTTGCGAAGCCGTGGTGGCAGTCCCCGGCGTAGAAGACGCTGTCGCCCTCGTGTAAGTCCACCTCGTCGCCGTCCAGCGACAAGCGCAACGTGCCCGCCTCCACAGCCAGGTACTCCCGCGATCCGGGACCGTGTGGCTGGAAGACGCCCGCGTCGACACCCGCGCCGATGGTGGTGCGCATGAACTCGAACTCCACCCCGGGAAGCACCGGGCTGAGGACACGCCGCTCCCAACCGGACGCGTCCCGGGCCACGTCCTGCTCATCGCGCCGCAACACCACCGTGCGGGCGGACGCTTCCGCGCGGAGCAGCCGGGCGATGCTGGTGCCCAGGCCAGTGGCGATGCGATCGAGAACGAGCACCGTCGGTACCCGGCTGCCGCGCTCCACCTCTGACAGCATGCTGCGGCTGACCCCGCTCGCGGTGGCTAACCCCTCCAGCGTGAAGCCCCGCCGGCGGCGTTCGTCGCGCAGTCGGCGGCCAATTGCGGCCAGGTCGAGGCCGGTGTCAAGCGGAATCAAGATCACTCCTCCACTATAACGGAACTCCACTATAGTGGAGTCGCCTACCGATGGCCGACGGATGGAGCGAGTCGTGATGAACCCGAACATGGTGGGAGTGACGGTCGAGCGGGTGGCGCTGGCCGTGCTGCCCACCCCACTGCAGCCGATGGACCGCCTCGGCGAGCAGTTGGGTCTGCCGCCCGGGCGGCTGTGGGTCAAACGGGACGACCTCACCGGGCTGGCGCTCGGCGGCAACAAGGCCCGCAAGTTGGAGTACTCCGTAGCGGAGGCACTTGCCGCTGGCGCGGACACCCTGGTTACCGGAGGCGCGGCGCAGAGCAACCACGTGCGGATGACCGCGGCTGCGGCTGCCCGGCTGGGGCTGAGTTGCGTCGCGGTGCTCACCGGCACCGAGCCCAGCACGTGGGAGGGCAACCTGCTGCTAAGCGAGATGCTTGGCGTGCAGGTGCGGTGGGCCGGGAGCGTGGACTACGCCGGACTCAACGCCGCAATCACCGAGGCGGCAGATATCGCTCGGCAGGACGGCTCCCGCCCGTACGTGCTCCCGGTGGGTGGTGCGTCGCTGGCGGGCGACCTCGGTTACGTCACCGCCGCCGTCGAGCTACGCCGCCAGCTACCGGACCTTGCGCTGGTCGTAACGGCGGACGCCTCCGGTGGAACGCATGCCGGACTGGTCGCCGGCCTTGGCGACCACCGGCTGGTCCTCGGCGTGGACACCGGTAATCGACCTGACCTGCTCGACGCGGTGCCACGGATGGCCGCCGATGCCGCACGCGCAGCCGGACTGCCCACGCCGACGGGCTCTGCACGCCTGGACCGCGAGCAGATCGGCGGCGGTTACAGTCAGCCCACCCCAGCCGGGCGTCACGCCCTGGACCTAGCCGCACGTACCGAAGGTCTGCTCCTCGAACCCGTCTACACCGCCAAGGCGATGGCCAGCCTCCTCGCGCACGCCACCCGTGGACGGCTACCAGAGGGACCCGTGGTTTTCCTGCACACTGGCGGATACCCCGAGTTGTTCATCGGCCACTACAACCGTTGGCTGCGCACAGCGCCGGCCGCAGACCGCGATCACCCACCCGCGGTCGCAGCGCCATCCACTGAGCCGACGGCCACCTGGTAAGCCGCAGGCCAAGCCCGTTGGTGTGGCGGGTTTGACCCGCCAGGTCGTCGCCGTCGCGCGGGCCGCAGATCCGGATGTTCAAGCATGTTCAACGACGATATGGACAGGGCCTCGGCGATGCCGAGGCCCTGTCTCGCAGTTATCTCTAGGTCACCTGATAGGTTGCTTCGACCGTCAGTCGGCGATCGATCACGCTGAGTTTTTGCAGTTCTGTGACGTGCCCCCGGCAGGATTCGAACCTGCGCCCCCGCCTCCGGAGGGCGGTGCTCTATCCCCTGAGCTACGGGGGCTCAGCGACTGGAGAAGACTAGCAAACCTCCCCCGCTATCACCCAATCGGTATCCACCCACCCCATCGCGTCAGCTCACCCCGCTGCCGGCGCTCATGCCGTTGTGGTGCCGGACGAACCGGTATGAAGCATCGCCCGACGGGCACCACATGTGCATGAT
>NZ_POUB01000136.1 GCF_003236335.1 Micromonospora deserti
CGGACCGGCGGCCCGGACAGCGCCCGGCGGGGCGGCGGGACAGCCGGGCGGGTCATGCCCGGCGGGCCGACTGCGCGCTTTGGCCGGCGGCGGAGCCGCCGGCGGGGAAAGATGAGAGTCGTGCGCGCTGTGACTGTGAACCCGGGTGTGACCGACTCGCTGCGGCTGACCGAGGACCATCCCGAGCCGGCCAGCGAGGAGGGTGCCATCCTGGTCGAGTCCCTGGCGATCGGGATCTGCGGCACCGACCACGAGATCATCGCCGGGCACTACGGCGATGCCCCGCCGGGCACCGACCGCCTGGTGCTCGGGCACGAGTCGTTGGGCCGGGTGCTGGAGGACCCGACCGGGACGCTGCAACCGGGCGACCTGGTGGCCGGGATCGTCCGGCACCCCGACCCGGTGCCCTGCCCGAACTGCGCCGTCGGCGAGTGGGACATGTGCCGCAACGGGCTGTACACCGAGCACGGCATCAAGGCGCTGCCGGGCTTCGCCCGGGACCGGTGGCGGGTGCAGCCCCGGTTCGCCGTCGGGCTGGATCCGGCGCTCGCCGAGGTCGGCGTGCTGCTGGAGCCGACCAGCGTGGTGGCCAAGGCGTGGGACCACATCGAGCGGATCGGGCACCGGGCCGAGTGGCAGCCGCGGACCGTGCTGGTCACCGGTGCCGGCCCGATCGGCCTGCTCGCCGCGCTGCTGGCCACCCAGCGCGGGCTCGCCGTGCACGTGCTCGACCTGGCCAGCACCGGCCCGAAACCCGAGCTGGTCGCCGCGCTCGGCGCGACCTACCACTGCGTGCCGGTGAACGACCTGGACTTCGAACCGGACGTGGTGGTCGAGTGCACCGGCGCACCGGTCGTCGTCCTCGACGTGATGTGCAAGGCGGCACCCACCGGCATCGTCTGCCTGGCCGGGGTCTCCTCCGGCGGGCGGACCATCGACTTCGACGCCGGGGCGCTGAACCGCGCCCTGGTGCTGGAGAACAACGTGGTCTTCGGCTCGGTGAACGCCAACCGCCGGCACTGGGACCTGGCCGCCGAGGCGCTGGCCCGGGCCGACCGGTCCTGGCTCAGCTCGCTGATCAGCCGGCGGGTGCCGGTGGCGGAGTACACCGCGGCGTACACCCCGCAGCCGGACGACATCAAGGTGGTGCTGGACTTCGCCGCGTGACAGCGGCTCGGCGAGGTGGGCTGGGGGCGGTCAGATGCCGGGCAGCCGGCCGTTGCGGAACAGGTCGACGAAGAGCTGGTGGTCCTGCCGGGCCCGGGCACCGTACGCGTGGGCGAAGTCCACCAGGTACGCGACGAAGCCCGACTCGTCCGCGTCCACGGTCGCCACGATCGCCTCCTCGGTGGAGTAGTCGACCAGGTCGTGGCTGGACTCGTCGTCGGCCACCGAGTGCATGCGGGCGACCGCCCGGCCCAGGTCGGCCAGGACGCCGGCCAGTTCCTCCGGCTCGTTCACGTCCGCCCAGTCCAGGTCGGCGGCGTATGGGGAGACCTCGGCGACGAGCTGCCCGGCCCCGTCCAGCTCGGTGAAGCCCAGCCACGGATCGGCGTGCGCCTGCAGCGCCCGCTGCGACTCGGCGGTGCGGTGCCCCTGGTGCTGGAAGTAGCCGCGGACCGTGTCGTCGACGATGTGCCGGGCCACCGCCGGCACCTGCGCCTGCTTCATGTAGATCACGACGTCGTTCTCCAGCGCCTGGGTGTGCCCCTCCAGCAGCAGGTTGTACGACGGCAGCCCGGCCGAGCCGATGCCCACCCCCTTGCGCAGCACCACGTCCTTGATGTGGGCGGAGACCGGGCGCAGCGGCGCGGTCGCCACCGGCAGGGTGCCGAGGTACTCCGCGAAGGCCGCGGAGACCTTCTCCCGGGTCCGCCGGTCGACCTCGAAGACCCCGTCACCGAGGGAGAACCGGCGTTCGTAGTTGTCGATGGTGGTCTGCTCGGCGAGCAAATCGACCCGGGTGTTGAGCCGGGCCTGCTGGAGCACCCGGCGCAGCACACCGTCGGCGTTCTCCAGCGTGATCGAGCCGATCGCGTCGTCCCCACCGGCCGCGATCGCCCGCAGCTCCGTCAGGTACGACCCGGCGAAGCCGGCGACCAGGTCGCTGATCGACCGGTCGGAGAGCGCCTTGGCGTAGCCGAGCAGGGCCACGCTGCCCGCGAACCGCTTCAGGTCCCAGGTGAACGGCCCGACGTACGCCTCGTCGAAGTCGTTGACGTTGAACACCAGCTGCCCGGAGCCGTTCATGTACGTGCCGAAGTTCTCCGCGTGCAGGTCGCCGTGGATCCACACCCGGCTGGTCCGCCCGTCGAGGAACGCCTCGTCGGCGAAGTCGCCGCGCTGGTCGGCGTAGAAGAGCGTGGCGCTGCCCCGGTAGAAGGCGAACGGCGAGGCGGCCATCTTGCGGAACTTGCGCCGGAACGCGGCCGGGTCGAGCGCCATCGACGCGCCGAACTCCTCGGTGAGCACGTCGACGATGAAGGCGGAACGCTGCTCCGCGGAGTGACTCATGGTGCGCAGGCTAGTGCGGTGTCCACGAACGTTCACCGGCTGCCTGGTGGATGTTGTGGACCCACACCGGTGGGGCGAGTTGGTGATCGTCGCGCCAGCCCTCGCCGGCCACCCGGGAACCTCGGCCGATCGACCGGTCCTGCCCAGCCCCTCGGCCGCGTCAGCGCCCCGGCGGGCGGACCGGCGGGGCGGTGAGCGACTCGGCGGAGCGCGGGGCCGCGCCGGTGGACCCGGCGTCGTGCGGCGGCGCGTCGACGGGCGCGGCGAGCACGTCCGGGCGGAACACGCCGCCGATGCCGGACTGCTCGGCGGCGATCTTCTCCTGCAGCCGCAGGATGCCGTGCAGCAGCGCCTCCGGCCGGGGCGGGCAGCCGGGCACGTAGACGTCGACGGGGATGAGCTGGTCAACCCCCTTGGTCACCGAGTACGAATCCCAGTAGGGGCCGCCGCAGTTGGAGCAGGCGCCGAAGGAGATCACGTACTTCGGCTCGGGCATCTGGTCGTAGAGCCGCTTGATCGCCGGGGCCATCTTGTCGGTCACCGTGCCGGAGACGACCATCAGGTCCGCCTGCCGGGGGCCGTGGGCGAACGGGATCACGCCGAGCCGGATGAAGTCGTGCCGGCCCATGCTGGTCGCGATGAACTCGATCGCGCAGCAGGCCAGGCCGAAGTTGAAGACCCAGAGCGAGTAGCGGCGACCCCAGTTCAGCACGAACCGGATCGGCTCGCCGAGCACCGCCGGCAGCTGCACGACGCCCCCTTCCCCGTCCTCCACCCGACAGTCAACCACAGCGCGCGGGTGCGCCCGGACGGCCGGGCGCCGCCCCGGGCCCGGCGCCGTCCGGAGCCGGGTGCGGTCCGGAGCCGGGTGCGGTCCGAGGCCGGGGGCCCGCGGGCTGGGCGCCAGCCGGGCCGGTCAGTACGTCGGCCGTTGCAGCAGCCCGACGAACTCCACCAGCAGCCGCTCCCGCAGCGCCGGCGGGGCGGCGTTGAGCAGGGTGTTCACCGCCGCCATCCGCTCCGGCGCGGGACTGTGTGCGTCCGCCCCGCCCAGACCCAGCCCGGCGGCCAGCCCGGCGACCAACTCCGGGGTGAGCGCGTCGGGGGTCAGCGTGGCCGCGAGCGCGAGCAGGTCGCCCGGCAGCACGACCGGGCCGGCCGCCCGGGCGGCGGCCACCGCGTCGGCGAGGTCCGGGCCGAACTCGGCCACCCGGTGCGCCACCGCGGCGGTCACCGTCAGGTGCACGCTCGGCGGCAGGTTGGCGTACGCGAGCTGGGGCTGGGTGTGCCAGCCCCGGGCGGCCAGCTCGTCGACCAGGACGAAGAGGTCCAGGCCGGGCTCGGTGCCGGTGAAACGTTATGACTCGCGTCACACCCCCTCTTCCGGGGACCAGCTCGCCGCCCGCATGTCCACCCCGTCGCCGCGCAGCGGGGTTCCCTCGGCGCGCAGCCGGGCCCGGGCCTCCCGCTCGTGACCGGGCGGGAGGCGGCCCGCCGCGGTCACCACCCGGTGCCAGGGCACCCCGCCCCCGTGCCGGGCCATGATTGAGCCGACCAGCCGGGCGGAGGAGCGCCCCGACCGTTCGGCCAGCGCGTCGGCCACCGCCCCGTACGACATCACCCGGCCGGGTGGGATCCGCTCGACCAGCTCCAGCACCGCCTCGACGTACTCGTCAGGTCTCACGACCGGCCACGATATGAGAACGCGGCGGGGCGTGGCGGAACCGACCGCGCAGAATAGGCGGGTGCGCGACATGGTCACGGCGGCCCGACGGGTGGTCGTCAAGATCGGATCCTCCTCGTTGACCACCGCCGGCGGCGGCCTGGACGACGAGCGGGTCGACGCGCTCGTCGACACCCTCGGCGCGCTGGCCGGGCAGGGGCGCGAGGTGGTGTTGGTCTCCTCCGGCGCGATCGCCGCCGGCCTGGCCCCGCTGGGGCTGCCCCGACGCCCACGCGACCTGGCCACCCAGCAGGCCGCCGCCAGCGTCGGGCAGGGCCTGCTGATCGGGCGGTACGCGGCCAGCTTCGCCCGGCGCCGGCTCACCGTCGGGCAGGTGCTGCTCACCGTCGACGACGTCACCCGGCGGGCGCACTACCGCAACGCGTACCGGACCCTGCGCAAGCTGCTCGACCTGCGGGCGGTGCCGATCGTCAACGAGAACGACACGGTGGCCACCGAGGAGATCCGGTTCGGCGACAACGACCGGCTGGCCGCCCTGGTCGCCGCGCTGGTCGACGCCGACCTGCTGGTGCTCCTCTCCGACGTCGACGCGCTCTGGACCGGCGACCCGACCCGGCCCGGCGCCGCCCGGATCACCGAGGTACGCGACGAGCGGGACCTCGCCGGCGTGGCATTCGGCGGTGCGGGCCGGGCCGGGGTCGGCACCGGGGGCATGGTGACGAAGGTGGAGGCGGCCCGGATCGCCACCGGCTTCGGCATCCCGGTGGTGCTCACCGCCGCGCCGCTGGCCGCCCCGGCCCTGGCCGGCGAGCCGGTCGGCACCCTGTTCCACCCCAGCCGGCGCCGGCCGGCCGCCCGGCTGTTCTGGCTCGCCCACGCCACCTCGCCCCGGGGCCGGCTGCACCTGGATCCCGGCGCGGTCGCGGCGGTGGTGGGCCGGCGCAAGTCGCTGCTGCCCGCCGGGATCACCGCGGTGGACGGGGCGTTCACCGCCGGCGACCCGGTGGACCTGGTCGACGCCGAGGGCGCGCCGGTCGCCCGGGGGCTGGTCAACTACGACGCGGTGGAGCTGCCCGGGCTGCTCGGCCGGTCCACCACGGAACTCGCCGCGGCGCTCGGCCCGGCGTACGAACGAGAGGTCGTCCACCGCGACGACCTGGTGCTGCTGTGAGGAGTGCACGATGAGCGTCACCGAGCAGGCCCGGCGGGCCCGCGACGCGGCGAACGCGCTGGCGGTCGCCACCCGTACGGCCAAGGACGCGGCGCTGGCCGCGATGGCCGACGCGCTGGTGGCGCGTACCCCAGAGATCCTGGCCGCGAACACGGCGGACCTGGCGGCCGGGCGCGCGGCCGGGCTGACCGCGGCCGTGCTGGACCGGCTCGCCCTCGACGAGGGCCGGGTGGCCGGCATCGCCGACGCGCTGCGGCAGATGGCCGCGCTGCCCGACCCGGTGGGCGAGGTGGTCCGCGGCTCGACCCTGCCCAACGGCCTGGAACTGCGGCAGATCCGGGTGCCGTTCGGGGTGGTCGGCATCGTCTACGAGGCCCGCCCCAACGTGACCGTCGACGCCGCCGGCATCTGCCTGAAGTCCGGCAACGCGGCGCTGCTGCGCGGCTCCTCCTCCGCCGCGCACTCCAACGCGGCGCTGGTCGCGGTGCTGCGCGACGCGGTCGCCTCGACCGGCCTGCCGGCCGACGCGGTGCAACTGCTCGACGCCGCGTCCCGCGACTCGGTCAAGGAGCTGATGCGGGCGCGGGGCCTGGTCGACGTGCTGATCCCACGCGGCGGCGCGGCGCTGATCCGCACCGTGGTGGAGGAGTCCACCGTGCCGGTGATCGAGACCGGCGTCGGCAACTGCCACGTCTACGTCGACGCCGCCGCTGACGTGGCCAAGGCGGTCGCGGTCACCCTCAACGCCAAGACCCAGCGGCTGTCCACCTGCAACACCGCCGAGTCGCTGCTGGTGCACGCGGGGATCGCCGACACCTTCCTGCCCCCGGTGCTGGAAGCGTTCGCCGAGGCCGGTGTCACCGTGCACGGCGACGAGCGGGTGGCGGCCCACTCCGCCGCGGTGGTGCCGGCCACCGAGGAGGACTTCGCCACCGAGTACCTCTCGGCGGACATCTCGGTCGCCGTCGTGGACTCGCTCGACGCGGCGGTCGCGCACATCCGGCGGTACGGCACCGGGCACACCGAGGCGATCGTCACCGAGTCCACCACGGCCGCCCGTGACTTCGTGGCCCGGGTGGACGCGGCGGCGGTGATGGTCAACGCCTCGACCCGGTTCACCGACGGCGGCGAGTTCGGCTTCGGCGCGGAGATCGGCATCTCCACCCAGAAGCTGCACGCCCGCGGCCCGATGGGGCTGCCCGAACTGACCTCCACCAAGTACGTGGTCACCGGCGACGGGCACCTACGCGGCTGACCGTCGCGGGTGGACGGACGGCCGGGACTCCGCCGGTGTGCGCGGGGCGGTTAGTCTGGGGCCGGTTCGGCACGGCTTGTCTGGGGAGGCGGCATGCTGGGCGAGAACGCCCTGGAACAGCAACTGGCACAGGCGCGGGCGGCGTTGCGCGACGTGAGCCGCACCGTCACCCCCCGGGATCGGGTGGAGTCGGTGGCGGAGGCGGCCGACGGCCGGATCCGGGTCACCATCGGCACCGACGGGCGGGTCAGCGACGTCGACATCGACCCGCGGGTGCTCCGCGAGGGCTCGGAGTACCTCGCCACCGAGCTGCGGCACGCGGTCAACGGGGCGCTCGACGGCCAGGACGACGGCGCCGCCGAGCCGATGCCCGACCTCGCCGCGATGACCGCCACCGTCGAGCGGCTCCAGGACGAGAGCCTGCGGCAGATGCGGGAGATCAGCCGGGCGGTCAGCGAGACCATGCGAAAACTGCAGCGGGACTGAGTGTGGAGAACCTCGACGTCGACATCGACGCGCTGCGCCGTGGCGCGGACGAGCTCGACCAGGCCAAGGAGTCCGTCCGCGAGATCTTCGAGGGCTTCCAGACCACGGTCGGCGGCTACGCCGCGGCCTTCGGCGGCGACGGCATCGGGACGCTGCTGGGCGTGGCCCACCAGGCGTGCGTGGAGGCGCTCTCCGAGTGCCTCGGCACCAACATCGCCGAGCTGGAGAGCTACGTCGACGGGCTGCGCGGGATGGCCGACAGCTACCGCGCCGTGGAGGAGGACGCGGCCGCCTCCTTCCGCTCGATGCTCGGCTCGCTGGGCGGCTGAGCCGCTCCGACGTACGAAAGGAGCCGCCGTGGGCCTGACAATTCCGGGCGAACTCGCGTCCCTGCTCTCGATGCTCGGCTACGACTGGCCCGAGTCCGACGAGACGGCGATCTTCCAGCTCGCCGGGGAGTGGACCGGCATGGCCGGCCGGATCTCCGGGTCGGTCGCGCAGCTGGAGTCGGCGGCGCGGACGGTGCTCGACAACAACCGGGGCGAGAGCTTCACCGCCTTCGCCGGCGAGTGGAACGACGGTGAGTCGGCGGCGCGCAACATCGCCGACGCCGCCCGGCCAGCGACCGTCATCGGCGTCGGGCTGATGGTGGCCGCGGGCGTGGTGCTGGCCCTGAAGATCCAGGTGATCATCCAACTGGCGCTGCTGGCCATCCAGATCGCGCAGGCGATCGCCACGGCGGCGGTCACCTTCGGGGCGTCACTGCTGGAGATCCCGATCTTCAAGATGATCACCGGCCTGATCATCGACCAGCTGATCGGCATGGCCGTCGAGGCGGTGCTCAATGGCTAAGAAGCGCACCGCCCCGCCCCGCCAGACGCAGGCGAAGGGCGCCCGGATCGTGTCGGCGTACCTGGAGAACGCCGACGTGTTCCGTACCGCCAAGTCTGCCGGCACCAAGCCGAAGGGGCCGGCGGTGCTGGTGCTGCGCAACCGGCCGGACTTCGACAAGCGGGACTTCGACCGCAAGGCCCGGGACCTGCAACGGCTCGGCCAGGACGGGGCGCTGAAGAAGGCGCCCTCGGACCGGGACAGCAACAAGGTCTACGACCCCTCCACCGGCAAGCGGCGGACCCGCACCAACGTCTACCGCGACCGGCTGATCCGGAACCTGACCAAGGACGGCCGCCTCACCCAGGACATGGGCACCCCGGCGACCAACAAGTACCTGGCCAACAAGAACGTGGTGGACCAGCTCTATGCCGGCAAGGGGCCGATCACCGCCCGGGGCCAGGGGCTCGACCCGGACCACATCCACGAGCTGCAGCTCGACGGCGAGGACGTCTACGCTAACCTCAGGCCGATGGACGCTTGGACGAACCGCCAGCTCGGCAGCGACATCTCGGTCGCACTGCGGGACGTCCCCGAAGGCACCCCGGTCATCGTGAAGGTGATCCCGTGACCAGTCCCGACGACCCCGCCGCCCGCGGCGAGATCCGGGAGAAGCTCGCCCTGCTGCGGCGGGTGGAGGCCGAGCACGGCTTCGGCGTCGTCATCGGCGAGCCGGCCCCGCTGGAGCCGATCCCCGACCTGCCCGGCGTGGCCGAGACGTACAGCCTCTTCGACCGGGTGGAGGGGGACAATTTCCGGTTCGCGCAGCCGGCGGCGATCCGCAGCCCGGCGGCCTGGGCCGCCCGCCCGGTCGACCCGGACGATCCGATGGGCAGCCCGCTGCCCATCGGCCACGAGGTGCACAGCGTCCCGCCGGGGCTGCGCGGGGAGATCACCGGCGGTGCCCCGATCTACCTCGACGTCGAGGACCTCGACGTCTACTGGATGGAACCGGACGACTACGTCTTCCAGTACGAGCACCCCGACTCCGACGTCGAGTTCACCGTCATCGCGCCGGGCCTCGCCACCTTCTTCAACGAGCACGTGTTCGGCCCGGGCTACCCGGAGCTGGTCGCGACGGTCCTCGGCCCCGGCGTGCGGGACCGGCGGATCCGCACCGGGCGGCACGCCGGCGAGTACGCCGACAGCTGGCGGCGGCTGCTGGTCGCCGCCGGGCTGGCGTCCTGACCGACCCACTCCCGACCGCGAAGGACCGTCATGGCCGCTGACCCCCGGTTCCGTTCCCTGTGGAGCGAGGACGAGCTGATCCCGTACCCGCGCGAGGCGTGGTTGGAGGGCGGCTTCAGCCCGGACATGCTCCCCGCCGGTGACGAGATCCCGCTCGACGTAGCGGTCGTCTACACCGGCTTCCTCGAGGGCGACATCGAGCTGTTCGACACGATCCAGCTGAGCACCGAGGACGGTTCGCTGGACATCCGGCTGATCGTGGTCGGCGCGGTCGCCGACAACACCGACCTGCTCTACGTGCTCGACCCGAGGACCGGCGAGATCCTCCAGTTCGACCTGGCGCAGCAGGACATCCAGGGCGTCAACAGCAACTTCCGCACCTTCGTCGAGTTCCTCTACCAGTTCGCGCTCTTCGTGGAGGCGGACGAGGGCAAGCCGGGCCGGGCCGAGCGGGCCGAGACGCTGCGTACCGTCCTGGAGAGCATCGACCCCGCCGCCTTCGCCCCGGACGGCTGGTGGCCGCTGGTGATCAGCCAGCTGAGGTGAGGCCGGTGGCGGCACGCCCGGGCCGGTCACGCGAGCGGCGCGCCGGCCAGGGCGGGTCGACCGGGGCGCGCCGGCCAGGGCGCGTCGGGCAGGCAGGGCGGCCAGGGCGCGCCGGCCAGGGCTCCCGCCGGGCGGGGCGGCCTCAGCGGCAGGCGCGGATCGCGGTGAGCGTGGTGTGCACGTCGAACTGGTGCCCGTCGTCGCTCTCCCACCCGCCGTCGCTGCGCTGGGTCTCGGCCAGCCGGCGCCGCGCCCGCACCAGCGACCAGTCCTGCTCGTCGATGCCGGCCCGGCGCAGGGTCGCGGCCAGCCAGGCGACGTTGGCCGGGGACATCTCGGGGATCCGCTCGACCAGCGCCACCTGGATCCGCGCCGACTCGTGGAACATCTCCTGCCGGTGCAGGACCGCCGCGCTCAGCCACCCGGCGGGCAGGAAGGACGGCCAGGTGCCGTCCGACGGTAGCCGGGCGGCCAGCGACTGGGCGGCGGCGTGCACCACCCCCGCGTACGCGCCGCCGACCCGGTGGTCCAGCGGCCCGGCCGCCCGGGCGTCCAGTCCGGCCACGGTGAGCCAGAAGCCGGCGTTGGCGGTCTGGTAGAACGCCGCCTCGGGGTCGCCCGGTCGGGCCCACTCCGGGGCGAAGCTGGCCAAGGCCGGGTCCTCGTCCCAGCCGCCGTCGGGCAGTTGGCGGGCGGCCAGCCAGTCCAGCGCCCGGCGGGCGGCGGGCCGGCCGAGCGCGCCGAGGTCGTCCAGTTCGGAGAGGCGGAAGCAGGTGGCGTCGACCGAGGCGACCTCCCCACCCCAGACCGCGGGCCAACCCCCGTCGGGCGCCTGGCCGACCTCCGCGGCGTCCAGCAGTTCCGGCGGTGCCGGCGCACCGGTGCGCAACCGGGAGAGACGGGCCCGGTCCACCGCGTCCCCGTGAGCCACGACGAAGCCGATCGCGGCGTCCATGTCGACCACGGCGGCAACGCTACTCGTGAACAAGTGGTCGCGCTTCGGTGAATCGGCCGAGGCCGGGGCAGGTCCGACGGCCCCACCCGGCCTCCGGTCGGTCAGTACGCCGGCAACGACGGGTCGATCTGCTTGATCCAGGAGAGCACTCCGCCCTGCACGTGCACCGCGTCGCGGAACCCGGCCGCCTTGAGCGCGGCGAGCGCCTCGGCGGAGCGGACGCCGGACTTGCAGTGCAGCACGATCTGCCTGTCCTGCGGCAGCTTAACCAGCGCCTCGCCGGAGAGGATCTCGCCCTTGGGGATCAGCGTGGCGCCAGGGATCCGGACGATCTCGTACTCGGCCGGCTCCCGGACGTCGACCAGGAAGATGTCCTTGCCGGCGTCCTGCCACTCCTTGAGCTCCCTGGCGGTGATGGTCGAGTCGACCACCGCCTCCTGCGCCTCCACCGAGACCGCACCGCAGAAGTCCTCGTAGTCCTCCAGCAGGTCGATGACGGTCGGGTTCTCGCCGCAGAGCACGCAGTTCGGGTCCTTCCGGACCTTGATCTTGCGGTACGACATCTCCAGGGCGTCGTAGACCATCAGCCGACCGACCAGCGGCTCGCCGATGCCGGTGAGCAGCTTGATCGCCTCGTTGACCTGGATCGAGCCGATCGAGGCGCAGAGCACGCCGAGCACCCCGCCCTCAGCGCAGGAGGGGACCATGCCGGGCGGCGGGGGCTCCGGGTAGAGGCAGCGGTAGCAGGGGCCGTGCTCGGCCCAGAACACCGACGCCTGGCCGTCGAAGCGGTAGATCGACCCCCAGACGTACGGCTTGCCGAGCAGCACCGCCGCGTCGTTGACCATGTACCGGGTGGCGAAGTTGTCGGTGCCGTCGACGATCAGGTCGTACTGGGCGAAGATCTCGCGGACGTTGTCCCGGTCCAGCGCGGTGTTGTGGATCTCCACGTTGACCAGCGGGTTGATCTCGCGGATGCTCGCCGCTGCGGACTCGGCCTTCGACCGGCCCACGTCGGAGACGCCGTGGATGATCTGGCGCTGGAGGTTGGACTCGTCGACGGTGTCGAAGTCGATGATGCCGAGGGTGCCGACCCCGGCCGCGGCCAGGTACATCAGGGCGGGCGAGCCGAGGCCGCCGGCGCCGACGCAGAGCACCCGGGCGTTCTTCAGCCGCTTCTGCCCCTCGACCCCGACGTCGGGGATGATCAGGTGGCGCGAGTAGCGACGGATCTCGTCAACGGTCAGCTCGGCGGCGGGCTCGACGAGCGGGGGCAGCGACACGGTGGACTCCCCGGGATCGGCGGTGGCGAACCGCGCCATTGTCGCTCGCCGACGGGCCGGTCGGCCATGAGGAGGGCCACGTGCCCGAACTGCGGGAGCGGGAATAACTCAGGTACCGGGGACGAGGTCGCCGTCGTACCAGGAGCCGTCGACGTAGGGCCAGGCGTTGGCCACGCAGCCGTCCAGGCCATACGTCTGCTGCTGCATCACCGGGGCCGGCTCCCCCGGGCCGGGGCAGGTCTGGTGCTCCTCGCCGAGCTCGTGCCCGACCTCGTGGTTGATCACGTAGGCGCGGTAGACCTGCAGCGGGGCCCCGTAGTCCGGCACCGCCTCCAGCCAGCGCGCCAGGTTGACGATCACCTGGCCGGGAAGCCGGCAGGAGGTGTAGCCCTCGGTGCTCAGCCCACCTTCGGCGCACATCCGCTCCGAGGTGTCCGGGGTGGCGAGGTAGACGGTGAAGTCGGCCTCCGCCGCCGTGGCCACCCGCTGCACCCGCAGCGTTTCCGAGGCGATCCAGCTGCGCTGGTCGGTTAGCACCTCGTCGACGGTGGCGGCGAACGCGGCGGGGTCCTGACCGGTACCCCGCTCGACCGCCACCCGGTACCGCCACAGCGGGCCGTCGGTGCCGTGCACCGCCGACTCTCCGGTCGCCGTGGTGAAGCTTGCCGAGCCGGCCTCCGGCCACGCCGTCGGCTGCCGCCGCTCGCCCGCCCCGGCCCCGTGGGCCGTCCGACCGTCGCCGAACGGCTCGGTGGCCGACCCGCCCGCCCTGGCCAGGGCCACCCCGGTGGTCGCCGCGAGCACCAGCACCAGCCCGAGCCGGAGGGTTCGCCGCCGGGCGCGCGTCCGGACCAGGGCGGACGGGCGGGGTGCGCGACCAGAAGCAGGCGGGCCGGAAGGGGACGGCGGCGTCATGAATCGAGCGTCCCACGCTAATCGGCCATGTCTCCGCTTTTGCCGCGAATGTTGCAAGCAGGGCATCTGGAACCGTCGCGTCCGTCCCGGTTATCCCTTTCGGTGCCCGGTGCCGGTCTGGTCCGGCCGGCCCGATCAGAGGGGCGGGCCGGCGTACCGGCGACCGTCCCGGTACGGCCAGGGATTCGCCACGCAGCCGTCGAGGAAGAGCGTCTGCTGCATCATCACCGGCGCCGGACGCCCCGCACCCGGGCAGCGCTCGTGCCGGTTGCCCAACTGGTGCCCGACCTCGTGGTTCACCACGTACGTGCGATAGACCGAGAGCGGCACGCCGGCCCGGACGAAGTGCGGCACCGAGAGCCGCCACCGGTCCAGGTTGATGATCACCCTGCCCGGCGCCCGGCACGACGTGTACGGCCGTCCGCCGACCCGGATGTCGACACCGCCGGCGGCACACATCCGGCCCGCCGTCCCGGCGGTCGCGAGGTAGACCGTGAAGTCGTGCGGCGCGCCTCCCGGCACCTGCCGCAGCCGCAGCCGACCGCTGTCGACCCAGCTCCCCGGCCCGGCGAGCGCCTCCTCCACGGCGGACGCGAACTCGCCCGCGTCCTCGCCGGCGCCCGACTCGACCGCCACCCGGTAGCGGCGCAGCACCCCGACACCGCCCAGCACCGGGCCGACCCGGTCGTCGTACCCGAAGATACCCGTGCCCGCCGACGGCACCGGGCCGGGCAGCCGCAGCACCGGCGGCGGGGGCGTCGTGGCGGTCACGGGCGGCGACGCGGCCGTCGCGGTCGCCACCGGCGCCAGGACCGGAACGGAGGCCGGCGCCCCGCCGCTGAACACCTCCGCGCCGACGTCGGCACCGCCCAGGTCGACGACGACCGCCACCGCCGCGCCGACCGCGAGGACGAGCGCCAGCAGCTCCATGACCCGCCGCGAGCGGCGGCCGCCGCGACGATGGCGACGCCGGCTGAGGTCCGAACCGGAAGCGTCGTACCGCGTCGCCGCCCCGCGCCCTCCGGCCGGCCCGGCGGTCCGGCCGTCTGCCGCGCCTGCCCGGGGGCCCTCGCTCGGCCCGGCGACCCGGTGGTCCCCGGTACCGGGAGGTCGGGCCGGAGTGGCGGGCCGAGGGGGCCCGGTCGCAGAGGTGGACCGGGGGCGGCGGAAGAAGGACATCCCGGTCATCCTGCCATGTCACTCCACCGGGCGGAGTCGCCCGTTTCGGCGAGTAATCCCAGCACCGCCCGGGCGACCAGGCGCGGAACCTCCAGCTGCGCCACGTGACCGACCCCGTCGAGCAGCAGCAGCCGGCTGTCCGGGATCACCTGGGCGGTCTGCGGCGCCACCCGCACGTCCACCAGCCGGTCATGCCGCCCCCCGACGACCAGCGTGGGCGCCCGGACCGTACCCGCCAACCGCCACAGCGAGCCCGACCCGGGCAGGTACGACCGCAGGAAGCTGGTGACCAGGCCGCGGAAGGTCCGGACGTACGCCGCGGCGTAGTGCGCGGCCTCGTACCGCACCCGGATCTCCTCCAGCGCCTCCTGCCGGCGTTGCTCGCTGATCCGGCTCATGTCGGCGACACACGCCTCCATCACCTGCTGCGCCATCACCTCCGGCGCCAGCTGGGCCAGCCGCCAGGCGGCGATCCGCTCGCCCCGGGGAATCGCCAGCAGCGGCAGCATCCGGCCCTGCAACGAGCGGCGGAAGTCGAGGAACGGCAGGGCCGGCGAGATCAGGGTCAGGGTCCGGACCAGGTCCGGCCGCAGCCCCGCCACCTGCACCGAGATCGCCCCGCCCAGCGAGTTGCCGAACAGGTGCACCGACCCCCGGCCGGAGTGCTCGATCCAGCGGATCACCCGCTCGGCAAAGGCCGGGATGGTGTAGCGGCGACCCGGTTCGCTGCGGCCGAAGCCGGGCAGGTCGATGGCTTGCCCGTCCAGCTGGTCGGCGAGCAGCCAGGCCAGGTCGGTCCAGTTCTGCGACGAACCACCGAGGCCGTGCACGTAGAGCGCCGGTTCCGCGCCGGGACCGCTGGCCGGAGTCTCCCGGACGTAGGTGACCGTGCCGTCGAGGCGTACCTCCCGGCCGGGCCAGGGCGGCGGGCAGGAGTGCTCGGGAAGGGCGTCGTCCGGCCAGAGGGTGGCGCGCTTCATGGCCTCAGTCTGCCCGGGCCCGGCCGGGCCGGCAGCGCGTCGGCCGCTGCTACCCGGTCAGCCCAGCAATGCTTCGAGACGGCGGTTGACCGCGGCCAGGCTGGCCCGGACCACCGCCTGCCGCGGGTCGCCGGCGACCAGTGCGGAGCCGGCGAGCTGCTCGACCCAGCCGTCGCAGACCAGCAGCACCACCACCGTGGCCACCTCGCAGTTGCCGAACGGCACCACCGCGGCGTGCTCGACGAAGCACCGCCCCCGGTCGGATCCCGGGTCGGCGCCGCGCAGCAGCTCGTCGACGGCCGCGCCCGCGGCCACCGCGCAGAGCCGCAGCACGTACCCGTCAACCGCCGGCCCCGTGGAGTAGCCGGCGGCGCTGCGCCCCCCGGCGATCAGGCGTACCTCCACGGTGGCGTCGAGCCCGAAGGTGCTCACCTGAACGTGGTCGATCACCACCCGGGGGCCGGGCGTGCCGCCGGTGTCCAGCGGCCGGGACGGCGCGCTCTCCGTCGTGGTCACCTGCCCACCGGAGTACGCCGCACTGGCCGTCGCCGGGCTGCCCGTCGCCGCGGCCGGGACGGCGGAGACCGACCCCGGCTCCTCCACCGTGGCCCGGCCCCGGTGCGGGGCGGCGGACTGCCGGCGGCGACGTGGGGTCTCCGGCGCCTCGACGCGCTGGTCGGCGCGGCTCGGGGCGGCTTCCGTCCGGCCGGGGGCGACCCGGCTGCCGGGCACCCGGGTCTCGGCGGCCGGTGGCTCGGCTCCGCGGGACGCCGTGGCCCTCGCCTCGGCCCGGGGCTCCGCCCGTGACTCGGCCGACCGGCGGCGCACCGGCGGCGCCTGCGCGGCCGGCACGCCGGGCACGTTCTGCGGGGCGGCGGCCAGCCCCATCCGCTCCTGGAGCAGCCGGGCGACCTGCCGGCTCACCTCGGCCGGGTCGGCCCCGTCGGCGAGGTCGAGGCGCAGGCTGTGCGCGCCGGCCGGAGTGCGGCGCAGCTCCGCGTCGCGGACGCCGGCCACCCCCCGCACGGCGGCGAGGATCGCCTCGACGTCGAAGCCCTCCGGCCGCTCGCGCATCGGCGCGGGCTCGTCGTCGCGGCGTAGATGGGTGGCGATGCGGGCGAGTTCCGGGGTTTCGGCGGGTGGCTCCACGGCTGGCGGCTCCGGCACGACGGGCACGTCCGGCTCGGCGGGGACGCGCTGCGGCAACACCGCCGACGTATGGTCCGGCAGCCGGTCGTCGGCCGGCTCGGCCGTCGGTTCTTCAGCGGAGCGGCGGGCCGCGTAGGGGGGTGCGCTCGTCGGGGCGGGCG
>NZ_POUB01000137.1 GCF_003236335.1 Micromonospora deserti
GGCTAGACCGGGCGGCCGCCGCCTGTACCGCCGGTAAGTGTTCCGTAATCGGCGAACCCGGCCCGGCGGCGGCCGCCCGGTCTAGCCTGCCCTCGAGGGCCGGTACGCGGACGGTGCGTGGCGCGGGGACGCCGTGCCGGGCCGACGGGGACGCTCCGTCCGCCCGTCCCGATCGGTAGGAGGAGAGCCGTGCCAGCGAGCCCTCGCCCGAGCCCGGAGGATCGCCCCGGGTCGCCGGGTGACCGGCCGAACCCGGCCGGCGCCCCCGGGTACGCCTTCCCCGCGCGGCTGTGGCAAGCGCTGGAGCGGCACCGCCCGCCGGGCGCCCGGGCCGCCACCGAGGGGTGGCGCAGTCCACTGCGCGGTCCGTGGCTGACCGCCGTGTACGGCGCGGCGCTACTCGTCACCCTGCCCCTGGTGATCATCACCGGCCTGCTCGACTACCTCGCCTACGGCCCGCAGTTCGGCCAGGCGTTCCCCCGCGACGTCGGTTGGCTGCGGCTGCCCCCGTTCGACTGGCCGACCCGCCCGTCCTGGCTGTTCCGGCTCACCCAGGGCCTGCACGTCACCCTGGGGATCATGCTCATCCCGGTGGTGCTGGCCAAGCTCTGGTCGGTGATCCCCAAGCTGTTCGACTGGCCACCGGCCCGGTCCGTGGCGCAGGTGCTGGAGCGGCTGTCGCTGCTGCTGCTGGTGGGCGGGATTCTCTTCCAGATCGCCACCGGCCTGTTGAACATCCAGTACGCCTACCTGTTCGGGTTCGACTTCTACACCGCGCACTACTTCGGCGCCTGGGTGTTCACCGCGGCGCTGGTGGCGCATGTGACGCTGAAGCTGCCCCGGATGGTGTCCGCCCTGCGCTCCCGGCCCCTCGCCGCCGAGCTGCGCACCCCCCGGGCCGGCACCCGGCCCGAACCGCCCGACCCCGACGGCCTCGTGGCGCCCCGACCCGGTCCGCCCACCGTCAGCCGACGCGGTGCGGTCGCCCTGGTCGGCGGCGGCGCGCTGCTGCTGGGCGCGCTGACCGTGGGGCAGACCCTCGACGGCCCGCTACGGCGCACCGCGCTGCTGCTGCCCCGGGGCCGCGATTCCGGCGCCGGGCCGAACGGTTTCCCGGTCAACCGTACGGCCGCGGCCGCGGGCGTGCAGGCGAGCGAGACCGGCCCGGGCTGGCGGCTGACCGTACGCGGCGACGGCCGTACGGTCACCCTCGACCGGGACGGGCTGCTGGCCCTGGCGCAGCACACCGCACGCCTGCCGATCGCCTGTGTGGAGGGCTGGTCCACGCGGCAGAGCTGGACCGGGGTGCGCCTGCGCGACCTGGCCGCGCTGGTCGGCGTGACCGACCCGTCCGCCGCCCACGTCCGGTCGCTGGAGCGGGCCGGCCTGTTCAACCAGGCCACCCTGCAGGCCAACCAGGTTCTCGACCGCGACTCGTTGCTGGCGCTGCGGGTCAACGGCGCCGACCTGTCGGCCGACCACGGTTACCCGGCCCGGATCATCGTCCCGGCCCTGCCCGGGGTGCACTGCACGAAGTGGGTGGCCAGCATCGAGTTCCGGACGCGCCGCGATGGGTGAGCGGGGCGGCCAGCTGCGGGCGGGCTACGGCGCCGGGCCCCGGCACCTGCTGGTGCTGCTGGCCTGTTTCACCGTCACCGGCTGGGTGGTGCTGCGGCTGGCCGGCGAGGCGACGGCCGGCCGGATGCTGCTCTGGTTCGTCGGCGCGGTGATCGCCCACGACCTGGTCCTCTTTCCGGTCTACGCCACGGTGGACCGGGCGCTGCGCCGGGTGTTTCGGGTGGGCGCCCGCGCGACCGGGGTGGGCCGGCCCTCAGCGCTGAACCACGTCCGCGTCCCGGCCCTCGCCGCCGGCCTGCTGTTCCTCGTCTTCCTCCCCGGGATCCTGGGGCTGGGCGGGCAGACCCGCCTGGCCGCCACGGGCCACGAGCCGCACCCGTACCTCGGCCGGTGGCTGGCCGTCAGCGGCCTGATGTTCCTGCTCAGCGCGGTCGGCTACGCGCTCCGGCGGCTGCGCCGACCGCACCGCTGACTCCCCGACCGCGCCCTCACCTCCCCGACCGCGCCGTCGGCACCGGCCGCATGGGCCGTGACCCGGCGTAGTCGGGCCGGCGCGTCACCGGGGGGCGACGAGATCGGCGTAGTCGGCCGCGGTGAGCGGCTGCTGGGTCAGCGACCCGTCGGCGCGGGGCACCCCGAGCGGCGTCCCCGCACGCAGGAACGAGACGGTGTCGATGTCGTCGCGGGCGGTCAGCGTACACACGATCTGACCGAAGGCCAGCACCTCGTCACTGCGGCCGGTCTCCTCGCCGGGCGCGCCGACGTCGACCTCGGCGCGGGCCTCGCTCACCCGGGCGGTGGCGGTGGTGACGGCGCCGGGCAGGGCGGTGGTGAGGCCGCGGTCCCGTTCGGCGGCAGTGGGACCGGCGAGCAGGTGCGCGAGCTGCGCGTCGACGGTGGGTACGCCGTCGACCCGGCGCTCGACGGTGACCAGGCGGTCGTCCCGGACGAGGCAGAGCACCTCCGTCACCGGGCCCGCGGGCGGGACCGGCGCGCCCGTCGCCGGGGACGGGAACGGCCCGGGCGGAGGCGGCACGGTCCGGGGTGCGCCCTCGGTGGGGACGCCGCACCCGGCGAGCAGCACGACGGCGACGAGCGCCGCGACCGGGCGGATCATGGCAGCGCCCCGGGCAGTTCGACCCGGAAGCGGGCCCCGCCGCCGGGGCGGTCGCCCACCGTGACCCGACCGCCGTGGGCGGCGGCGTGCTGGGCGACCAGGGCCAGCCCCAGGCCCGTGCCGTCCCCGGCGGCACGGGAGTGGGCGGCACGGCCCCGGACGAAACGGTCGAAGATCGCCTCCCGGTCACCGACGGGCACGCCCGGTCCCTCGTCGTCGACCTCGACAATCCCGGTGCCGCCCTGTCGCGACAGCCGCACGGCGACCGGGCCGCCGCCGTACCGCTCGGCGTTGTCGACCAGGTTGGCCAGGATCTGCGCGAAGCGGCGCTCGTCGACCAGCCAGCTCGGGCCGAGGTCCTCGGCGGCCTGTACCAGGGTGTCCGGCAGTCGCCGCGCCTGGCACGTACGGCGGGCCAGCACCACCACGTCGACCGGCGCCCGGTCCGCCGCCTGGTCGCTGCGGGCGAGTTCGATCAGGTCGTTGACGAGCCGCTGGAAGCGGGTGATCTCGTCGGCGACCAGCCCGGCCGCGGTGGCGGTGCGCTCGTCGAGGCGGTCCCGCCGGTTGGCCAGCACGCTCGTTGCGGCGGCCAGGGTCTGCAACGGTGAGCGCAGCTCGTGACTGACGTCCGCGGCGAACCGGCGGTCCCGTTCGATGCGGCGGGAGAGCTGGTCCACCATGTCGTTGAAGGACGTGGAGAGTCGGGCGAGATCCGGGTCGGTCGTCGAGGCCAGCCGCGCGGTGAAGTTCCCCGCCGCGATCTTCTGGGCGGCGTCGGCGACCGCGGTCAGCGGCCGCAGGCTGTGCCGGGTGGCATACCAGCCGAGCGCGGCGCCCGACCCGGCCACCATGATGGCGACGGCGGTCAGCGCGAGCGCCAGGACCTGCAACGTATGGTCCAGTTCCCGCAGCGAGGTCAGTTCGTAGTAGCTGATCGACGGGGCCAGGGGCACGCCGACGAGCAGTGTGGGTTGGCCGTTGACCTGCACCCGTTGCACGGCCGGCGCCCCGGCGCGGACGAGCTGTTGCAGCTCCTGCGGAACGGCGGCGGTGAGGCCGGTGTCGGCCGTGCGGCCGTACCAGTCGTCGCCACGGTGCAGCAGCGGGCGGCGGTTACCTCCGGTGTCCAGCGACCGCAGCACCTCGACGATGTCGGGTTGCTCGGTGTCCAGGCCGCTGCGCACCACGGCGGCGTCGAAGTAGGCCGCCCGCAACGCGGTGCGCTCCCGCTCGTCGAGCAGGGAACGTCGGGTCAGCTCGTACGAGACCAGAGCCATGGACGCCGCCAGCAGCAGCGCGCCGACGGCGAACCCGGCGGACACCCGGGCCCGGAGTCCGAGGCGCCTCACCGGTGCAGCTTGTAGCCGAGGCCGCGCAGCGTGACCAGGTGCCGGGGGTTGCCCGGATCATCCTCGATCTTCTGCCGCAGCCGCCCCACGTGCACGTCGACGAGCCGCTCGTCACCGGTGTCGTAGCCCCACACCCGCTGCAGCAACTGCTGGCGGGACAGTACCCGACCGGCGTGCTCGGCCAGCTCACAGAGCAGCCGGAACTCGGTCCGGGTGACCGGCACCGTTCGGCCGGCCCGCCGCACCTCGCCGGCGTCCGGGCTGATCTCCAGCTCACCGCAGGTGAACACGGGCACCGGCGGCGCGGCGCCACGGGTCCGGCGCCGCAGGGCCCGCAGCCGGGCCGACAGCTCCTTGACCGCCACCGGCTTGACCACGTAGTCGTCGGCCCCGGCCTCCAGCGCCGCGACGATGTCGTGGGTGTCGTCGCGGGCGCTGACCACCACGATCGGCACGTCGTCGTCGCGGCGGAGCTGCCGAATGCACTCGAATCCGTCCAGACCGGGCAGCATCAGGTCGACCAGCACGTTGTCGGCCGGGTCCCGGCGCTGCATCCGCAGCCCCTC
The DNA here is from genome assembly GCF_003236335.1 of Micromonospora deserti. Lineage (GTDB taxonomy): Bacteria > Actinomycetota > Actinomycetes > Mycobacteriales > Micromonosporaceae > Micromonospora > Micromonospora deserti. Next base: position 4,614 of record NZ_POUB01000137.1, read on the forward strand.
CTCCGCGGTGGCCGCACCGCGGACGGTGTAGCCCTCGTCCTCGAGCGCGAGCAGCAACGCCAGACGGATCCGGTCGTCGTCCTCGATCACCAGCACGCCCGTCATACCGGCATCATCCCCGGCCGGGTCCGGGCCGCCCAACCGTGCCCAGCGTTCGCGGAATTTGTCACGGAACTGTCATGCAACCGCGCGGTCCGCGCCAAGGCCGGCGCGCAGGGTGGTGGCCGACCGACGGCAACAGTGGGGAGGGATGCACGTGACGCGGCCGCAGGCGCACCCGGAGTACACCGTACCGCTGATCGAGATCGGCATCACCGAGGAACTGGACCTGGCCCGCGTACCGGAGGCCGGTGCCGTCTTCGACCGGATCCTGTCTCTGCACCCCCGGCACGTCGTGGTCGACCTGTCCGGTTGCCGGCACATCGACGCCGCCGCGATCGGGCTGCTGCTGGACGTGCATCGCAGGCTCACCCGTCGTCGCGCCGTGCTCAGCATCCGCGACCCTAACCCCCGCATCCGGCGCATCCTGCAGTCCGCACAGTTGGACCAGGTGTTGCCGGTACTGACCGGGCCCGCCCAGGCACCCGGCGGCGCCCAGGTCGACGCCGCCGACGCGCCGGGCGGGGACGCGTCGGCGGGCCGGAATCCCCCCGCCCGGCCCGCCGACGCCCCGGTCTTCCACGGTCGGGCGACCGTCGCCGCGCAAAGCTGACCCGTCGGGCGGACCGCCCGACCCGCACCCGGAAAGGAGCGGGCCGATGACCGTCGCCGGTCTGGTCACCGCGCTCGCCGTCGGCCTCACGGTGGCCGCGCTGAGCCGGCTGGTCGTGCCGGGTAGCCGGAGGGTCCCGCTCTGGCTGGTCCTGGTGGTCGGCGTCGTCGCCGCCGTCTCCGGCACCGTTCTCGCCCGCATCGCCGGCGTCGAGGCCGGGCCGGCGGACCTGCTGGGTCTCGGCGTGCCGGCGGGCTCGGCCGGCCTCGGCGCCCTGCTCGTGGCCGCCACCGCCGGATCCCGGCAGTCCCCGCCCGGATGAGCGGGACCGGACGGCCGGGCCGGCGGCACCGGGACGACGCCCGAGCCGACGGGTTCCGCCGACCTCGTGGAGGAAGTGACATGACCGTCGTATTGGACGACCACGTGATGACGTTGATCTGCGACAGCTGCGGAGAGACGATCACGGGGGTGGCCCGCGTGCTGCCGGACGCGGAGGTCGTCTGGACTCTGGTCTCCGAGCACGGCTGGAGCGGCTCGCCCTTCGCCACCGGGCCGCACCGCTGCCCGCGCTGCGGCCCGGTGCCGCCCGACCGCACGCCCGGCGGCGCGGAGACCCGCCGCGACGGCCAGGCGACCGCCGGTGTGCTGGGAATCGACTACCTCGACGAGGTCGCCGTGGTAGCGGTCGCCGGCGACCTCGACCTCGACGCCGGTGACGGCCGGGCTGCGGTGCGGCAGGCCATCGACCCCGACGGCCGCCGCCGACCGGCAGTGGCGGCGCCCCCGGGTGGATTCCGGTGAACCACCGCCGGGCAGCCGGCGCCCCGACCGACCGACACCGAGACAGAGGACATCCCCATGCTGCTGCCCTGGCCGTACCCCGATGACGAGGCGTCCCACGCCGGCTCCGGCCGGCCCGAACGGGACGACGAGGACATCCGGCTCGCCGCGCTGGTGGCGCAGCGGCTGAGCATCGACTGGACCACCCGGCGCCAGCAGATCGTCGTGACGGTGCAGAACGGCGTGGTCATCCTCACCGGTCGCGTCACCGACCCGTACGTCCGGCAGGCGGCCGGTGAGCTGGCCTGGGACGTCCAGGGGGTCAGCGACGTCTGCAACGCCCTGCGGCTCGCCGGCGCCGGGCGGTCCCGCGGCTGACCGCCCGACGCGATCCGGGCCGGGAGCGCGACGGCCCCACCGGCGCCGGCCCGCGCCGAGCCCAGGTGCGCACCGTGACATCATCCCATCCGTGCTGGTGACGAGCGGACGTACGTCGACGGCACCGGCTCGGCGACGGGCCGGTGCGCCGTGCCGTGGTTGAGGCGGCGGCCCACCTGGCAGCGGCGGAGCGACCGGTTCCGCCACCCCGCGCGGGTGATCACGATCGGCTTCGGCCTCGCGGTGGCCGTCGGCACGGCCCTGCTGTCCCTGCCGCCGGCAACCCGGTCGGGGCAGCGGGCCGACCTGGTCGACGCGCTGTTCACCGCGACCTCGGCGGTCTGCGTGACCGGCCTGGTCACGGTCGACACCGGCAGCTACTGGTCGGGCTTCGGCCAGGCGGTGATCCTGCTGCTGATCCAGGCGGGCGGGCTGGGGATCATGACCCTGGCCACGCTGCTCACCGTGCTGCTGTCCCGCCGGCTGGGGCTGCGGGCGAGGTTCCTCGCGCAGGCCGAGACCAAGAGCCTGGACCTGACCGACGTACGCGGGGTGGTTCGCCGGATCGTGCTGTTCAGCCTGGCCAGCGAGGCGGTGGTCGCGGTGGCGCTGACGCTGCGCTTCGCCACCGCGTACGACCAGCCCTTCGGCGCGGCCGTCTACAACGGGGTGTTCCACGCCGTCTCGGCGTTCAACAACGCCGGTTTCTCCACCAACGCCGACAGCCTCGTCGGCTTCGTGGCCGACCCCTGGGTCAGCCTGACCGTGGCGGCGGCGGTGATCCTCGGCGGCCTGGGTTTCCCGGTCGTGTTCGAACTGGCCCGTACCTGGCGCCGCCCGGCGCTCTGGTCGGTGATGACCCGCATCACCGTCGTTCTCACGGTGAGCCTGCTGACCCTGGGCACCCTGGTGCTCACCCTCACCGAGTTCTCCAACCCGAGGACGCTCGGTCCGCTGTCGGGGCCGGAGAAGCTGCTGGCCGGCTTCTTCGCCTCGGCGATGACCCGCACCGCGGGGTTCAACAGCGTGGACGTCGGTGCGATGCGCCCGGATAGCCTGCTCGCCAGCGACGTGCTGATGTTCATCGGCGGCGGCAGCGCGGGCACCGCCGGCGGGATCAAGGTCACCACGTTCGGGCTGCTCGCCTTCGTCCTCTGGTCGGAGATGCGCGGCGAGCGGCACGTGCACGTCGGTAGCCGGCGGGTCCCCGGCAGCAACCAGCGGCAGGCCCTGGCGATCGCGCTGCTCGGGGTCGGCGCGGTGGTCACCGCCACCTTCCTGCTGCTGGCGATCACTCCTTACCGGCTGGACGTGGTTCTGTTCGAGGTGGTGTCCGCGTTCGGCACGGTCGGGCTCTCCACCGGGATCACCGGTAGCCTGCCACCCGAGGCGGACCTGCTGCTGGTCGTGCTGATGTTCGCCGGCCGCATCGGCCCGCTCACGCTGGCGTCTGCCCTGGCGCTGCGGGACCGGACCCGCCGCTTCGAACTGCCCGAGGAGAGGACGATCGTTGGCTGACCGACAGAGCGAACCGGTGGTGGTGATCGGGCTGGGCCGCTTCGGCAGCGCGCTGGCCCTGGAGCTGGTCAGCCGGGGCACCGAGGTCCTCGGCATCGACAACCGGCCCAAGGTGGTGCAGTTGATGGTGGGACGGATCCCGCACGTGATCACCGCGGACACCACCGACATCGAGGCGCTGCGGCAGCTGGGTGTGGCGGAGTTCCACCGCGCCGTGGTGGCGATCGGCACGGACATCCAGGCCAGCATCCTCACCACCTCGCTGCTGTCGGAGCTCGGCATCGCCGACATCTGGGCCAAGGCGATCAGCGACCAGCACGGCAACATCCTCACCCGGGTCGGGGCCCACCACGTCGTCGCGCCCGAGCACGACATGGGCGAACGGGTGGCGCACCTGCTGTCCGGCCGGATCCTGGACTACGTCGAGGTGGACGCGGACTTCGCCGTGATCAAGACCAAGCCGCCGCGGGACGTGGTCGGCGTGCCGCTGCGCGAGTCGCGACTGCGCAGCAGATGGGGCGTCACCGTGGTGGCGGTCAAGCCGCAGGCCGCGCTGGCCGGGCGGCAGCCCACCTTCACGTACGCCACCCCCGACACCGTCCTCAGCTACGGCGACCTGATCCTGGTCGTGGGTGCCGTCGACAACGTGGAACGCTTCGCCGCGGCCGAGTAGCCCGCCCCGGGCCTTTCGGGCCCGCAGCACCGTGGCGCGCACCTCCTCCTCGTCGGTCGGCTCCCGGTGCTCGCCGAATGAAGGCCAGACTGCCGGGCCAGTTGACGAGCGATCGTGTCGCCGCACCCTCCCGCCGTGGCGGCGCTTACCCGCGCCGAGGGCGGGTAGTCGCCGTCCGTCGACCGGCGGCCGACCGTCCGGCCCGGTCGGCGGAGGGCGAGGTGGATGGTGCCGGGACCGTGGTTCGGGATTGTCGTGGCGCTGCTGTGGCTGGCGGTGGGCGTCGGCACGGCGGCCGTGTTCGTCACCCGCGGCGGGCACCGCAGCCTGCTCTGGTATCTCGTCGGTGGCCTGCTCGGCCCGCTGTTCGTCCCGATCGCGCTGGAACGTGGGCGGGCCCGGACGCGGCGGGTGGACGTGCGGGGACGGCCCCAGGCCGCGGCGGCGCCGTCCGGCACGGGACTGAAGGTGCTGGTGGGGCTGGACGGGTCGGCCGATTCGGACCGGGCGTTGCGGGCCGTCGCCCGTGCGCTGACCGGCACGGCCAGCGAGCTGGTCCTGGTGACCGTGACCAGCCCCGACCTGGTCGGCGCCGACGCGGATCGCGAGCACGACCGGGCCCGCCGGATGCTCGACCAGTTGGTGAGCCACCTGCCGGACGGGCTGCCACCACCGACCACCGAGGTCGTCACCGGGCACCCGGTGGACGCACTGCTCGCCGTCGCCGATGACCGGGACGTGGACCTGCTGGTGGTCGGCCGTGCCGGCCACGGGCTGGGCGAGCGGCTGCTGGGCAGCGTCGCGGAGGGGCTGGCCGAACGGTCCACCCGGGCGGTGCTGCTCGGCAGTCTGCCCGGCCGCTGACGCCGACGGGATCGGCCCGGATGCCCGGTGCGGGACGGCCGGCGCCCGCGCTAACCGAACTGGTCGCGGCGAGGACACCTGCTGCCGGGTCCGGTACGCCTCTACTGACCTGCCACCCGCCCGCGTCGGGTCATTGCCGGGTGCGGGGCAGCCAGCCCAGGAAGCGCGTCCGCGCCCGGGCGGGCGGCAGCGCGGGCAGGTCCTGGGCGGCGGCGACGAGGCACGACCCGAGGTAGACGGCCAGGGCGGCCCGGGGCCCGCCGAACTCCGCCAGCAGTTGGCTCTGCTTCGTCGGGCAGGGCCAGTCCCGGCCGCACCCGGTGCAGGTCCAGGCCGGTGGCCAGGGCAGGTGCTCGGGCACCCGGACCGGCCGGTACCGCCGGGTGGCGCCGTTGCCCCGGCGGGGGTCGGACGGTGGCCGCGCTGTGTCGGCCAGCCTGCCGGCTCCGGGCAGGCGGCTGCGTACCGCGCCCAGGATCACCCCGACGCGGACGAGCGCGTCCGGTCCGACCCGCTGGCCCAGCAGCGCGGTCAGCACGTGGTGCCCGAGCCGGTCGAAGGAGTCGTCGGTCAGCGCGAGGTTGCGGCAGAGTTCGTGGAACCGGTGCGGGGCCGACGAGGTCTGCTCGACGAGCGCGCGGTGCAGGGCGTCGCGCACGCAGGCGGCCACCGCCGCCAGGCCGGGGCCCAGCCGCGGGGCCAGGACCTCGTCCTCCGCCATCCGTTCGAGAGCCTGGTTCGTGGTCAACCGGACGATCATCCCCTGGTCCGGGGTGTCCACCATGTCCATCCTCTCCGAGAGGGTCGGTCAATCAGGACGCGGACCGCCGGGAGGCCGAACACCCGCCGCGCCGGCGCCGGCGCTCGCCGGTCGGCGCGGACGGGTCCCCCACGTCGGACCACCTCCCGAGGATCATGCGTGGCATCCGTGCCGCCTAGGCCCGGGCACGCACGGAGGACGCGGGGCCTGTCCGGAAAACGAAGCGCTGCTTCGACACCAATCGATCGGTCGTGTGGACTGTTCAGTCCGGAAGCGCTGCCGTATCGTCATGGCCATCGGTGTGGGAATCCCATGGAGGCGGAGTGATCACGCCAAAGCCGGACACCCACCGGTTCGAGGCGTGCGACCCCGAGGTCATCCACCACTTCCTGGTCACCTCCTACGGGGTGAACATGCGCATCCGGGGCGGCGAGGGCGGCTACCGGTTCCGCCACCACCGCCGCGACGCCGGCCCGTTCCGGCTGGACAGCACCGAGCAGTCCACCAGCCTCGAATTCGACGTCGAGGGCATGGACGAGCTGGTCATCTGCCAGGCGACGACGGCCCGGGTCGCCGGGGGCTGCGACGGCGTCGACGAACGGTTCGGCCCGGGCGAGGTCTTCCTCGCCGCGAAACCCGGGCTGCCGTACGGCGGGCGCTGGCACCCCGGCCGGCTCGAGGTCTGCCTGCTCGACCCCGCGGTGCTGGCCCAGGTGGCCAGCACCGCACCGGCCCGGCGTCCCGGCCCGGTCCGGTTCACCGCCCTGCGGGCCGCCTCGCCGGTGCTGGCCCGGCACTGGCGGGGCACCGTCCGCTTCATCGACGACGTCGTGCTGAGCAACCCGCAGGCCGCCGCCCACCCGCTGGTGATCGGCAACGCCGCACGGATGCTCGCCGCCGCCGCGCTGGCGGTCTTCCCCAACACCGCGGTCACCGAACCGGCGGTCGAGGACCGAGCGGACGCCGGAACCAGCACGCTGCGCCGGGCGCTCGCGTTCATGCACGAGCACGCCGACCGGGACATCAGCGCGGTCGACATCGCCGCCGCCGCCAACGTCTCCGTACGCGCGGTGCAGCTCGCCTTCCGCCGCCACCTGGACACCACGCCGATGGCCCACCTGCGCCGGATCCGTCTCGACCGGGCGCACCACGACCTACTCCGCGCGGACCCGCGCCAGGACACCGTCTCCGCGATCGCCAGCCGCTGGGGGTTCCTCAGCCACAGCCGGTTCACCGCCCACTACCACGCCGTCTACGGCGTACCGCCGAGCGAGACGCTGCACGCCTGAGCCGGGGCGGCCGGCCGCCGGGCACCTCCGGGCGATCCCGGGGCGGGCAATATCCGGCTGCGTTGAACGACCGGGGGGCCGGCGCCGTACGTCCAGGGTGAAGGGAGTTGCCCATGAAGCGCTGGACGCCGATGCTGACGCTGCTGACCGGGTCCGGGATGGCGGCCGTTCTGTTCACCATGAGCGCACAGGCGGCGCCACCGGCCGCACAGCCGGATCCCGGTGCGGCGGCCACCGCCAGCGCCTCGGCCGCCCCGCCCGCGGCTCCCGCCGCACCGGCCGGGGAGGCGCCGGCCGCCGACGTCCCAGAACCGTCGGCCACCCGGCCCGCCGCCACCTCACCGCCGGCCGCGCCGCCCGGCCCGGGGGACGCGGGCACGCCCGAACGGCGGGTGGACGGCAACTGGACCGGTCGCCTCGACAACGGCGCCACCATCGCCATCTCTGTCGAGGCCGGCGCGGCCGTCGCCTACGTCTGCGACGGCACACGCCTGGAGATCTGGCTCCGGGGCACCGCCACCGACGGCGACCTGGCGCTGACCGGCAAGGAGGGCGCCCGCCTCACCGGCACCGTCGAGGCCGGACGGGCCGCCGGGGAACTGGTCGTCGGTGAACGACGGTGGCGGTTCACCGCCACGGCGACCGCCGAGCGGGCCCCGGTGCTGTACCGCGCCACCGCCCGGGTGCGCGACGCGGGTGTGGACGGCGGCTGGATCATGCGGCCGGACGGGACCCAGATCGGGGTGGTCACCTGGAACGGCGAGCCGGTGGCCGCGCCGCCGCTGGACCCGGCGTTCGGCACCACCATCGTCCGGGGCGTACGCATCACCGCCGAGCCGGTGATCCCGGGTCCCGTGGCCGGTGGGTGATGGCCGAGCACCGGCGCGGCGGCGCGCACGCCGGGTACGACGGGCCGGCCGTCCAGGTGCTACCCGAGCCCGCGCCCGCCCGGTCGGCCCCCGCCCCCCGGGCGGCCGGGCCGACGACGCTGTTCGTCCCGCTGCTGGTCGGCGCCGCCGTGGCGGTCGCCCTGGGCGTCTACGGCCGGACCCACACGCCGACCGGGATCGCGGTGAACGTGGCGGGCTTCTCCGGCCCGCAGACCGTTAAAGTCTGGCTGGGCAGCGCGGCAGCACTCTTCGCCGTCGGGCAGCTGCTCTCGGCGCTGGCCATGTGGGGCCGGCTCGGACCGTTCTCCCCGTCCTGGGCCGGAGCCGCGCACCGCTGGTCGGGGCGGATCGCCTTCCTGCTCGCCGTGCCGGTCGCGGTGCACTGCCTCTACGCGCTGGGCTTCGCCGATCACGACCTGCGTACGCTGGCCCACTCGGCGCTCGGCTGCTTCTTCTTCGGCGCGTTCACCACGAAGATGCTCGCCCTGCCCCGGCCCGGGCTGGCCGGCTGGACGCTGCCGGTGCTCGGCGGGGTGCTCTTCACCGCGCTCATGGGGGTCTGGCTGACCTCCTCGGTCTGGTACTTCACCACGTTCGGCGTCCACCGGTGACGCCCACCGATCGATCCACAGGAGGCAGGCAGATGAGCGACGACCCGGGCCACGGCCCGTCCCGCCGGGCGGTGCTGACCGGGACCGCCGCGGCGGGCGTCAGCGCGCTGGCCGGCTGTCAGACGTACGGCCAGGCGGCGCCCGCCCCGGCCGCTCCCGCACCCGCCACCCCTGCGCCGGGCGCGTCCGCCCCGGATCCGACGGGCGACGGCACGGCAGCCCCGGCCGGCGGGCCGGTGTTGGCCACCGTGGCCGACGTCCCGGTCGGCGGGGGACGGGTCCTCGCCGCGCAGGGGGTCGTGCTGACCCAGCCGACGGCGGGCACCATCAAGGCGTTCTCGGCCCAGTGCACCCACCAGGGCTGCACGGTCACCTCGGTCACCGAGGGCACCATCGTCTGCGCGTGCCACAACAGCGTCTTCGACATCGCCGACGGCTCGGTGCGCAGCGGCCCGGCGACCCGGGCGCTGCCCGCGACCGCCGTGACGGTCGACGGCGACGCTATCCGGCTCGGGTAGACCCCGCTTCCCGGACGCGGCCGCCGCGGCCCGACCGGCGCCGCCGCACGGCCCGGCCCCCAGCGGTCACCGGGGGCGCGGCGGTCACCGGGGCGCGGCGGCCAGCTCGGCGAGCCGGTCGACCTGCCGTGGGTCGGCCAGCGCCGAGCCGACCGCGACCACCCGGACGCCGGCGGCCAGGAAGTCGGCGGCGTTCGCCGCGTCCAGCCCGCCGGTGGCGACGAAGCGCAGCTCGGGCAGGGGCCCGGCGACCGCCCGGAACCAGGCGGGCCCCAGGCTGACGGCGGGGAACGCCTTGAGCCAGCGCAGCCCGTGGTCGCGGGCCCGCTGCGCCTCGGTGGGGGTGGCCACCCCGGGCAGGTGCGGCAGTCCGTGCGCCGCGGCGGCGTCGGCCACGGCAAGGTCGAGGCCGGGGGCGACGGTGAACGCCGCCCCGGCCCCGGCCGCCAGGCGTACCTGCTCGGGGGTGTAGACGGTGCCGGCGCCGACGGGGTGCCCGCGTTCCCGGCCCGCCGCGACCGTGTCCCGCAGGGCGGGCAGCGCGTCCGGGGTGCGCACCGGCACCTCCACCACGTCGATGCCGAGGTCCCAGGCCCGGGTGGCGAGCCGGACCGTCTCGTCGGGAGGCAGGTCACGCAGGATCACCATCACCCGCGCGGCGGCGAAGAGCGGGGCGAAGTCAGGTGCGGCCATCGACGGTCTCCTTCGGCAGGTCGAGCCTCGCCCAGCGCTCCGCCGGGAGGGCGGCCAGCGTGTCGAGCCGGTCCCGGGCCGGCAGCGGGGCGGTGTCGCCGGGTACCCCGAGAGCGTGGGCGGCGAGCAGGTGGCCCCAGCGCAACCGCGCCACCGGGTCGAGCCCACACAGCCGGGCCGACAGCCACCCGGCGGCGAACGCGTCGCCCGCGCCGACCGGTTCGACCACCGGCACCCGCGGCGCGGGCACGACGGTGGCCGGCCCGTGCCGGGGCAGCTCGGTGGCGGCCTCCGGCCCGTCCTTGACCACTACCAGCTCGGGTGCGGGCAGCAGCCGGCGCACGTCGGCCGGGTGCGCGCTCCCCCACAGCGCCCGCGCCTCGTCCAACCCGACGAAGACCACGTCGGCACGGTCGGCGAGGCGGCGCAGCACCGGCCCGGCGAGGTCGGCGGACCAGAGCCCGGGCCGGTGGTTGACGTCGAAGCTGATCAGCGTGCCGGCCAGTGGCCGCCGGGTGAGCGCGTGCTCGACCAGGTCCCGGCAGGTGTCGGAGAGGGCGGCGGTGATCCCGGACAGGTGCAGCACCCGCGCGCCGGCCAGCCGGGGGTCGTCGAGGACGGTGCGGTCCAGCCGCGAGGCCGCCGACCCGGCCCGGTAGTAGTGCACCCGGGTGCCCGCCGGTCGCGGGTCCTTGGCGTACAGGCCGGTGGGGGCGGCGGGGTCGGTGCGCACCGACCCCACATCGACCCCGGCGGCGGCGAGGTGCGCGACGACGAGACGGCCGAACGGGTCGTCGCCGACGCGGCCGGCCCACACCGCGCGGTGACCGAGCCGGGCCAGGCCGACCGCCACGTTGGACTCCGCGCCGCCGACCCCGACGCCGACGCTGTCGGCCCGGTCGAGCGGCACGGACGCGGCCGGGGTGAGCACCACCATGGTCTCGCCGACGGTCACCACCTCCGGCCGCCCCGGGCCGGCGGTCCCGGTCACCCCGGCACCGGCCCGCCGGACAGCGCGGCGGCCGCCGTCCGGTCGAGCGTGCCGTCGGCGACCACCACCCGGTGCCGGCCGGCGCGGGTCGCGCCCGCCGACACCACCCGCGGCCGGTCGAACGCGAACGCCACGCACACCCCCGGGTACATCGCGGTCCGGACGAACCACCGGTCCCCCGCCCCGAGCCCCGACAGCACCAAGGTGTACGCGGACCCGTCCGGACCGGTACCGGTCAGCGCCACCCACGGCTCGGCGCTGCCGTTCACCGCCTCCTCGCCCTCGGCGGCGGCGGTGAACGCACGGGCCGGTGTGGCGCTCACCGCCCGCCAGAAGAACCCGCCGTAGCCCGCGCCGCCGGGGCGGCCGTTGGTGGCCGGGCTGCCCAGGGTGATGTCCCGATCGGCGGGGGCGCTCAGTGCGTACCCGACGTCGAGGGCCCAGGCCCGCTCGCCGAGCCGGAGCGCGGCCAGTTCCCGGCGCTCGGTGAGCAGTACCGCCCCGGTCCGGTCGCGCCATTCCAGGTGGTGCGCGAGCCGCTGCGGGGTCCGGGTCTCCCACCGGGTGTGCGCGATCCGGCCGTGGTCGTCGCGCCAGGTATAGCCGACGTCGCGGACGTAGGTGCGCCCGCCCCACAGGTTGGCGCCGGCGACGTCCTGCACGGCCAGGGACGCGCCGAGGTGCCAGACGTGGTCGGCCGGGAACGCGTCGGTCACCACCGTGCCGCCGAGGGTCCGCACCGGGTGCAGGTACGGGCGGGGACCGTGCCGGGCGTCCACCGCCGGGTCGACGACGTAACGGGCCACCGGCACGCCGTCGACGGTGAGCGCGGACTCCTCGCCGGTCACGGCTGCCTCACCGGGGCGAGCGGGGCGCGGTGCGCGACCGCGTGCAGGGCGGCGACCGCGTAGCCGGCGAGTATCGGCACCGCGATCGGGGTGACCAGCACGGCGAGCAGCCCGGCGACGACGCTCACCCCGGCGGCAGCGGCCCAGGTGACCGGGTGGGTGCGGCAGAGTTCGGCGGCGGCGCGGGCGGCGGCCCGCCAGCCC
>NZ_POUB01000138.1 GCF_003236335.1 Micromonospora deserti
GGTGGGGTCAGGTGGTGGTGAGCCGGTTGCGGCCGAGGAACTGGGTGAGGCTGCGGAACTGCACCTGCTGGACCAGGACGGCGGCGACGATGATGCCGCCCTTGACCATGTTCTGGGCCTCGGTGGAGAGGCCGTTGATGGCGAAGAGGTTGGTGATGGTGGCGAAGATGACCACCCCGAGCAGCGAACCGATGATGGTGCCCCGCCCGCCGCTGAGCAGCGTCCCGCCGATGATCGCGGCGGCGATCGCGTCCAGCTCGTAGAGGTTCGCCATCGCCGCCTGCGCCGAGGTGGCCTGGGCGGTGAGCATGATGGCGGCGATGCCGCAGCACAGGCCGGAGAGCGCGTAGAGCAGCACGGTGTGCCGCTTGACGTCGATGCCGGCCAGCCGGGCCGCCTCCGGATTGCCGCCGACCGCGACGGTGCGGCGGCCGAAGGTGGTCCGGTTGAGCAGCACCCAGCCGGCCGCGACCACCGCGGCGAGGATGTAGACCAGCAGCGGGATGCCGAGCACGTCGGTGCTGGCGATGCCGTTGATGGTGGCGTTGTCGGAGACCTGCGTCTGCTTGTCGGAGATCTCCGCGGCCAGGCCGCGGGCCGCGACCAGCATGGCCAGGGTGGCGATGAACGGCACCAGCCGGCCGTACGAGATGAGCAGGCCGTTGACCAGGCCCACCGCTAGCCCGACGGTGAGCGCGCTGAAGATCATGCCACCGGCGCCGTAACTCTGGGTGGCCACCGTGGTACACCAGACGCCGGCCAGCGCGACGATGGCGCCGACCGACAGGTCGATGCCGCCGCCGATGATCACGAAGGTCATCCCGACGGTGACCACGCCGACCACCGAGGCCAGCTTGAGGATGCTGAGGACGTTGCCCCACACCCAGTCCGGGTTGGAGTAGAGGTCGGGGCGGGTGAGCATGCCGATCACGATCAGCACCGCCAGCACCGCGATCAGGCCGAGGTTGCGCCGGACGCCGTCGCCGCCGTCGCCGCGCCACCAGGAGAGCCGGCCGCCGCCGCTCGCCGCCCGTCCGGCCGCCGCGGCCTGCGCCGGGTCCACCGGCGGTGACTGCGCCGGCAGCTGCGTCGCCCGCTCCGGCGCCGCGGTGGGGGTGGGAGTCACATCGCTCATGCCGGTGCGCCTTCCATCAGGGACCCCGCCATGACGAGGTCGAGCACACTGTTCTCGTCGAGTTCGCCGGCCGGGGCCTCACGGACGACCCGTCCCTCCCGCATCACCAGCACCCGGTCGGCCAGGCCGAGCACCTCGGGCACCTCGCTGGAGACCAGCAGCACGCCGACACCGCGGGCCGCGAGGGCCCGGATGACCTGGTAGAGCTCGGCGCGGGCGCCGACGTCCACGCCCCGGGTGGGCTCGTCGAGCAGCAGCAGCCGGGTGTCGCCGAGCAGCCACCGTCCGACCACGACTTTCTGCTGGTTGCCCCCGGAGAGGGTGCGCACCGGCCGGCGTACGTCGCGGGGACGCAGCTCCAGGGACTCGGCGACCCGGTCGGCCTCGGCGCGTTCCCGGCCGGCGTCGGTGAAGCCGATCCGGGCGTACCGGCCGAAGGTGGCCAGGGTGACGTTGCGGTAGATGGGCTCGCCGAGCAGGAGCGCCTGACTCTTGCGCTCCTCGGGCGCCATGCCCATGCCGGCTCGGACCGCCGCCTGCACGCTGCCGGGACGCAGCACCCTGCCGGCCATCCGCACCGAGCCGGCCTCCGCACGCCGGGCGCCGTAGATCGTCTCCAGCAGCTCCGACCGGCCGGAGCCGACCAGCCCGGCGACGCCCACGATCTCCCCGGCGTGGACGGTGAGCGAGACGTCGGCGAACTCGCCGGCCCGGGTCAGCCCGTCCACCCGCAGCAGCTCCTCGCCGCCGGGGTCGGCGGCGGGACGCTCCGGGAAGACGTACTCGATGGTGCGGCCGGTCATCCGGCTCACCAGGTCGCGGGTCGGGGTGTCGCGGGCCGGCAGGTTCGCCGCGGTGGTCCGGCCGTCCTTGAGTACGGTGACCCGGTCGCCGATCTCGCGGATCTCCTCCAGCCGGTGCGAGATGTAGATGACCGCGATGCCCTGGGCGGTCAGCTCGCGGATGATCCGGAACAGGTTGCCCACCTCGTCGTGGGCCAGCACCGCGCTTGGCTCGTCCATGATGATCAGCCGTGCCTCGTGGGAGAGGGCGCGGGCCATGCTGACGATCTGCTTGCCGGCGGCGGGCAGCGCGCGGACCATCCGCCCTGGCGGGATCTCGGCGTGGCCGAGCCGGCCGAGGATCTGCCGGGTCCGCCGGGCCATGCGGCCGCGGCGGATGAACCCGAACCGGCGCGGTTCGTGGCCGAGGAAGGCGTTCTCCGCGACCGAGAGGTCCTCGACCAGGTCAAGTTCCTGGTAGATGGTGGCTATGCCGGCACGCATCGCGGCCTGCGGGTTGGCGAAGCTGACCGGCTCGCCCCGCCACCGCACCTGCCCGGAGTCCGGGCGGTGCACGCCGGCCAGCACCTTGATCAGGGTGGACTTGCCCGCGCCGTTCTGCCCGAGCAGGCAGTGCACCTCGCCGGCGCGTACCTCCAGCTGCACCCCGTCCAGCGCCCGAACGCCGGGGAAGGTCTTGACCACGTCGGTGAGGCGCAGGACCACCTCGCCCGCGACGGTGCCGGCGGGGGCTTCGACCAGCGGGGCATCTGTCACGACGACCTCCTCGGGTTGCTCGCTCGTGCCGGCGATCCGCGTCGCTGCGTGCCGTCCCGAAGCACCGTCGGGCCGTGCCGGTGATCCGCTCGCTGACGCTCGCTCATGACGCCTCCGCGAAAGCCACGTCGCTGGCGAGCACGGCGGCGCCGGCGACCCCGGCACGCGGCCCGAGCTCGGACAGGACGACCGGGAGGTTGCCGGTGGCCAGCGGCAGCGACCGGCGGTAGACCACGCTGCGGATCTCGGCCAGCAGGATGTGACCGAGCTGGGCGAGCCCACCGCCGATCACGATCATGGACGGGTTGGTGAAGCTGACCAGCCCGGCCAGTACGCCGCCGACCCGCCGCCCTCCGTCACGGATCAGCTGGATGCAGGTGACGTCCCCCTCGACGGCGCCCTCGGCGACGTCGATCGCGCTCACCGCGCCCCGCCCGGCGAGCCGCTCGGCCAGCGTGGGTGAGGTGCCGCTGCGCGCGGCGGCGGTGGCGTCCTTGGCCAGCGCGGCGCCACTGAACAGTGCCTCCAGGCAGCCGACGTTGCCGCAGGAGCACATCGGACCGTGCGAGTCGACCTGGATGTGGCCGATGTCGCCGGCGCAGCCGTCGGTGCCCCGGTAGACCTCGCCGCTGAGGTAGATCCCGCACCCTATCCCGGTGCCGATCTTCACGAAGAGGAAGTCGTCAACCGAGTGCGCGACCCCGCCGTGCCGCTCGCCGACCGCCATGATGTTGACGTCGTTGTCTACCACGGCCGGGCAGCCGTGCTCGCGGGTGAGCAGCTCGCGGACCGGGAAACGGTCCCAGCCCGGCATGATCGGCGGGGAGACCGGCACCCCGTCGCGGAAGCTGACCGGCCCCGGCACCCCGATGCCGACCGCGTCGAGCCGCTCGTACGCGCCGTCCACCTTCGCCTTGTGCAGCAGCTCGTTGACCCGCTGCAGGGTGACCTTCGGGCCGGAGCGGATGTCGGCCGCCTCGGCGTACGCGGCGACCGGCTCCAGCCGGCCGTTGACCACCTCGACGTCGATCGAGCTGGCGCCGAGGTCCACGGCGGCGAAGCGCAGGTGCGGGCTCAGCTCGACCAGTGTGGAGCGCCGCCCGCCCCGGGACGCGGCGAGGCCCGCCTCGGCGACGTAGCCGAGGCCGACCAGGCGCTCCAGTTCGGCGAGCAGCCGGGGCCGCGGCATCTGCAGCCGGTCGCCCAGCTCGGCCCGGGAGACCGCCCCCTCGTCGCGCAGCAGCCGCAACAACCGTACGTGCAGGGGGTCGACGGTCCGCACCGGACTCACCTCTTCATGGGCCGTGCTTCACATCGACGCAACGTCGATGTGTCGTGTCCGACACAGTAGGAGTCTTCCGTGGCAGCTGTCCAGAGCTTCAGCGAATCTGACATCAACTTTTGTCCGCCAGAACAAAAGCTATCAGTGGATCAAGTAAAGGATCACCGGCTGCGGCCTGGGCGATCTCGCTCCGTGTACACCACCCGCAGCCCGGACGTCCCCGGATACCCGGGCGCCCCGCGCGAACTCCGTTCGTACCCAGACCGCCCGCCGTCGGGGGCGGCCGGCGGGGCGGGTCGGCGACCGGGGGTCAGCGGCGGCCGGCGTTGCGCCTCTTGCGGAGCTTGCGGTGGTCGCGCAGTTCGACGTAGGGCTCCTCGTCCTCGCCGTGACCGGCCGTGATGGCGCGGCTGCGCTCCAGCTCGGCGTCGAACTCCACCCCGAGCAGGATCGCGATGTTGCTCAGCCAGAGCCAGATCAGGAAGATGATCACGCTGGCGAGCGCGCCGTACGTCTTGTTGTACGAGCCGAAGTTGCTGACGTAGAGAGCGAAGAGGCCGGAGATCACCAGCCAGATCACCACGGCCAGCACGCTGCCCGGGGTGACCCAGCGGAAGCCGCCGGGCTTCGCGTTGGGCGAGGCCCAGTAGAGGAGGGCGAAGATCAGGCTGACCAGGACCAGCAGCACCGGCCACTTGGCGACGTTCCACACCGTCACCGCCGTCGAGCCGAGGCCGATCGCCTCGCCGACCTGTTCGGCGAGGCCGCCGGTGAAGACCACGATCAGCGCGCTGGCCAGCAGCATCACGCCGATCACCGCGGTGACGCCGATCCGGATCGGCAGCTTCTTCCAGATCGGCCGCCCCTCCGGCACGTCGTAGACGGTGTTCGAGGCACGCATGAACGCGGCGACATAGCCGGACGCGGACCAGAACGCGACAAGCAGACCGAGGATCGCCGCGAGGCCGGCGAACCCGCCGGTCTGCTGCGCCTGGTCGATCGCGCTCTCGGCGATCTGCCGGATGTTCTCCTCCGGCACCACCTGGTTGACGGTGTCCTTGACGCCCTCGGTCGCGCGTGGCCCGAGCAGGCCGAGGATCGAGACCAGCACCAGCAGGCCGGGGAAAATGGCGAGCACCCCGAAATAGGTCAACGCCGCAGCCCAGTCGATCAGGCTGTCGTCCTGGAACTCCCGGAACGTGCGACGCAGGGCCGCCCTCCACCGGATGCCCGGCAGCTCGGTCGGGCGGTCCGGCCCGTCGTCCGGGCTGACCGGACCGGTGCGCCCGCCGCGACCCGGCGCGGACCGGTCGGCGGGGTGGGCGGGGCCCGCGCGGCGGTCACCGCCGGCCCGGCCGGCGGCCGGCGCCCCGTCACGGTCGCGCCCGCCGCGGGCGGACGTCTCGTCGGAGGCCATCGCCCCTCCCTCGTGGTCGGCTGTGTCCCTGCGACATGCCCGGCGGTGGCGGCGGTCAACCCTACGGGTAGAGCAGCCTGCCCATCCGGCGCGAAGCGACCAGCAGGCCGACGGCCAGCACGGCGAGCAGGTAGAGCACGTCGAGCAGCCAGGCCCAGCCGGCGGTGCCGACGGAGATGTCGCGGATCAGGTGCACGGCGCGATAGAGCGGGGTCACCTCGACCATCCAGCGCAGCAGGGCCGGATACGCCTCCGCCGGGACGAACGTGCCGGAGAAGAGGAAGAGGGTGAACTGCGCCGAGCCCATCAGGTCGAAATCCTGCCAGCTACGCATGAAGGTGGTGATCGCCATGCCGAGCGCCCCGAAGGCGAAGCCGACCAGTACCGCCGCCGGGAACGCGACCAACCCCCGCACCGCCGTGGTCAGGTCCATCACCACCATCACCACCAGGAACGCGGCCGAGTACGCGCTGCCCCGCAGCATCGCCCAGCCCAGCTCGCCGAGGGCGATCTCGAACGGCTGCACCGGGGTGGCGATCACCCCGTCGTACAGCCGCATGTACTTCATCTTCCCGAAGAAGTTGAAGGTCGTCTCCGCCAGCGCGCCGGTCATCGCCGACGAGGCGAGCATCGCCGGCGCGACAAACGCGGCGTACGTCACGACCTCGCCGCCGGGCAGGGTGAGGTCGCCGACCAGCGCGCCCACCCCGACGCCGATGGAGAGCAGGTAGAGCAGCGGCTCCACGAAACCGGAGATGAGCAGCAGCCAGTAGACGGACCTCAGGGCCGCGACGTTGCGCTCGGCCACCGAGACCGACCGCCGGGACGCGGCGGAGACGTCGACCAGCCGGGGCAGGACGAGACTGACCACCAGATGCCTTCCCTAGATGACGAGCCGGCGCCGGAACGCGGCCCGGGCCAGCAGCCAGCCGGCGAGCGCCCAGGCACCGAGGTAGAGCAGGTGACCGGCGACCGACCACTGGGGAGCGACGCCGAGTGTCGCCGCCCGGCACAGGTCGACGCCGTGCCACAGCGGGGTCGCGTACGCCAGCCAGCGCAGCGCCACGGGCAGTGACTCGACCGGGAAGAACACCCCGGCGAAGAGGGTCATCGGGATCACCGCGAAGCGGAACAGCATCGCCAGCCAACTGTCCGTGGACACCGCCGAGGTGTACGCGAACGTCGGCGCGGCCACGGCCAGGCCGAGCAGTGCCACCACCGGCAGCGCGGTGACCGCCCACGGCGAGACCAGCGCGCCGAACAGCGCGGTGACCAGCAGGAACGCCGCGCTGGCACTGAGCACCCGGAACAGCACGAAGGCCAGGTGGCCGGTGAGGATGTCAGCCACCCGCAGCGGTGCCGTGCTCTGCGCGAAATAGGTCTTGGTCCACTGGAAGTTGCCGAACACCGGCCAGGTCGACTCGGCGATGGCCACCTGCACCGCGGTCGACGCGAGCAGGCCGGGCACCAGCCAGTCGAGGTAGCGCACGCCGTCGACGCCCTGGTCGATGTACGCACCGACACCGAAGCCGAAGCCGGCCACGGTCAGCACCGGCAGCAGGAAAGACGAGAACACCCCGGCCCGCCAGGTGCGCCGGTAGCCGACCAGGTGGTACGCCAGCACCGCGAGCGCCGGCACCCGGGGCGGCGTCGGCCGCGCCCGCACCGCCACGCTCACCCCGACCACCCCTGTTTCCCGCCCACATCGGCCTTCCTACCGGCCGGGTACGACATGACCGCCACCCTACGATCGGCCACCGGCGCTGTCGCGCCAGTTTCCTGCTCCCCCGGCCCTCAAAGACGTGCAAGCGGAGTGTCGTCGGGGCCGACCGCCGGGGGCGGCCCCGACCAGCAAGAGCTCACCACCGAGGTTTCCTGGTACCGAGACAAACCAACCACGGGAGCAACGCAGTTGAGCCAATGAATAGGCTCGTGTCCAGGGGAAGCTTTCCCACTAACCAGAGAAGCGGAGAGAGCGCCCAGAGCAGGAAACCCGTCACGGCAAGAACCCATCCCGCCCTGGTCACCTGCGGTAACGTCTTCGCGAGCCTGCATCCACCCTCGATTCCCAGCCGACCCAACCGACTCTCGCACCGAAGCGGCAGCAACCCGGAAAGGCTAATCCCAGAACTCAAACCGGTTATAACAACAGTCCATGATCTGGGTTCCCCCTTCATATGATCCGGTATATGCCTTGTGGTAGCCCTCGGCCCAGTTGAAGTTGCATCTAACCCAAACGTTAGCCCCTTGATTGTTTCGACAGTACCGATCGGGGATACCGCTTCTGGACCATACAAGACCTATCGCAGCCCTGCCGTCACTTCTTAGGTCTTTGACGTATACATAATCTCCATAAGTTGCAACACAGATTCTCGCGAGGTTTCCTGAGCTGCACTGATCGGCGGTGCGCGGGTCGTCGTCCGGCTCTCCCCCGTCGTAGTACCAGTACTCGCCGGTCTGGCAACTGGAGTACGACCGCGCGCACACCTCGCTCCACGTGGGCGCGCTTGCGCTGGCTCCTGCGCTGGCGGTAACAGGGAAGGCGATCAAGGAAACAGTTGTCAACACTATACAAAGAACCGCAGCTTCTGCGTGCCTCAACAAAGATGTCATTGATTCACCTTTCTTGTTGTCTACGGTTCAGCTGCTCACGCTCCGACATTTCCACAATGTACCGCCCTCGAGCCGAGGCTCACAAACCCCAGGCAGCAACGTTTCACGCCCACCCGGGGGCACCCAGGGTCATTGCGTCTGTCGCTGTCGAAGATCCCCGCCATCGCCGACGGGCCCGAGACCAGCCGAGTGAAGCGGTCAGCCGTTCTCCTGCGTCCACGACGGACTGTCCTCGTCCCCGTCGTAGTGGTGCACCGACTGCACCTCTGCACCACTGGCGTTGTCAGTCCACGAGCGGACCCGCTCGCGGGTGACGTCCGGCGTGCGGTGTCACGCGGGGTATGTGCAGCTCATCGCCGGCGTCCGCGCCCCGGGACCGGGCCGTGACGATGCCGCCGCCGATCGCGGTGAGCAGCGCCGCCACGCTGCCGGCCATCAGCGCGCCGCGCAGCGGCTGCTCCGCGGCCGGCACGCTGAACCAGACCGTGGCGAAGATGCCGAGGTAGAGCACTCCCAGCCCGTCCTGCCCGCCGCAGCCGACCCGCCACAACCGACACCGGCACCGCCGCTCGTCGCGCCCGAGCCCACCGGCGGCCAGATGTCCGGCCGATGCTACGGGCACCGGACCATCCGGCGGATACAGCCCCTCAATCGACCAGGGTGCGGCCGGTGAGGTGCAGGACGCCGCGGCTGGCTGACCACCTGCGGCGACGCGGCGCCACGATCCCAAGGGACCGTGGCGCCACTGGCGCTAACGCCGCCATCCAAGCTTGGCCAACTGGGGGCCAGGGCCCCGGAGTAGTCCGGGAATGTCCGCTTGATCATGGGATGCCGTGGAGGTTGAGGGCGGCTGTGGGCGTGGTGTGAGCGCGGCGGGCGCTGGCGGTTGATCCAGCCGGTGAGGCGGAAGGTGCCGCGGATGATGTCGCGGAGGGTGGCCACGGGGGTTGACTTGCCCCACGCTGATCGCTGAAGATGTGCCGCAACTCATTGGACACGAACGTGTAACCGGCCGCATGGACGGTCGGTCATCGCTCGTCCGGGCCTGATGCGGCAGCGCTGCGCGGTCACGTCGAGCCGCATGTCGGGGTGCTGGGCGACCGACCGGTGCCGCGGGGGATCTGCACACCCAACCCGGGTGCCGCATTTGACGGTTGACGCACCGGGCGATGTCTGGCCGTCAATGTTAGCGCTCACATATGTAGACGTCTATGCCTGTGCCAGTGGGCCGCTCACCAACCACTGCCCGGCTCGCTTCATGTCGGCGGTCCAAATCATGAAGGGAAAGATGCTATGTCGGTTGAATCTGCGCGCCCCGCGAGGTGGCGTCGTCGGTGGCGGTCGGGGTTAGCCGCTGCGGCAGTCGTGGCGGTTGTGGGCGGGCTGCTCACGGTGGCCCAGACGCCGGCGTCGGCCGCTACGGTGGACACCACCGCCTGGTATGTGCTGGTGAACCGCAACAGTGGCAAGGCCCTCGACGTCCACGGCGCGTCCACCGCCGACGGCGCCCGGCTCATCCAGTGGACCCGCACCAACGCCAACAACCAGCAATTCCAGTTCGTGGACTCCGGCGGCGGCTACTACCGGCTGAAGGCCCGCCACTCGGGCAAGGTCGCCGACGTGTTCAACTTCTCCACCGCCAACGGTGGGGCGATCGTGCAGTGGGCCGACGCTAACGGCACCAACCAGCAGTTCCGGCTGGCCGACTCCGACAGCGGTTACGTCCGGCTGGTCAACCGCAACAGCGGCAAGGTCGCCGAGGTGGCGGGCCTGTCGACCGCCGACGGCGCCAACATCCAGCAGTGGGACGACCGGAACGGCAGCAACCAGCAGTGGCAGCTCATCCGGGTCGATGGGGGCAGCGCATGTGCTCTTCCGTCGAGCTACCGCTGGACATCGACCGGCCCGCTGGCAGAGCCGGAGTCGGGGTGGGTCGCACTCAAGGACTTCACCGCCGTCGTCCACAACGGCCAGAACATCGTCTATGCCACGACGCACGACACCGGCGCCGGCGACGCCGGGGCCTGGGAATCGACGGCCTTCAGCCCCTTCACAAACTGGTCCGACATGGCGTCGGCCACCCAGAACAGAATGTCCTTCAATGCCGTCGCGCCGACGCTGTTGTACTTCGCCCCGAAGAACATCTGGGTGCTCGCCTACCAGTGGGGTTGGCCAGACACCTTCTCCTACCGCACCTCGAGCGACCCCACCAACCCCAACGGCTGGTCCGCGCAGCAGCAGCTGTTCACGGGCACCCTCCCGGCTGGGGCCCCCCTCGACCAGACCCTCATCGCCGACGACACGAACATGTACATGTTCTTCGCCGACGACCTCGGCGGCATCTACCGCGCCAGCATGCCCATCGGCAACTTCCCGGGCAGCTTCGGTTCGTCGTTCACGAAGATCATGAGCGACACGGCGGCCAACCTGTTCGAGGCGGTTGAGGTCTACAAGATCCAGGGCCAGAACCAATACCTCATGATCGTCGAGGCGCAGGGCAACAACGGCCGCTTCTTCCGCTCGTTCACCGCCACCAGCCTGGACGGTACGTGGACACCGCAGGCCGCAACCGAGAACAACCCCTTCGCCGGCAAGGCCAACAGCGGCGCCACCTGGACCAACGACATCAGCCACGGCGATCTGGTTCGCACCAACCCCGACCAGACCAAGACCGTCGACCCGTGTAATCTCCAGTTCCTCTACCAGGGGCGCGACCCCAGCTCCGACGGCATGGACTACGGCCTCCTGCCGTACCGGCCGGGCCTGCTGACACTGCAGCGCTAGCCAGTGGCGTGACGCAGGTCCGGCTCGAGTGTTCCTGACGTTCGTGGGCAAACGACGTACGCCGAACCGGGTGAGCGTTGTCACGGCTCGCGATCAGGATCGGGTGGAACTAAAGGGCGGGCTCGGTGCAAGGCCGAGCCCGCCTGGCACGCGGAGCCCGGATCACCCACTGTCCGAGCGACAGCTTCTTCTGGCTGCAACTGAGCGAGCAACCCGACCAGATCAAGGTGCACCGGGCCTGGCCCCGGACCGTCGACAGGCTTCCGCTTCACCGTCGGCGAGATCACCTGGAACGACAACGCGCTCAGAGGGATTTCGTGCCTCGCTGCCATACCCTGCCGCGAGGCAGCCGCGGCGTGACCCGCCCCGGCGATGAGCGATGATGACACAGCGAGCACGACACCCTTGGTGAGTCTTGAAGCGTAGACAACTTCATGATCCACAAGTGTCGTGCTCGCTCCTCATCCGGACACGGTCCCCCAGAACAAGATTAGGCAAAAGGGGACATTCGCGGACTACTCCGGGGCCCTGAGCTGGGGGCGAGCCCGACCAACTAGATCATCACCGCCGAGGTTTCCTGGTACCGAGATAAGTCAACCACGGGATCAAAGCAGTTGAGCCAGTGAATAGGCTCGTGTCCAGGGGAAGCTTGCCCGCTATCCAGAGCACCGGAGAGAGCGCCCAGAGCAGGAAACCCATCACGGCAAGAACCCACCCCGCTTTGGTCACCTGCGGTGCGTCTTGGCGAGCATGCATCCACCCTCATGATCCAGGGGGCATAGCCGATCGACTATGCCCCCTGGATGCTGCTGGTGCGCCGCCAGGGACTCGAACCCCGAACCCGCGGATTAAGAGGGGCACCGACGTGGGCAGACATGCCGCGGGCGGTTCGCGCAGGATCGCGGCCGCGCGCCAACAATGATCACCATGGAGATCACCCGCCTCGGCGACTACCTGACGGGGATGAGCCCTCGGGTTCGACACCGCCGAAGCCGAGGGCTCATTTTCAGGTGAACGCTATGACGGCCGCACTGGCGCCTCGGCGAACAGGGCGTGCAACTGTTCAGCCTCCTCGTCTGAGCACCGGATACAGACCCCCTCCCAGTTCCCCGTGAGCTGTAGCAGCAGCCGGCCGCCGCCGTTGATCTCCATTCGCTGCGGGCTCACCGTGCTGCCGAGGACGTCGGCGGCACGAGGGGTCCAGGTACCGGTGTGCCGGCCTCTGCCAAGGGTCGTCACGCCGTCGGCCGATTCCAACGACCGCCGGTCGCTCGGCTCTAGGACATCAACGCTGAACTGGTCAGCGCCTCGGGTACTCAGCCACTTCGCCAACGACCGCCACCAAGCGTCGAACGCAGCCTCCTGCCGTTCCTCGTCTAGTTCGTTCCACCAATCCGGCAGGTCAGACTCGACCAGTGGAAGCGGGGTGCTCAGGTCGTCAGTCGCGACCAGCCCGAGCGCGGGATGAGTAAAGAATTCAGTCACCATCTTAGTGCACGCGCCTTCCCCACCACCTGTAGTGGTACAACGCCTTGTGCTTGCCCTTGGAATTCATTTTGCCTCGGACCCAGTGGACGTACTGCGGTAGCCGTCGCGGCGGTCCAACTTTAGGTACCGGTAACTCCCGTATGTGTAACTACGGTACTTGAAACCGATCACCGTATTCCGTGAGTTCCAGAAGCCCCACTTGGGTCGCGCCGACGCGGCCGACCGGGCATGGTTCCACAACCACTTTCCAGCGCCCCAGTACTTCTTGCCCATGAACTTGGCGTAGCGCCACCACTGCTTGCCGGCCCACTTTGCCGACCGGATGCACCAGCGGCCGATCTTGCAGGCCGCCGCCCCGGCGCGGAGGGCGATTGAGATCCACTTGCCGTCGAGATCCTCCTTGTTCACCGGATCGCCGCAGGTGTACTCGTACGCGTTGCAGCTGCCTCCGTCGACCGGGTCGACTTGGAGAAAGCGGCCGGTGACGGTGTTGTAGAGGCGGACGCCCATCAGGACGATCCCCGACGGCGTGTCTGCGGCCCGCTGCTTGGCGCCGAGCCAGCCGTACCGCTGCGCGCCGATGTCGTCGGGGTTGCGGGGTGTGCCGTACTCGGTGGCTTCGCTGGTGCTGGATAGGCCCTCGTCGTCGCCGTGGATCGCGGCGACGAGGTCGCCGTGCAGGTTGGTGATCTGCCAGTCGACCTGAGAGCTCTCGCTGTTGAAGATGCCCGGAATCGCGGAGAGGCCGGACACGGGCCGGGTGAACGTCCGCAACGGGATCCTGTCCCCGCATGTCCCGGTCAGCCGAAGCGTCTGCCGCTCCCGGTCTCCGCTGCACTTCCTCGCGGTCCTCAAGGTCGTCAGGACAGCCGAAACGCCCGCTCCCGTTGTGATCGGGAGCGGGCGCTGTCGTACGGCGAGGGCCGCTACTTCCGCCCGGCGGCGTGGGCGACGAACGCCCGCCACACGGCGGGCTCGAACGTCAACGCCGGGCCGCCCGGGTCCTTCGAATCCCGTACCGCCACCACGCCGGGCAGGTTGTCAGCCACCTCCACGCAGGCACCGCCGCTGCCGTTGCTACGGGTGCTCTTGCGCCACCGGGCGCCGGTCAGGTCCATGTCTCCGCCACCTCCCGCCATCAAGCGACCCTCCCCGGAGATGAGGTTCTACCGCCGGGCAACAGTTGCGACGAACGCCCGCCACACGGCGGGCTCGAACGTCAACGCCGGGCCGCCCGGGTCCTTCGAATCACGTACCGCCACCACGCCGGGCAGGTTGTCAGCCACCTCCACGCAGTTGCCGCCATCGGGGCCGCTGCGGGTGCTCTTGCGCCACCGGGCACCGGTCAGGTCCATGTCTCCGCCACTTCCGCCATAAGATCGAGGGACTGCTGCTGCGATAGTGCCTCACCACGGATCGACTCCCAAACCTCGACCATCTGCCGCACGTAATCGGCGCGGTCGATCACCTGCCCGTGGCGCTGCCCTGCGAGATAGACGAGGTCCTCCCCTTGTGGTGCGGTGGCGATCACGAAGGGCCCACCGAGCCCAACGTACGCCCCGGCCGACGTCGGCACGACCTGGATCCGGACCCGCGGCAGGGTTGAGCCGACCTTCACCAGATGGCGAAGCTGGTCGCGCATCACCTCCGGCCCACCGATACGGCGGCGCAGCAGGTGCTCGTCGACGACCACGCTGAGCAGTGGTGGCCGGTCGCGGGTGAGCACGCCTTGCCGGTCGATCCGGGCGGTCACCTGCTGGTCGATCTCGTCCGGCGCGAACAACCCGCCTCCGGACAGCAGCGCGCGAGCGTACCCCTCGGTCTGTAACAGACCGGGTACACACAGGGGCTCGAATGTGCGCAGCGCCGTCGCCTCCTGCTCGATGCCTACCCAGTCGCGGAACCACGGCACGACGGTCTCCTCGTTGATCCGCTTCTGGATCCGCTCGAACCGCCCGTCGGTGCCGAACACCGCGTCGCACCGCCGGGCGAAGTCCTGGCTCGGCCGGCGCTCGCGGGTCTCCACCTTCGCCACCAGCGCCGCCGAATAGCTCAGCGCCTCGGCCAGCGCGCTCTGCGACATCTCGCTGGTGAACCGCGCGAGCCGCAGCTCCTCGGCGAAGTGGTCGAGCATGGGCGAGCGTTCCACGGACAACCTCCGTACCTGCCGCGTACCGGGGCGATCGGCCCACGGACGCGATCAGCGTCCGCGTGGCACCTCTGCCCAGCGTAGTGGTGTCCTCACCAGACTGTCAGCCAGCGGGACCGCTCACGGGTGACAGACGGCGGGCGGAACCAGGCCGGGGCGTCCCGAGCGGATGACCGGGGCGCCCCACCCAGGCGAAGGAGATTCCGTCATGCGATTGCGACTCTGGCGCTGCCGGCGCCTTAGCCCGCCCCTGCCGCTCCCCCGGCGTACGCCGGGCTTCCCGAGCCGTACGCCCAACGAACGCCCGGCGTGGGCGACCGCGCCGACGGAGGTCTTCCCGACGAACGGGCCGGGACGCCCCGGGAGGCTGACCCGGGCCCAGGAGTGGCGAGCGAACGGGGGCCACTGGTGAGGGATTTACCCGCAGTGTCCACACTGCCGCAGGTCGTGCGGTGGGAGGACTGATGCCCCGCTATCGCCCCCACGTCGCGGCCCGGCCCTCCTGGCGCTGCCGGGTTTGTGGCGTCGCCTGGCCGTGCTCGCCGGCTCGGCTGGCGTTGCTCGGCGAGTACCGACACGACCGGACGGCGCTGCTGATCTACCTCGGCACCCTGCTGCACGAGGCGATGACCGACCTGGCCGGGCTGAGCGAGCGGGCGTCCCCGCCGAGCAGGCCGGGCGGCCGGGAAGCGCCGGGCGAGCTGTCCCACCGCTTCCTAACGTGGGCGAAGGCCCGCGACAGCTGAGGGTGGGCGGACCGGTCAGTCGACCAGGGTGCGGCCGGTGAGGTGCAGGAAGACGTCCTCCAGGCTGCTGCGCCGGACCAGCACGTTGGCCGGGGTCAGCCCGAGCGCGTGGACCTCGGCCAGCGCCGCGTCGCCGTCGGCGACGTAGAGCAGGATCCGGTCCGGCAGCACCTCGACCCGCTCGGCCAGCCCGTCGACCTTGCCGGCGAACGCCTCCTGCGACTCGGCGACGAACCGCAGCTCCACCACCTCCCGAGTGGAGTGCCGCTCGATCAGGGCCCGGGGCGAACCCTCGGCGACGATCCGCCCGCCGTCCATCACCACCAGCCGGTCGCAGAGCTGCTCCGCCTCGTCCATGTAGTGGGTGGTGAGGACCAGCGTCACGCCCTGCTGCTTGAGCCGGAACAGCCGCTCCCACACCAGGTGCCGGGCCTGCGGGTCGAGCCCGGTGGTCGGCTCGTCGAGGAGCATGATCTCCGGCTCGTTGACCAGGGCGCGGGCGATGGTGAGCCGCCGCTTCATGCCGCCAGAGAGCGGCTCGACCTTGCTGTCGGCCCGCTCGGCGAGCTGGACGAAGTCGAGCAGCTCGGCGGCGCGCGCCCGGGCCACCCGGCGCGGGATGCCGAAGTAGCGGGCGTACGTGGTCAGGTTCTCCCGGACGGTCAGCTCGGGGTCGAGATTGTCGAGCTGGGGGCAGACGCCGAGGCGGGCCCGGATCGCCGGCCCGTCGCGCACCGGATCCATGCCGAGGATGCGCAGCTCGCCCCCGCTGGGCGGGGAGATGCAGCCGATCATCCGCATCGTGGAGGACTTTCCGGCGCCGTTGGGCCCGAGAAAGCCGAACGCCTCGCCGGCGCGCACCTCGACGTCGATGCCGTCGACGGCGGGGAAGTCGCCGAACCGCTTCACCAGCCCCCGCGCCTGGATGAGTGGTTTGGTCACGAGACCGACCCTAACCGGCGGGTCCGACACTCCCCACCGAGTTTCCGCCTCGTCACGATCGTCGGCGCGGTGGCGGCACGACACGCCGGGCCAGCCACCGCTCAAGCGTCACTGATCAGGAGCACGCCGCAGGGCGGGGCACCGCCGTCGCCGGGCACGCGCGGGGCTGGTCACCCCCGCCGGGGGGCGCGGCGCGCCGGTAGGCGGTCAGGTGTCGGTGGGGGTGGTGG
>NZ_POUB01000139.1 GCF_003236335.1 Micromonospora deserti
GGGCTGGCGCTGCCCGACGGCGACGGGGTGGCCGCCGGGGCGGGGACGGCGGCCGCGCCGCTACCGTCGGTGGCCTTGAGCACCTTGCGGAAGCGCAGCTCGGCGGCGCTGCCCACCTCGGTGATGTCCCGGTTCTCGCCGGGCAGGGAGATCACGATGTTGCGGTTGCCCTCGGTGACCACCTCGGCCTCGGCCACGCCGAACGCGTTGACCCGGCTCTCGATGATCTGGCGGGCCTCCTCGAGGTTCTCCGCCGTCGGGGCCCGCCCGTCGACGGTGTTGGTCGCCTCCAGCGTCAGCCGGGTGCCGCCGACCAGGTCCAGGCCGAGCCGAGGCTCGAGCCGGTCCTTCCAGCCACCGCTGGCCCCGCCCGAGAAGAACACCAGTAGATAGAGGACGACGAAGATGAACCCGAGCACGGCCAACTGCCGTCCGGGGCGCATCTGTCCCTGAGGTGGTGCCACGGCTGTCCTGTCTCCCTGTACGGTCGCGCCGCTGATGCAGCGGCGGCGGGTGTCGGCCGAGGGTCCCGGCCGGCGGTCTGCCCGGGCCGGCGTCGCTGGCCGGCACGGACGGTCCACCGGGCGACGCGCGAGCGTCGAGCGGTGCCGGACGTGCCGACGCCCGGCGTCGGCCCAACTATCCAGTTTTTCCGGCGCGGGCGCTGCCCCGCCCGGAACGGCCCCACCCGGCCGGCGCGGCGGTCACCGGTGGCCGGTGCCCCGCCCGCCGGGGCGGGCCCGAGTCACTCCTTGACGGCGTCCGCGTCCTCCGCGGCCGGTTCGGCGGGGCGCTCGGCCTGGCTGACCACCCGGGCGATCGCCGGGCGGGCGTACCGGGTCTGCACACCCGGGGCGACCTCGAGCAGGACGGTGTCGTCGTCCACCCCGGTGACCGTGCCGTAGAGACCCCCGATGGTGACCACCTCGTCGCCCGGGGCGAGGGCGGACTGCATGGCCTCGGCCTCGCGGCGGCGCTTCTGCTGGGGGCGGATCATCATGAAGTACATGACGCCGAAGAGCAGGGCGATCATGAGGATCGGCGTGAGACCGCCGATTCCCCCGCCACCCTGGGCTGCGTAAAGCACGGTTACTGACCTTCCCATTGGCCTCCCGTCCGGCACGAAGGGCACCGGAGCGGAGGCGGATTCTCACGTCCTGTACAGACCGCGGCGAGTCTAATCCCTGCACCTGGGAACGCCGAATGCGGCACAGATCACGTTCGCATCACGGCTGATCGGCGTCCATGGAGAACAGATCGGGCGCGGGCGGGGTAGCGGTGACAAATGTACCATTCGGCGGTGTGCGCCCCAGATGGTGCCAGGCGGCCTCGGTGGCGACCCGCCCCCGGGGCGTACGCGCCAGCAGCCCGGCCCGGACCAGGAACGGCTCGCAGACCTCCTCGACGGTGTCCGGCTGCTCCCCCACCGCCACCGCGAGGGTGGAAAGCCCGACCGGGCCGCCCCGGAAGGAGTCGACCAGCGCGGTCAGCACCGCCCGGTCCAGCCGGTCCAGACCGAGCGCGTCCACGTCGTACACCGTCAGCGCCGCGCGGGCGGTTTCCAGGGTGACCACGCCGTCGGCCCGGACCTCGGCGAAGTCCCGCACCCGGCGCAGCAGCCGGTTGGCGATCCGGGGCGTGCCCCGGGACCGGCCGGCGATCTCGGCGGCGCCGTCGTCGGTGATCGGCACGCCGAGGATCCGCGCCGAGCGGTGCAGCAGCGTCTCCAGGTCGGCCGGGGAGTAGAAGTCGAGGTGGGCGACGAAGCCGAACCGGTCCCGCATCGGCCCGGTCAGCAGGCCGGACCGGGTGGTCGCGCCGACCAGGGTGAACGGCTCGACGTCCAGCGGGATGGCGGTGGCGCCGGGGCCCTTGCCGACCACCACGTCGACCCGGAAGTCCTCCATCGCGCTGTAGAGCAGCTCCTCGGCCGGCTTGGCGATCCGGTGAATCTCGTCGATGAAAAGCACGTCGCCCTCGGCGAGGCTGGTCAGGATCGCGGCCAGGTCGCCGGAGCGCTCGATGGCCGGGCCGCTGGTCACCCGGATGCCGGAGCCCAGCTCGGCGGCGACGATGTTGGCCAGGGTCGTCTTACCCAAGCCGGGCGGCCCCGACAGCAGGATGTGGTCCGGCGGGGAGCCGCGCCGCATCGCGCCCTGGAGCAGCAGGTCGAGCTGGTCGCGCACCCGGTGCTGGGCGATGAACTCCGCCAGCCGCTTCGGCCGGACGCTGGCCTCCGCGTCCAGTTCCGCGTCGGTGACGTACGCCGAGACCAGGCCGCCGTCCGGGCCGGTCATCGGGTCCGGCCCAGCAGCCGGATGGCCTGCTTCAGCAGCACGGGCACGGGCGGGATGTCCCCGTCGACGGTCTCCGCCACCGCGGCGACCGCCTGGTCGGCCTGGGCGGCCGTCCAGCCGAGCCCGACCAGCGCCTGGCGGACCTGCTCTGGCCAGGCTCCGCCGGTGACCCCGGCCGCCCCGTCCGCGCCGACCGGCACCGGGCCGATCCGGTCCCGCAGCTCCAGCACCAGCCGCTCGGCGCCCTTCTTGCCGATCCCGGGCACCCGGGTCAGTGCGGCGGTGTCGGCGTTGGCGATCGCCTTGCGGACCGCGTCCGGGGTGTGCACGGCGAGCACCGCCTGAGCCAGCCGGGGGCCCACCCCGCTGGCGGTCTGGAGCAGTTCGAACAGCTGCTTGGCGTCGTCGTCGGCGAAGCCGTAGAGGGTGAGCGAATCCTCCCGGACGACCAGGCTGGTGGCGAGCCGGGCCGGCTGCCCCAGCCGCAGCTCGGCGAGCGTGCCCGGCGCGCACTGCACCGCCAGGCCCACCCCGCCCACCTCGACCACGGCGTGGTCCGGACCGGTCGCGGTCACCACGCCGCGCACGCTGGCGATCATCTGGCTCCTCCTCGTCGTACCCGGTCGGCCGCGGCGGCCAGCTTGGAGCGCGTCCCGCCACGCCACACGTGGCAGATGGCCAGGGCGAGGGCATCCGCGGCATCGGCCGGCCGTGGCGGCTCGGGCAGCCGCAGCAGCCGGGTGACCATCGCGGTCAGCTGCGCCTTGTCCGCCTGACCGGAACCGGTCACCGCCGCCTTCACCTCGCTCGGCGTGTACGTCTGCACGGGCAGCCCGGCGCGGGCCCCGGCGAGCACCGCGATCCCGCTGGCCTGGGCGGTGCCCATCACCGTCCGCACGTTGTGTTGGCTGAAGACCCGTTCCACGGCGACGCTGTCCGGCCGGTGCTCGGCGACCAGCTCGGTCAACGAGCGGTCCAGGTGCAGCAGGCGCAGCGGCAGCTCGTCGTCGGGGTCGGTGTAGACGACGTAGTAGGCGATCAGCGCGCAGGGCCGGCCCGGCACTCCCTCGACCACGCCGACCCCGCACCGGGTCAGCCCCGGGTCGACGCCGAGCACGCGCACGCCGCCTCCTCCCCCAGCCGTCAGCAGTACGTGTGTTCGACACACTACTGGTGCTCGGGAAGGGCCGCCGGCCGGGACACGCCGGGGCGGCTACCGCCGGGCATGGTCGACCTCGATCGCGACGCTGACGACGTCCCCGTGGTCTTTGCCCGCGCGGATCCGTGCCGGCACCGCCAGCAACCAGCCGGCCTTGCGGTCCCGCCAGACACTGGTCGACCAGGCGCGGCCGTCCACCGTCGCCACCACCGGGACCCGGCCGAACGGACCCGCCGCATCCGGCGCGTGCTCGTCGGGCACGGGGGCGAACACCCATCCGCCGGCGCCGGACCAGCGGACCAGGGTCGCCTCGAAGGACGGCGTCCCGCTCGCCACGCCCTCTCCCTCCGGTCGGCCGGCCCGGTCGGCCGGCCCGATCGGCCGGCGGTCTCCACGCGAATCCGCCGCCGGTGACTGTGCCATGTCCCCCCGACATTTCCGGCGCCCGCAGCGACCGGACGATCCGGACCGGGAAGGCAGGATCGGATCCACACACCCCGACCGTCGAGTATGTGTCGCCATCCCATGTGCCGCCGGCCACACAGCTCGTAACTTCTTGCGCCATGACGGCAGAACCCGTGGCGGTCCCCCACGTCGTACAGGTCGACCTCGCTGGTCGTACCGCCCTGGTGACCGGGGGTGGCAGCGGAATCGGCCGGGCCTGTGCCCTGCGGCTGGGCGCGGCCGGCGCCACGGTCCTGGTGGTCGACCGCAACGTCGAGGCGGCCAAGGCGGTGGCGGCCGAGGCCGGCGGCCGGGCCGAGGGCGTGGACCTGGCCGACCCGGACGCGGTGGACCGGCTCGACGCGGACGTGGACATCGTGGTGAACAACGCCGGGCTGCAGCACGTGGCGCCGGTGCAGGAGTTCTCCGTCGAGCGCTTCGAGTTCCTGCACCGGGTGATGGTGGAGGCGCCGTTCCTGCTCGTCCGCCGAGCGCTGCCGCACATGTACGCCCGGGGCTGGGGCCGGATCGTCAACATCTCCTCCGTGCACGGGCTGCGTGCCTCTCCGTACAAGGCGGCGTACGTCTCGGCCAAGCACGCCCTGGAGGGGCTGTCGAAGGTGGTCGCGCTGGAGGGCGCGGCGCACGGGGTCACCGCCAACTGCATCAGCCCGGCGTATGTGCGCACCGCGCTGGTGGAGAGCCAGATCGCCGACCAGGCGGCCAGCCACGGCATCCCGGAGACCGAGGTGATCGAGAAGATCATGCTGGCCCGGGCCGCGATCAAGCGCCTGATCGAGCCGGAGGAGGTGGCGGAGCTGCTGGCGTACCTCTGCTCCCCGCCGGCGGCGTTCATCACGGGCGCGTCGATCGCGCTCGACGGGGGCTGGACGGCGAACTAGTGGCGCCGCGCACAATGTCGGTCATGTCGTCACCGGTGGAGTTCCTGGAACTGCTCGCGCGGGAGGCGGCCGCGGTGGAGTTCGAGGGGCCGCTGGTCGCCGCCCGGGCCGCCGGGCTGCCCGCCGACCGGCTGGCGGAGCTGGAGCAGGCCAAGACGGTGGCGCTGCGGGTCCGGGCGCTGCTGGAGCGGCGCCGCCGGCGGGAGACCGAGCTGTCCGGGCTGTACGACACGGTCAGCGACCTGGCCGGGCTGCGCGACCTGGACGACGTGCTGCGGGCGATCGTGCATCGGGCGCGCAACCTGCTCGGCGCCGACGTGGCCTACATGACGCTCAACGACGACGAGCGCGGAGACACCTACATGCGGGTCACCGACGGCTCCGTGTCGGCCCGGTTCCAGCGGCTGCGGCTGCCGATGGGCGCCGGTCTCGGCGGCCTGGTCGCCCAGTCCGGCGCCCCTTACGTCACCGCGAACTACCCGGAGGACGACCGGTTCCGGCACACCAGGGAGATCGACGCCGGGGTGGGCGAGGAGGGTCTGGTGGCGATCCTCGGTGTGCCGCTGCGGCTCGGCTCGACCTCGATCGGGGTGCTCTACGCGGCCAACCGGTCGGCCCGGCCGTTCGCCCGCGAGGAGGTGGCGCTGCTGGTCTCGCTCGCCGCGCACGCCGCGGTGGCGATCGACACGGCGCGGCTGCTCGCGGAGACCCGCTCGGCGCTGGAGGAGCTCTCCGCCGCGAACACCACCATCCGCGCGCACAGCACCTCCGTGGAGCGGGCCGCCGCGGCGCACGACCGGATGACCGCCCTGGTGCTGCGCGGCGGCGGGGTGGAGGACGTCGCGGCGGCGGTGACCGACGTGCTCGGCGGGGCGCTGCTGGCGCTGGACGCCGAGGGGCGGCTGCTGGCCCGGGTCGGCGAGATCGAGGAGCCGGAGCGGGCGGACATCGTGGAGGCGGTGGCCGCGTCGCGTACCGAGGGGCGAAGCGTGCGTCGGGGCCCGCTCTGGTACGCCGCGGTGGTGGCCGGCGCGGAGAACCTGGGCGCGCTGGTGCTGCGCCCCGACGGCGAGCTGGTCGACGCCGACCAGCGCATCCTGGAGCGGGCCGCGCTGGTGACCGCCCTGCTGCTGCTGTTCCGGCGTACGGTCGCCGAGGCCGAGGGCCGGGTCCGGGGCGAACTGCTCGACGACCTGATCGCCCGCCCGCTGCGGGACACCGACGCGCTGCGCGGCCGGGCCCGCCGGCTCGGGGTGGACCTGGACTCCCCGCACGTGCTGGTGGCGGTGGGCGACGACGCCATCGCCGCGACCGGCTCGGCCCGGCAGCGGGTGCTCTCCTGGGCCACCACGTACGCCTCGACGCGGGGAGGGCTGGCCGCGGCGCGCGACGGGCGGGTGGTGCTGATGCTGCCCGGCCGGGATGCCGGCGGCAGCGCGCGGGCGGTGTCGCGGGACCTGTCCAGGGTGACCGGCCGGCCGGTGACCGCCGGGGCGAGCGGCCCGTCCACCGGTCCGGCGTCGCTGGCCGCCACCTTCCACGAGGCGGACCGGTGCCTGACCGCGCTGGGCGCCCTGGGCCGGGCCGGGCAGGGGGCGAGCACCGCCGAGCTGGGCTTCGTCGGGTTGCTGCTCGGCGCGGTCGGGGACCGGGGCGACCGGGACGTCGCCGGGTTCCTCACCGCCACCATCGGCCCGGTGGTGGACTACGACGCGCGCCGGGGCACCGCGCTGGTGAAGACGCTGGAGGCGTACTTCGGGGTGGGCGGCAGCCTGGCCCGGGCCGCGGAGCTGCTGCACGTACACGTCAACACGGTGACCCAGCGGCTGGAACGGGTCGGGCAGCTGCTCGGCGCCGACTGGCAGAAGCCCGAACGGGCGCTGGAGGTGCAGCTGGCGCTGCGCCTGCACCGCCTGCGCACGCCCGCCGCCTAGGTCGGTGTGCCGCCCGGCTCACCGGGCGCGGATGCCGTCGAGCACGCCGTCGACGATCTTCTCGGGCAGGGTCGCCTCGTCGATGTCGGGGTGCCAGCGCAGCACCCGCTGCACCAGCATCGGGCCGGTCAGCATCGCCATGGTGACCTCGACGTCGAGGTCGGCGCGGAGCTCGCCGGCGCGGACCCCGCGGCGCAGCACCTCCCGCATCAACGCCCGGCGCGGCTCGATGATGTTCTGGTAGAGCGCGTACTGCTCCGGGCTGCGGTTCACCGCGGGCACCAGGCACGGCATGATCCGCGCCGCCCGCGGGTCGATGTGGTGACCGACCGCGCCGACCAGCACGATCAGGTCGTCGCGGACCGAGCCGCCGGTCGGCTCCGGCGGGCTGCCCTTGAGCGTCCGCAGCGCGTCGCGCAGCAGCGCCTCCTTGCCCGGCCAGCGGCGGTAGATGGTGGCCTTGCCGACGCCGGCCCGGGCGGCGATCGCCTCGATCGAGATCGCCTCGACCGTGCTGCCCTCGGCGAGCAGGTCCAGCGTCGCCTCGATGATCGCTTCGTCCGCGCGGACACTCCGCGGTCGCCCGGGCGACCGCGGAGTGTCCGCGGTGGAAGTCATGTCGGACATTGTCGCCGAACCTACGCGGTCCCGGCCAACTCGGGTTCCCCAGCCGGCGTCGGAGCCGCCGTCGGGGTGGCCGGGCGGCCCGGCAGCCAGCGCAGCACGACCGCGACACCGACCGCCGCGACGATCGCCGCCAGGGCCGCCGCCCAGTGCATCGCCGTGACGAACGCGTCGTTGGCGACCGCGATCAGCTGCGGCGCCGCCGGTCCGAGCTGACCCGCCGCCGCGTACGCCCCGGAGATCGACTCGCCGGCCGTCTCGCGCGCCCCGGCGGGCAGGTCCCGCAACGCGGGTTCGACGTCGGCGCGGTAGACCGCCGAGAGCACCGCCCCGAGCACCGCGACGCCGAGCGCGCCGGCCACCTGCCGCACCGTGTTGCTGACCGCCGAACCGACCCCGGCCTTCTCCCGGGGCAGCGCCGACATGATCGACTCGGTGGCCGGGGGCATGATGTTGGCCATCCCGACGCCCTGGAGGAAGAAGACGACCAGCACCACCCAGAGCGGGGTGGTCGCGTCGATGAAGGCGAACGCCCCGAGCGCCACCGCGGTCAGGATCAGCCCGACGGCCGCCACCGCCTTGCCACCGTACCGGTGCACCATCGCCGCACTGCGGGGTGCGAAGACCAGTTGCGCGCCGGCGAACGGCAGGAAGAGCAGGCCGGTCTCCAACGGGCTGTAGCCACGGACCAGTTGCAGGTAGAACGAGCTGAAGAACATCACGCCCATCGCGGCGAAGAACACCAGCCCGACGATCGCCACTGGCGCGGCGAAGCGCGGCACCCGGAACAGGCGGACGTCCAGCGACGGGTGGTCGCTGCGCCGCTCGTGGGCGACGAACCAGGCCATCACCGCCAGGCCGCCGACGATCGAGCCCCAGACGACCAGGCGGTCGAAGCCGTGCTCGCCGCCGTCGATGATGCCGTACGACAGGGCGACCAGACCGACCACCGACAGCACCACGCCCAGCAGATCGACCCGACCCGGGTTCGGGTCCCGCGACTCGGGCACCAGGAGCGCGACCAGCACCACGCCGAGCGCGACGATCGGCACGTTGATCAGGAAGACCGAGCCCCACCAGTAGTGCTCCAGCAGCGCCCCGCCGAGCACCGGCCCGATCGCCACCGCCAGGCCGACCGCGCCGGCCCATACGCCGATCGCCCGGCCCCGCTCCCGCGGGTCGAAGACGTTGGCGATGATCGAGAGGGTCACCGGCATGATGGCCGCGCCGCCGACCCCCATCAGCGCACGGGCGGCGATCAGTTGCGCCGGGCTCTGCGCGTACGCCGACAGCAGCGACGCCAGCCCGAACAGTGCCAGCCCGATCAGCAGGAAGCGCTTGCGCCCGGCCCGGTCGCCGAGCACCCCGAAGGTGAAGAGCAGCCCGGCGAAGACCAGTGTGTACGAGTTGATCGACCACTCCAGCTCGCCCTGGGTGGCGCCGAGACCGTGCACCGGGTCGGCGAGCGTACGCAACGCGACGTTGAGGATCGTGTTGTCCAGGACGACCACGAGCAGGCTGATCACCAGCACGCCGAGGATCGCCCACCTCCTGGGATGTCCGGTGTTCTCGTGCGGTGGCATTGGTGCGGCTCTCCCCCCGGTGACCCGCACCGCGGATACGATACGGGGCAGACTCGTAACTCGGCTCAGCGTAGGCCGTTCATTAACGATACGGTACCGGTTCGTATCTTATGTGTCCGCTGTCACGCCGACGGTCGGGCGATCACCCCGGTTGCTTGGGTTCACCTTCCGTGTCGGCTCTGTGGCGGCGTCCGGTCTGCCCCGATGCCGCCGTTCGGTCGAACCGGTGCAGGTCCCGGCGGGTCGCGTGGGTCAGACCGGACGGTCGGCGGCCCCGGCGCAGCCGGTGGCCCGGCGGTGGGCGGTGGGCACCGAAATATCCGGTTCTGAGGTGTGACGGGTGACATTCCGAGCCTGGAATCGTGGCGGGCGGCGGGTCGTTACATCACCTGGACGATCGAGTAAGGGCCGCGCCGTCGAGGCGGTGGGCCGCCGGCCGGATCCCGGAATGATGGCGGGCCGCCGGTCGTTATACATGGTCCCGGCCGCGTGAGGGCCTCCCCCCGCGCGGGTCCCCGGCCCCTTGGAGGGCTGTCTGATCTTCCCGGTTGATCCCCGTTTCTGTGCGGGGTGCCCGGGTTCTTTCCCCCTTGTTTTGAGCGCCGGACGGTGCTTGCGTCTCGCCCGGTCCCCCGTGGGTGGTGACGCCGACCCCCGAATGGAGCTTTGTGATGAACACGATCATGCGTAAGAGCGTTCTTGGTATCGCTGGTCTGGCCTTCGCCGGTGGCGTGTTCGCCGGCCCGGCTACCGCTCACGCCGCCCCGGTTGAGGCGGTCAAGCCCACCGCCGCGGTGCAGGTGGACAAGCCGGACACGGGCCAGCTGATCCCGCACGGTACGCAGGGCGCGCAGTCGCGGATCGACCTGTCCGATGAGCAGGTCGGCAATGTGAAGGCGATCATCGCGGCGACGAAGAAGTCGGGTATGGACGAGCGGGCCGCCGTGGTGGCCATCGCGACCGCGTTGCAGGAGTCGAAGCTGGAGAACCTGGGTCACCTGGGTGAGCGCAACGACCACGACTCGCAGGGCCTGTTCCAGCAGCGCCCGAGCTCGGGTTGGGGCACGGTCGAGCAGATCACCGACCCCGAGTACGCGACCATGGCGTTCCTGAAGGGTCTCAAGCAGGTCGACGGGTGGCAGGACATGCCGCTGACCCGGGCCGCCCAGACCGTGCAGGTCTCGGCCTACCCGGACCACTACGCACAGTGGGAACAGCAGGCCGCCGACCTCGTCACCCAGCACTGGAACAGCTGACCCACACCACCAACACCCGCCGGCCGGCACCCCACACGGGGCGCCGGCCAGCGGCATACCCAGGGCCGGCACCCCGTCGGGGGCTACCGCCGGCGGGCCGCCCACCAGCGGGTGACCAGGGCGGCCACGCTGCCCCAGATGCCGCGCCGGAACAGCAGCACGACCAGGACGAAGATGCCACCGGTGACCAGGCCGATCGCTTCGAACCCGGAGAACGACAGCCAGTCTTCCAGCCGGACCACGATGGCCGCGCCGAGCACCCCGCCCCAGAGCGTGCCGATCCCGCCGAGCACCACCACGATGACCGCCTTGCCGGAGGTGGTCCAGTGCAGCACGTCGAGGGAGACGAAGCGGTGCCCGACGGCGAACAGCCCGCCGCCCAGCCCGGCGATGAAGCCGGAGAGCACGAACGCGGTCAGTTTGTAGCGGTGCACCGGGTAGCCCAGCGCCCGAGCCCGGGCCGGGTTGTCCCGGATGCCGACCAGCACCCGTCCGAACGGCGAGTGCACGATGCGCCACGCGGCGGCCAGGCCGAGCAGCACGATCGGCAGGATCGCGTAGTAGAAGTAGTAGTCGTCGCGGAGATCCAGCCCGAACAGCTCGCGGGGCACACCCTGCAGGCCGTTCTCGCCGCGGGTCACCGAGCGCCACTCGTTGGCGACGTAGTAGACCAGCTGCGCGAACGCAAGGGTGACCATGGCGAAGTAGATGCCGGTCCGCTTCACCGCCAGGTAGCCAATCGGCACCGCGAGCGCCGCTGCCGTGAGGGCCCCGGCCAGCACCGCCACCGGGAACGGCAGGCCGAGGTGGATCGCCACCAGGCCGGTGACGTACGCCGAGGTGCCCCAGAACGCGGCGTGCCCGAAGGACATCAGCCCGGTGAAGCCCAGCAGCAGGTCCACCGCGACGGCGAAGAGCGCCCAGCAGAGGATGTCCACGGCCACCGCCGGGTAGAGACCGTTGGGCAACCAAAGCGCGGTCAGCAGCCCCACGGCGAGCAGCGCGTACCGGACCCAGCCGGGCGCCCGGGCCACGGTGACCAGCCCGGACGGCGGCGTCGGGCGGGCCGCGTCGGCCGGGGTGTCGACGGTGCTCGTCATGCCGGTGCCTCCTCACGGCCGAACAGCCCGGCCGGGCGCCAGAGCAGCACGACCGCCATCACGACGAAGACGATCGTCTGCGACACGATCGGGAAGTCGGACAGGTACGCCTCGCCCCACGCCTGCACCAGGCCGATGCCGAAGCCGGCGGCGACCGAGCCGAAGATGGAGCCGAGGCCGCCGATCACCACCACCGCGAAGACCACGATGATGAGGTCGGCGCCCATCAGCGGGTTCACCGCGCGCATCGGGGCGGCGAGCACGCCGGCCAGCCCGGCCAGGCCGATGCCGAAACCGAAGACCGGGGTGACCCAGCGCCCGACGTTGATGCCGAACGCCTGGGTCAACTCGGGCCGCTCGGTGCTCGCCCGGACCACCATGCCGATCCGGGTGTTGGTGAGCAGCCACCAGACGCCGACGCAGACGGCGACCGCGAAACCGAGAATGAACACCCGGTAGGTGGGGAAGTCGAAGACCCCGAAGTCGACCGACCCGGCCAGCGCCGACGGGGTCTGGTACGGGCTGGACTGCACGCCGTACCGCAGCTTCACCAGGTCCTGCAGGATCAGCGTCAGGC
This sequence comes from Micromonospora deserti, assembly GCF_003236335.1. GTDB lineage: Bacteria > Actinomycetota > Actinomycetes > Mycobacteriales > Micromonosporaceae > Micromonospora > Micromonospora deserti. The sequence goes on from NZ_POUB01000139.1 coordinate 11,877, forward strand.
CGAAGGTGAGCAGGAAGTTGTAGAGCGGGTCGAGCCGGGTGAGCCGGTGGATGAAGGCCCGCTCCAGCGCCATGCCGACCACGGCCAGCCCCAGCGGCATGATCACCAGGGCCGCCCAGAACGGCACGCCCGCCTCGGTGAGCAGCACGTACGCGCCGAACGCGCCGAGCATGTAGAACGCGCCGTGGGCGAAGTTGACCACCCGCAGCATGCCGAAGATGACCGCGAGCCCGAGGGCGAGCAGGGCGTAGAACGCCCCGCTCACCAACCCGTTGAAGGTGTTCTGGAGGAAACCGGTCACAGCTTGCATTCCGAGGACGGGGCGCGGAACGCCTCCGCGGCCGGGATGGTCTTCAGCACCTTGACGTAGTCCCACGGCTCGGTGACCTCGGACTGCGGCTTGACCTGGGCCAGGTACGCGTCGTGCACCACCCGGTGGTCCTCGGCGCGGATCTTGCCGTTGCGCAGGAAGACGTCCTCGACGGTCTTGCCCTCCAGGCCCGTCACGATGGTGTCCGCGTCGTCGGTGCCGGCGGCCTGCACGGCCTCCAGGTACTGGGTGGCGGCGGAGTAGTTGGCGGCGTGCGCGAACGTCGGCCGGGTGCCGGTCTCGGACTGGAACCGGTCGGCGAACTCCCGGTTCCTCGCGTCGAAGTTCCAGTACCAAGCGTCCGTGTAGGTGGTGCCGGCGAGCGCGGCCGGGGTGAGCGAGTGGATGTCGGTGAGGAACATCAGCCCCACCGCCAGGCCGACGCCCTTGTCCCGCAGCTTGAACTCATTGTACTGCTTGACCACGTTGACCAGCTCCGCACCTGCCTGCATGGTGCCGAGCACGTCCGGCTTCGGGTTCAGGGTGGGCGCCTTGAGCAGGAAGGTCGAGTAGTCACCGGTGGTGTTCGGGAACGGCGCGGCGTCCTTGCCGATGACCTTCCCGCCGGCGGCGGCGATGGCGGCGGAGAAGCTCTTCTCCATGTCCTGGCCGAACTGGTAGTTCGGGTAGAGGACGTACCAGTTCTTCGCGCCCTGCTCGGTGGTGCTCCTGCCGGTGCCGTTGGCCAGCATGTAGGTGTCGTACGCGTAGTGGAACGTGTACTTGTTGCACTTCGCCCCGGTCAGCGTGGTGGTCGCCGCGCCGATGTTGAAGTAGAGCTTCTGCTTCTCCTTGGCGACGTCGGCCACCTTCTCCGCCGCCGACGAGGTGGGCACGTCGAGGATCAGGTCGACGCCCTTGCGGTCGTACATCTCGGCGGCCTTGGTGTTGGCGATGTCGGGCTTGTTCTGGTGGTCGGCGGTCTCCACGCTGATGTCGGTGGTCACCGCCCTGTCGCCGTACTTCGCCCTGAAGTCGGCCACCGCCATCTCCACGGCCTTGACCGAGTTCTTGCCGGACAGCTCGGAGTACGCCCCGGACTGGTCGTTCAGCACGCCCAGCACGATCTTGTTCCCGGTCAGCTTCTGGTCCCCGCCCGACTGCGGACCGCCACCCCCGCAGGCCGCGACCAGCATCACCGTGGCCGCCGACGCGGCGGCCACACCTACCGTCCTACGCATGCCCATTCCCTCCACCCCGCGCGCGGCGCGGGTCGTCGTCGACATCAGATGCCGAGGTACGACAGCAGCTCGCGTTCCCGCGACCGCACCTCGGAGTTGTCCATCGCCTCCGCGACGCGTCCCTCGGCCAGCAGGTAGTGCCGGTCGGCGACGCCGGTGGCGAAGTGCAGGTTCTGCTCGACCAGCAGCACGGTCACCCCGTGCCGTTTGGCCTCCCGCAGCAGGTCGCCGACCTGCTGCACGAGCAGCGGCGAAAGCCCCTCGGTGGGCTCGTCGCAGAGCAGCAGCCGGGCGCCCATGCGCAGCACCCGGGCCAGCGCGAGCATCTGCTGCTCGCCGCCGGAGAGCATGGTGGCGGCCGAGTCGCGCCGCTGGTACAGCGCGGGGAACGCCTCGTACACCCGCTCCAGCGACCAGGGGTCGGGGCCGACCGTCGGCGGCAGCGTCAGGTTCTCGGTGACGCTCAGCGTGGCGTAGCTGCCCCGGTCGTCGGGGACCCAGCCGAGCCCCAGCCGCGCCCGCCGGTACGCCGGCAGCTTCCCGACGTCCCGCCCGTCCAGCTCCACCGTGCCGCGCTGCCCCGCGTGCAGTCCCATCACGCAGCGCAGCAGGGTGGACTTGCCGGCACCGTTGCGCCCGACCAGGGTGACCACCTCGCCGGCGGCGACGTCGAGGCTGACCTCCCGCAGCACCTGCGCCTCGCCGTACCAGGCGGACAGGTTCTCAATGCGCAGCATCGGCGGCTCCCAGGTAGGCGGTGATAACACGCTCGTCGGCACGGACCTGCTCGTACGGGCCCTCGACGAGGACCTTGCCGGCCTGCAGGACGGTGACGGTGTCGGCGAGCCGCCCGACCACGCTCATGTTGTGCTCCACCATCACCACGGTGCGGCCGGAGCGGACCCGGGCGATCAGGTCGACCGTGCGGTCGACGTCCTCCAACCCCATCCCGGCGGTCGGCTCGTCGAGCAGCAGCACCTTCGGGTCCAGGGCCAGGGCGATGGCCAGTTCCAGGGCCCGCTTGCGCCCGTACGCCAGCGCCTCGGCGGGCGCCTCGGCCAGCTCGGCCAGGCCGACCATGTCCAGCAGCTCGCCCGCCCGGTCGGTGTAGCGGCGCATCAGCTTCGCGGAGCGCCAGAACCGCCAGCCCAGCCCGCTCGGGCTCTGCAACGCCAGCTCGACGTGCTCCCGCGCGGACAGCTGCGGGAAGAGGCTGGTGATCTGGAAGGAGCGGGCCACGCCGAGCCGGGCGACCTGCTCCGGGGGCAGCCCGGTGACGTCCCGCCCGGCCAGCTGGATCCGGCCGCCGCTTGGCCGCAGGAAGCCGGTGAGCAGGTTGAACAGGGTCGTCTTGCCGGCGCCGTTCGGGCCGACCAGCGCGTGCACGCTGTCCGGCGCGACGTCGAGGTCGACACCGTCGACCGCCCGGAAGCCCCGGAAGTCGCGGATCAGCCCGCGAGCCGACAGGAGCGCTTGCCCGGCCATCACCACATCCTCCGCAGGTCTGGCGCGACGGTCGGGGCGGTGACGGTGGTCACAGGGCCGTCGCGTGCAGGAAACCTACGGCCGGGCGTGTGACTCCAGCCATGTCGATGGCCCACACATTCCCCGGCATCGCTTCGGGGCCGCCCGCCACATCGCGCGCCCGCCGGGCCGCCCCCACCCGCATCGAACCCGGCGACTCCCCCACGACGGCCGGTGCGCACATGTGCCGCGCCCACCGTCCGGCCCGCGACGGTGGTCCCGTCACCCTCGACGGGCGGCCCCGCCGCCCGGTCGGCCACCGGGACCGGGAGCCGGGGGTTCCCGGGGGTCCGCAGATCCCACCGGGCACCCTCCCCGTCCACCGCACCCGGCCCGTGCACCTACCGGCTGTCCGGCGCGGCGGCGTCCCGGCGGCGTTCCGGCGGGGCCCGCCGGGCTCAGCTGGTCAACGCGTCCAGGGCCAGGTCGACGTCGTCGTCGGTGGAGTAGAGGTGGAAGGAGGCCCGGACCCGGCCGGCCCGCACGGCCGCCCGGATCCCGGCCCGTTCCAGCCGCTCCCGCGCCCCGGGCACCTCGACGGTGACGATCGCGCTCTGCCCGGGCGGCTGGCCGAGCCCGGCCAGGAACCGGTTGGCCAGCGCCACGTCGTGCGCGTGCACCGCGGGCACGCCGATGTCGGCGAGCAGGTCCAGCGCGGGTGCCGCACCGACCCAGCTGAACCAGGCCGGCGAGATGTCGAACCGGCGGGCGTCGTCGGCGAGCCGCAGCGGGGGGCCGTAGTAGGAGGCGTGCGGGTCCTGGCCCGCATACCAGCCAGCGGCGTCCGGGCGCAGCCGCTCCCGCAGGGCGGGGGCGAGGTAGGCGAAGGCGGCGCCGCGGGGCGCCATCAGCCACTTGTACGCCCCGACCGCCACCGCGTCCGCGCGGGTCGCGTCGAACGGCAGCCAGCCGCACGCCTGGGTGGCGTCCACCGCGACGAGCGCGCCGTGGGCCCGGGCCGCCGCGACGATCCGGTCGTACGCGGCGACCGTGCCGTCGGCGGACTGCACCAGGCTGAACGCCACCAGGTCGGTGCCGGCGTCGATCGCGTCGGCCAGCCCGGCCAGCGGGACGGTGCGCACCTCGACGCCGCGCTGGGCCTGCACCAGCCAGGGGAACAGGTTCGAGGTGAACTCGACCTCCGGAACCACCAACCGGGCCCCGGCGGGCAGCGCCGCGGCGACCGGCGCGAGCAGCTGGGACACGGCGGCGCCGACCGCCACGTCGGCGACCGGGACACCGAGCAGGCGGGCGAACGCGGCCCGGGACCGCTCGGTGGCCTCGCCCCAGCCCTCCCACGA